>JBKPRZ010000100.1:0-6365 GCA_046734815.1 Myxococcota bacterium | reverse complement strand
GGCTCACCCGGTACGGCCCCCGCCGAGCTGGCATCGGGAACGCCGGCGCCCGCGGGATCGGTCGGCCTGGGGGCCGCACCGCCGGCGCCGACCGGCGCTCCCTCGCTGCTGGTGCCGCCGCCGGTGCCTGATTCCGCCGGCGCTCCGCCCGGGGTCGGGCCGGGGCGGCCCGACATGGGCGGCGGGCTGGTGGGTGTTCCCTCGTTCGACGGCGGCGTGGCGGCGGTGGGCTTCAGGCACCCCAGCGTGAGGCCGAGGGCCATCAATCGAAGCGCAGGCAGACGGAGCGCGGATAGACGATGGACCATGGAACATCCTCCGGGGCAGCCAGCGGACGCGGCTTGCCCTCTCGTCACTCCCGGGTCACGCAGACCCGCGGGGATCGGACGTCACCCAGCGTAACAATGCCGTCACCCTGCGGCTGGTCCGATCCGCTCCGATCGCCTGTCGCTTTCACGCCCGCGCGCAAGCCATATCCCCGGCTCGACGCGCGCGTCTCCGACGGAAACCTGTTCAACGGCGTGGCAACGTCTTCAGCGCGATCCAGGCCGGCGCGTGGTCGCTCGCGTCGGGCAGGCCGCGCGCCCAGCTGTCCACCCCGGCCCCCTCGAGCAGCGGCTGCACCGACGCGCTCAGCAGCAGGTGGTCCAGACGCAGGCCAGCGTTGCGCGGCCAGCTGTCGCGCAGGTAGTGCCAGAACGTGTAGACGCTTTCGTCCGGGTGCCGCGCCCTGATCGCGTCCAGCCATCCCTGACCGAGCAGCCGCTGATAGCAGGCGCGCGGCTCGGGCTGCAGCAGCGCATTCGTGCGCCACGAGCGCGGGTTGTAGATGTCGAAGTCGGTGGGCACCACGTTGTAGTCACCCGCCAGCACCACCGGGTGTCCGGTCTCCCACAGCGCCTGCGCATGAGCGAGGAACCGCTCGAACCAGGCCAGCTTGTATCTGAACTTCGGCCCCGGCTGCGGGTTGCCGTTGGGCAGGTACAGGCAGCCGACCAGGATCCCACCCACCGCCGCCTCGATGTATCGCGCCTGCCGATCGCGATCGTCGCCCGGCAGCTGCCGCCGCGTCTCGATCGGCTGCGCCCCGCGCGCGACGATCGCCACTCCGTTCCACGACCGCTCCCCACACCAGATCGCCCCGTACCCCTCCGCCTGGATCTCGCGCAGGGGAAAGTCGGCCTGCGCCTCCTTCAGCTCCTGCAGGCAGACCACATCCGGCGCGTCCCGCCTCAGCCACGTCAGGAACGGCCGCAATCGCTTCCGTATCCCGTTGACGTTATAGGTGGCGAGCTTGATGTTCGTCGACCGGGGGTTTCGGTGGAGCTGATGGGGATCGAACCCACGGCCTCTAGAGTGCGATTCTAGCGCTCTCCCAGCTGAGCTACAGCCCCTTGGGACTCGACGGGCGTCGAGAGGAGCGGAAGCTTACTTATTCGGCGCGGGTTTGCAAAGGTGAAAGGCGGGGGTTGGCAAAGGGGGAGGGGGGCTGGTCTCATGGGCGGTTCGATGGCCCGGCGGGGGGAATCCGACGACGACGCGGAGGCGGCGCGCAGGCGCCCCGGCAAGGTGCGCGCGGACGTGGCGGTGGTGGAGCAGGGGCTGGCGCCCTCGCGCGAGCGGGCGCGGGCGCTCATCCTGGCGGGTGAGGTGCTGCAGGGCGACCGGCCGATCGCCAAGGCCGGGGACGTCGTGGCGCCGGACGTGCCGCTGCGGCTGCGGAGCGAGCCGATGCCCTATGTTTCGCGCGGCGGGCTCAAGCTGGCCCATGCGCTGGCGACTTTCGCGGTCGATGCGCGCGGGCTGACCGCGCTGGACGTGGGCGCGTCCACCGGCGGGTTCACCGACTGCCTGCTGCAGGCGGGGGCGGCGCGGGTGTTCTGCGTCGACGTGGGGCAAGGACAGCTGGACTGGAAGGTCGCCTCCGACCCGCGGGTCGTGGTCCTCGATCGCACCAACGCCCGGCATCTGACGGCGGACAGCCTGCCCCAGCGCTGCGACCTGGCGGTGGTGGACGTATCCTTCATCTCGTTGCGCCTGATCCTGCCCGTGTTGCCGCCGCTGCTGCGGCCGGCCGCGCCCGTGATCCCCCTGGTCAAGCCGCAGTTCGAGGTGGGCCGCGGGCGGGTCGGGAAGGGGGGCATCGTGCGCGACGAGGCCGCGCGGGCGGAGGCGCTGGCGGGCGTCGCGCAGGCGGCGCGCGAGCTGGGGTTCACGGTGCTGGGGCAGACCACCTCCCCGATCACCGGGGGCAAGGGGAACGTCGAGTTCCTGCTGCACCTGCGCGCGCCCGATTGATCCTTTCGGCCCGTCGGTGTACTGGCTATCCTCCACACTGGACGGACATGGTCGTTCTGGTCACGGGTTGCGCGGGGTTCATAGGGTCGCATCTGGCCGAGCGCCTGACCGCGCGCGGCGACCGGGTGGTGGGGCTGGACAGCTTCGACCACTTCTACGCGCGGGAAATCAAGGAGCGGAACCTGCAGGCGCTGCGGGTCGGGCCCTCCTTTTCCCTGGTGGAAGGCGACCTGCGCGATCCCGCGACGGTCGAGCGGGCGCTCGGCGCCGGGGTCGAGGTGGTGGTGCACCTGGCCGCCCTGGCGGGCGTGCGGCCCTCGCTGCGCGAGCCCGGGCGTTTCTACGACGTCAACGTGATGGGGACCCTGAACCTGCTGGAAGCGGCTCAGCGGGCGGGCGTGCGCCGAATCGTGTTCGCTTCCTCCTCGTCGGTGTACGGGGCCGACAGCCAGGTGCCGTTCCGGGAGGACGATCCCTGCGCCCGGCCGGTGTCGCCTTATGCCGCCAGCAAGCGGGCGGGCGAGCTGCTGGCCTGGAACGCGCACCACCTGCACCAGCTGTCCATGACCTGCCTGCGCTTCTTCACGGTCTTCGGTCCGCGGCAGCGGCCCGACCTGGCCATCCACAAGTTCACCGCCCGGATCTCCCGCGGTGAGGAGGTCGAGCTCTACGGCGATGGCAGCAGCTCGCGCGATTACACCTTCATCGATGACATCGTCGACGGGGTGGTGGCGGCGATCGACCAGCAGACCGGCGACTCGCAGCCGCGCTACCGGATCTACAACCTGGGCGGCTCGCGCGGAACCAGCCTGGCCGAGATGGTGGACAAGGTCGCGGCGGCGGTGGGGCGCCCGGCGCGCATCGTGCGCGTGGCCGCCCCGCCGGGCGAGATGACCCGCACCCTGGCCGATGTCAGCCTGGCCGGCCGCGAGCTCGGCTACCAGCCGAAGGTCTCGCTGGACGAGGGGCTGGCCCGGTTCGTGGCCTGGTACCGCGCGCAGCCACCCGGCTGACGGTCAGGAGGCCGCCGCGCGCCCGCGGCCGATGCCGTAGTAGGTGAAGCCTGCCGCGCGCACGGCTTCCGGGTCCCACTGGTTGCGGCCGTCGAACAGGACCGGCTGGCGCATGGCCTTCTTCAGCCGCTCGAAGTTCGGACGGCGGTACTCGTGCCACTCGGTGACCAGCACCAGGGCATCGGCGCCGTCGACGCATTTGTAGGCCGAGGTCTGGAACTGCACGCGGTCGCCCAGCACCTTGCGGGACGCGGCCAGGGCCTGGGGGTCCGTGGCGTGCACCTCGGCGCCGGCCTCCAGCAACTGGTCGATCAACACCAGCGCCGGGGCCTCGCGGATGTCGTCGGTGCCCGGCTTGAAGGCCAGACCCCAGATGGCGATCCGGCGGCCGCGGATGTCGCCGCCGAAGTGTCGCTTGATGTCGTCGCCCAGGCGGTATTTCTGCCGCTCGTTGGCCGCCACCACCGCCTCCAGCAGCCGCAGCGGCACCCCGGCCTCGCGCCCCGTGCTCAGGGCTGCGCGCAGGTCCTTGGGGAAGCAGCTGCCGCCGAAGCCGACGCCGGCGTACAGGAACTTGGGCCCGATGCGCGCGTCCGAGCCCAGGCCTCCGCGCACCAGCTCGATATCCGCGCCGATGGCGTCGCACAGGTTGGCCAGCTCGTTCATGAAGGAGATGCGGGTGGCCAGCATGGCGTTGGCGGCGTATTTGGTCAGCTCGGCCGACCGGCGGTCCATCACCATCACGCGGTCGCTCGAGCGGGTGAAGGGCGCGTACAGCGCCTTCAAGGTCTTGACCGCCCGCTTGTCGGACGAGCCGATGATGATCCGGTCGGGCTTCATGAAGTCGTTGACCGCATCACCCTCCTTCAAGAATTCGGGGTTCGAGGCGACCACGACCTCGTGGGTGGCGACCTTGCGGGCCAGCTCCTCGATCTTGTCGCCGGTGCCCACCGGCACGGTCGACTTGGTGACCAGGACCGCCCAGCCGGTCAGGTTGCGGGCGGCGGTCTCGGCCGCCGTGAAGATGTAAGACAGGTCGGCCGAGCCATCAGGGCCCGGCGGCGTTCCCACGGCCAGGATGATCACCTCGGCGCCTGCCACCGCCTGCGGGACGTCCACCGTGAACTTCAACCGCTCCTCGGCCACGTTGTGGCTGACCAGGCGGTCCAGTCCCGGCTCGAAGATCGGCATCTGCCCGCGCTGGAGCATGGCGATCTTCTCGGCATCGATGTCGCAGCAGACGACATCCTGGCCCATGTCGGCGAACCCGGCGCCCGCCACGAGCCCGACGTATCCAGTCCCGATCACGCAGATCTTCATCGCCTCGATCCTAACACGCAGATGTTACCGTTGATGTCGATGCAGGTGATGTTGCTTGCCGCCGGGCGCTCCACGCGCCTCGGCGCGCTCGGCGAGGCGCGACCCAAACCGCTGGTGCCGATCTGCGGCTACCCGGCCATCCTGTTCGGTCTGCACCGGTGCGCGCGCGCCGGGCTGCAGGACGTCGTCATCAACCTGCATCACCATGGCGACCAGATCCGCGCCGCCGTCGGCCAGGGATCGGCGCTCGGCCTTAAGGTGAGGTACTCGCAGGAAGACGAGCTGCTGGGCACCGGCGGCGGGATCGCGCGCGCCCGCGCGCTGTTCCGGTCCGAGCCGGTGCTGATCATGAACGGCAAGGTGGTGGCGGATCTGCCGCTCGACCAGGTGCTGGCCGCACACCGGGCCGCGCCCGCGGGGACCCTGGCGACCATGGTCCTGCGACGCGAGCAGACCCCGGGTCAATTCGCCCCGGTGGCGGTGGATCAGTCTGGCCGTGTGGTCGGCTTGCGGGGCGCTCCCAGCGGCGTGCGCCCGACGGGCGCGGTGTCCAACCGCATGTTCACCGGCATCCACGTGCTGGAGGCAGGGCTGCTCGATCGCTTGCCGCCGGAGGGGCCGTCCGACGTCATCGCCGACGCCTATCAGCTGGTGCTCGCCGACGGCGGCCGCATCCAGGCGCTGGACTACGACGGCTACTTCGAGGAGCACTCCACACCGGAGCGGTACCTGGAGGGCAACCTGGCCCTCCTGCGCCGGCCCTCGCTGCTGGCGTCAGCACCGGGACCGCTGACGGGCGTGGATCCCGGGGCGCGTGTTCACCCCGCCGCCGAGATCCGCGGACCCGTGCGCATCGCCGCCGGAGCCATCATCGAGGCCGGCGCGCGGGTCGGTCCCGACGTGGTGGTGGGCGCCGGAGCGCTGGTGGGCGGGGGCGCGCGGCTGGAACGGGTGGTGGTCTGGGACGGCGCCCAGACCTCGGAGGCGATCACGGACGCCGTGATCACCCCGCGAGGTCTGGTGCCGGTCCCGACCGCGGCAGCGGGGGGTTGACCGCGCTCAGGGCGCTGGCCGGCGCGCGCCCGCGTGCTTGGCGGTGTTCTTGATCAGATCGGTCACCGGCGCGCAGGGCTCGTCGCCGGCGCAGTGGCCGCGGAACTGGGCTGCCAGATCGGGCGGCAGGTTGTAGCCCTTGGCCGCGCCGCCGCCGCCGTCCATCTTCGGCGGAGCCGCGGCGTCCATCTTGCCGCCGCCCGAGTCGCGCGGGGGCGCGTCCTTCGAGCCAGCGTCGGCCTTGCTGGCGGCATCGGGACCCTTGGCGGCGGTGTCCTTCTTCACCGGCGCGTCGGGAGCCTTGACGGCCGCGTCCTTCTTGTCGCCGCCACCACCACTACCCCCGGATCCGCCGCTGCCGCCGCCTCCGCTGCCGCCCGAGCCTCCACGTCCGCCTGACCCCGCCGCGCCCGTGTCCGGGCCTCCCTTGTCTACCGGTTCGATGCAACTGAGGAACGCCAGGCAGGTCAGCCCGAGCACGAAAGACCGAAGCGGACTTCGCATCATCCATCTCTCCTTGCGACGATTCTGTTAAGAGCTGGTAAACACTCGACTTCCGGGGACCGGGTGGCCACCCGACAGGCCGCACACGTTAGCTGAACCACGTTCAGAAGAAAACCCGTCCCCGAGAAACGGACCCGAGGTCAGGGTTCCGGGATCGCGACCGGGGCCACCCGCGGC
>JBKPRZ010000099.1:0-11625 GCA_046734815.1 Myxococcota bacterium | reverse complement strand
ACCCAGGGCACCACCATGGACCAGGCCTCCACGCAGCGCATGCGGTAGACCCGCTCTTCCAGAGGAAACAGCTTCAGCAGCTTGTCGATGTCGAGGGTCTCGGGTTTCTTGATCTCGCCCGCGCAGCTGACGGTCCAGGGCCGGGTCTTCAGCGTGTGCGCGTTCTTGGCCGGATCGGACTTGTCCGTCCCGAACTCGTAGAAGTTGTTGTAGGTGGCGATGTCCTTGAAGGGCGTCTTCTTCTCGTCCAGGACATAGGCGCCGGCCTTCACGTTCGGCAGCAGGGCGTATTGCGATTCCTGGGGTTCCGCCGAGGCGCGGCGGGGCCAGGCCAGCCCGGCCCCGACCGCCGCGGCCGCTGCCCCGCGCAGGAATTCCCGGCGCCGTCGATACAGGCGCTCGGGCGTGATCTCGCGTTCGGGGATCGGCTGGCCCAGTTGCTCCTTGCGTCTCATCTGGATAGGACTTTCTGCCATGGACCTCCCGCCCCTGCCCACCATTCTGGAAATCAAACGGACCATGGCCGGCGGGCGCAAGGAATTTCGCTGTCACCTGGTCGAAGGCACCCCCGACTCGGCGGTCGTGCTGTTCGTATCCACCTCCCCCTACCAGGTGGCCACGCTGGCACTGCCGGCCGGGACCGTGACCCTGGGCCATTTCTGGCAGAGCCGCGAGTACAACGTGTACCACTGGATGACACCGGCGGGGGTCACCCTGGCTCACTACTTCAACCTGGCTGCCGAAACCAGCATCGCCGAGGGTGTCCTCGGCTGGACCGATCTGGCCCTCGACCTGCTGGTCCTGCCCGGCCAGCCCGCGGTCTGGCTGGACGAGGCCGAGCTGCCCGCCGATCTACCTGCCGATCTGGCCGCCCGCATTCACAGCGCCCGGGCGGTGGTCCTGCGGGAGCACCCGCTGGTGATCGCGGATGTGGAAGCGCGCGCGGACGCCCTGTGGCCGCGGCTGTTCGGAAGGAGCCGCCGATGATCACCGCCGTGCAACGGGTCAGCCGCGCCGAAGTGGTGGTCGGCGGCGAGAGCGTGGGCAAGATCGGCCCCGGCCTCCTCTTGCTGGTGGGGGTCGAACGCGGCGACAGCGTCCAGGACGCCGATGCGACCGCCCGCAAGGTGGCGGCCCTGCGCATCTTCGCCGGCAAACATCCCATGGATCTGTCGGTCAAGGACGTCGGCGGCGCCTGCCTGGTGGTCAGCCAGTTCACCCTGGCCGGATCCCTGCGCAAGGGCAACCGGCCGGGCTTCGACGGCGCCGAGGAGCCGGAGAAGGCCCGCGCCCTGTACGAACGGGTGGTGCAGCAGCTGGCTGCCGAGGGGCTACCGGTGGCGACCGGCCGCTTCGCCGCTCACATGGAGGTGTCCCTGGTCAACGACGGGCCGGTGACCTTCTTGCTGGTCGTGCGCGACGGGACGGTCCAGCGAACCGAACGTTGAGCCCGCCCGATCAGCGGGCCGACTCCAGAAAGCGCAGGGGGTTCAGCGGAACCTGCCCCTGCCGCACCTCGAAGTGCAGATGCGGACCGGTGGCCCGGCCGCTCTGCCCCACCCGCGCGATGGTCTGCCCGGCGCGCACGTGGTCGCCCACCCGCACCAGCAGCACCGAGTTGTGAGCGTAGGCCGTCAGCAGATCGTTCTCGTGCTGCAGGACCACCATGTTCCCGTATCCCTGGACGGTGTCGCCGGCGTAGAGCACCCGCCCCTCCTGGGCGGCCAGCACGGGCGTGCCCTCCGGGGCCGCCAGATCGATCCCCTCATGCTTTCGGCCCCAGCGCTTGCCGAACGCCGACGATAAGCGGCCCTCGGGCAGCGGCCAGCGCAGGACCTCCTTGTTCTTGCCCGACTCGGCCGCCGGCGGTTCCCCCGGTGCGGCGGCCGGCGGTTCGGCCGCGGCCACCGGCGCGGGCGCGGCGCTCATGCCCGGCGCGGGCGCCAGCATGAAGATCACCTGCCCCGCGCCCAGCGGCGCGTCTTCGGTCAGGCCGTTGATCTCGGCCAGGTCTTCCAGCGGGATGTTGCGCGTCCGCGCCAGCTCGGCCAGCGTGTCGCCGGCCCGCACCACGTAGAACGTCCCCTCGGGGACCGGCGGGTGCATGGGGGGCGGGTTGTGCGCGCAGCCGCCCAGCGCCCCGGCCGCGCAGAGCACGACGAAGCCGAACCACCGCCGCGAAGGCCCGCCCGGCATCATCACTCCGGGCTCTCGGGCGTGGGCGCTCCTTCCTCCACCGCGCGCGCCTCCTGGCTGAGGTGCGGCGTCCAGCCCGGCACCCGCCAGTGCGACAGCTCGCCGATGAGCGGCCGGCTGGTCAGGTCCAGCCCCAGCGGCGTCACCGACACCCGTCCCGCGCGCACGGCGCTGGTGTCCGAGCCGGGTGCATCCTCGACCTCGGCCTCCGGACCGCCGATCCAGTAATAGGACCGGCCGCGCAGATCCTGTCTCACGTCCACCAGATCCCGGTAGACGCGCCGGCCGAGGAAAGTAATCTCGTAACCCCCCAGCGCCCCCGACGGCGCGTTCACATTCAGCAGCGCCCCCGGCGGGATGGCCCCCGCGCCTCGCTGCAGCACCTCCTGCACCAGCGCGCGGACGAACGAGGCGACCGGCGCGAAGTCCGGCTGCCGCCGCCGCTCGAGCGAAAACGCGATCCCGGGCACACCCCGCAACGCGCCCTCCACCGCCGCCGCGACCGTCCCCGAATAGAAGACGTCAGAGCCGAGGTTGTAGCCGTGGTTGATCCCCGACACGACCAGGTCCGGCTTGCGCGGCACCAGGTGCAGCAGCGCCAGGTACACGCAGTCCACCGGCGTCCCGTCGATGGAGAACACGCCCGGCCGGACCTCGTCGGCGCGCAGCGGCCGGTCGAGGCTGATCGAGTGCGAGGTGGCGCTCCGCTCCCGATCCGGCGCCGCGACAATCAGATCTCCCAGCGCCCGCAGCGATTGCTCCGCCGCCCCCAGCCCCGGCGCATGCACCCCATCATCATTGGAGAGCAGGATGAGAGGCCGCGCTGCCATGGACCAAACTTAAAGCCAAACGACGGTGGTGGGTTCCCATCACCGCGTGAGGAGCCGCCCGGCTTTGCCGGGCGCGAATCATCGCGGGAGGGTTTGGGAACCCTTTCAGGGTTCCCATTAAAGTTGTCGGGGCGACTGGATTTGAACCAGCGACCCCCTGTCCCCCAGACAGGTGCGCTAACCAGGCTGCGCCACGCCCCGATTGTCTCGTTCTTCTCCCCGCTACGACCGACGGCCAGCTGCCCGGCCTGCGCCCGCGCGACGAGAAGGCCACTTGTTATTGCAGAAATGCGTCGAGTTCAAACTCTTTCTTCGTCGGGCGGCCGCGGCCCGATCACTCCTGGACCAGGCGCAGCAGCTCGACGATCCCCTGCTTGAGCTTGCGCAGGGTCTCCCGGTCCACCACCCGCGGCGGGCGCGGCGGCGTCTCGTCCCGCCCCTGCTCGCGCAGCCGCGCGCGCGCCCCCGCGATGGTGAAGCGCTTGTCGTACAGCAGGTGGCGGATCTGCAGCAGCAACTCGACGTCCTTGCGCCGGTACAGGCGCTGCTGCGAGGCCGTCTTCTGCGGCCTCAGCGAGCGAAACTCGGTCTCCCAGTAGCGGAGCACGTAGGGCTCGACGCCACAGATCCGCGCCGCCTCGCCGATCTTGAAGTACGGCTTCTCCGGAATTCCCTGGGCGTTGACGGGGACGGAAACGCGTCGTGGCAATGGGTGCCGTTCAGGTGTTGAGCGCGTTCTTGAGCACCTGGCTGGGCTTGAACGTCAGGACGCGGCGCGCACTGATGGTTATCTCCTGGCCGGTCTGGGGATTTCTGCCGGCGCGCGCGCTCTTGTCCCGGACCACGAAGTTGCCGAAGCCAGAAATCTTAATCTTTTCGCCCTTTTCCAGAGTCTCTTTGATCGTATCGAAGACCGTCTCGACGATCTCGGCCGCTTCTTTCTTCGAGAACCCGCCCACCTTCTCGTACACCGTCTCGACTATGTCGGCCTTCGTCATGATCCACGTATACGCAAGATCCCCATAGAAGTCAAAGGGTTACGACATTGTGCGAGGTCGGCGTCCGATCTGCGACGTCGCCGACCCGCGCTCTTTGCGCGCTCAGCGTATCTGGATCTCGAGCTTGCTCGTCAGCGCGCTGACCACGCGTGCGTGGGCCGCGTCGGCCTCGGCATCCGTGAGAGTCCGGTCCTCCGCCCGGTAGATCATTCCCCAGAGCATCCCCTTCTTGCCCGCCGGCACATATTTCGGGTCGCGGAAATCCTCGCGCACCTGCAGGTCCGCCAGCAGCGCCTCGCCCGCACTCAGCAGCGCCGCGCGCTGCTCCGCCGCCGAGACGCCGGCGTCGATCCAGAAGGACAGATCGCGGGTGACCGCCGGGAAACGCGGCGGCGCCACGCTGCGCACGACCGCCGCCGCCCGGGCCAGCGCATCCACGTCCAGCTCGGCATAGAATGCGCGCGTCTCGATGCCCAGCCGTCGGGCGGTCACCGGATGCAGCTCACCGGCACAGCCCACGCGCGTGCCCTCGGGCAACTGCAGCCAGGCGGCAACGCCGGGGTGCAGGTAGGGCACCTCGCGCGAGGGCACGAAGACGGGCTCGCCCCCGAAGCTGGCGCACACAGCCAGCACCACGCGCTTCAGATCGAAGAAGTCCAGCGGCTCGCCGGGCTTGAGCCAGCCACCCCGGCGCCCGGTCAGCAGCGCGGCCGCGAATTCCTGCTGCAGCGGCTCGGGCCCGCCGGCGTTCTTGCGGATCACGGGGCCCACCTCGAACAGCCGCACGTCCTCGATCCCGCGCGACAGGTTGCGCGCGGTGGCGTCGGCCAGGCCCGGCAGCAGCGAGGTCCGCATGACCTCGTAATCGGCGGAGATCGGGTTCTTGACCGCCACCCCATCGGCAAGCTCGGTCCGGTCGCCGGCGATGGCAGCCAGCCGGGCGCGCGGCACGAACCCCCAGCTGACTATCTCGGACAGACCGACACCGGCCAGCACGTCCCGCACCCGGTGAGACGGGTTCTCCGGGTTGGGCGACGGGCGCGCGTTGGCCAGGACCCGCTCGACCCGGGCCGGTGATTCGTAGTGGCGGCCCAGGCGCAGCACCTCCTCGACCAGGTCCTCGGGTAGCACCAGGTCGGGCCGGTAGCTGGGGACGGTGAGCACCACCTCCGCCGACGCGCCCTGCCCCTTCACGGCGACCGCATCGGGCGAAGCGGCGACCTTCTGCAGCTCGCCGGCCGCGGCCGCGGCGTCGAGCGGCAGCCCCGACAGCCGGCTCAGCTGGGCCACGCTGACCGACACCCGACGGGGCGTGAACGGCCGCGGGTAGCGATCCACCACCTTGGCGCCCACGCTGCCGCCGCCCAGGCTGGCCAGCAAGGTGGCGGCGCGAGCGGCCGCCAGCGGCACGCCCTCCGCGTCCACGCCGCGCTCGAACCGGTACGACGCCTCCGAGGCCAGCCCCAGGCGCTTGGAGGTGCGCCGGATGCTGCGCGGATCGAAGGTCGCGGCTTCCAGCAGGACGTTCCGGGTCGTGGCGGAGACCTCGCTGCCGGCGCCGCCCATCACCCCCGCCAGCGCCACCGGCCCGCGCTGGTCGGCTATGACGATGTCGTCCGGCTCCAGCTTGCGCTCGCCCTGGTCCAGGGTGGTCATCACCTCCCCCGCACGCGCCCGCCGCACCACCAGGTCGCCGTTCACTCGATCCAGGTCGAAGGCGTGCAGCGGGTGCCCCAGCTCCAGCAGCACGTAGTTGGTGACGTCGACCAGGTTGCTGATCGGGCGGATGCCACACGCGGCCAGCCGCAGGCGCATGGCCAGCGGACTGGGCCCCACGGTCAGGCCGCTGACGAAGCGCGCCTGATAGCGCGCGCACGCCTCCGGATCTTCGATGCGCACGTCGCGCGCCCCCGCCTCGGCCGACTCGCGCGCGCGTTCGGGCTCGGGCGGACGCGCCCGCGCCCCGAAGAACGCCGCCAGCTCGCGCGCCACGCCCAGGTGGCTGAGGGCATCGGCGCGGTTGGGGGTGACGTTGACCTCCAGGATGTCGTCGGCGATCCCGAAGCGCTCGGCGAAGTCGACGCCGGTCGGGTCCGAAGGCGACAGAATCAAGATTCCGTCACCTTGCTCGGACAGGCCCAGCTCGACCTCGCTGCACAACATGCCCGGCGAGCGCACCCCCCTCACCTCCCGGGCCTCCAGCACGCGGTTGCCCGGCAGCCGCGCTCCGGGCGGCGCCCAGACCACCCGGCCACCCGCTCCCGGCACGTTGGCGGCCCCGCAGACCACCTCCTCCTCCCGCGAGCCCGCGCGGATGCGCACCAGCCGTAGCTTGTCGGCGGAGGGGTGCGGCCGGATGGCCAGCACCTCGGCGACGATCACGCCGCTTGTGCCCTGGCCGCGCGGCTCGACCGCCTCGACCTCCAGGCCCACGCTGGTCAGCGCCTGGGCGGCGGCAGCGCCGTCGAGCGCGGCGACCGGCTCGCAACCAGGGACCAGCTCCTTGCACCAGCGCAGGGAAAGCTTCACGCGGACACCTCAGCCGGCCCGGAAGGCGCGGAGAAAACGCAGGTCGTTCTCGTAGAACAGCCGCAGATCGTTCACCTCGTACTTGAGCATCGCCATGCGCGACAACCCCATGCCGAAAGCGAAGCCGGTGACGTCGTACTTGTCGTAGCCCGCCGCCTTCAGCACGTTGGGGTGGACCATGCCCGAGCCCCCGATCTCGATCCAGCCCGAGCCCTTGCACAGGCGGCAGGACTGGCGCGCCGGCAGCTTGCCCTCGCACTTCCAGCAGGAGGCGTCCACCTCGGCCGATGGCTCGGTGAAGGGGAAGAAGCTCGGCCGCAGGCGGATCTGCATGGCCGGCCCGAAGAACTGTCGCACGAAGTAGACCAGGGTGGCCTTGAGGTCCTCGAAGCTGACCCCCTGGGCCACGTGCAGGCCCTCGACCTGGGGGAACATGGGCGTGTGGGTGGCGTCGTCATCGCGCCGGAACACGTTGCCCGGGGCGATGATCTTCACCGGCGGGGGGCCCGCCAGCATGGTCCGCACCTGCACCGGCGAGGTATGCGAGCGCAGCACCAGCCCGCCTTCCACGAAGAAGGTGTCCTGCATGTCGCGGGCGGGGTGCTCGGGCGGCGTGTTCAGGGCGTCGAAGTTGTTCCACTCCGTCTCCACCCAGGGCCCGGTGCGCACCTCGAAGCCGAGCTCGAGGAAGATGGTCTCCACCTGCCGCCGCACCAGGGTCAGCGGGTGCAACGTGCCGACCGGCTCGCCCCGCGCCGGCAGGGTGACGTCCTCGACCCGGCCCAGCTCGGCGGCCAGCGCCTGCTCCTGCAGCCCGCGCAGGCGCACCGTCACCGCCTCCTCGATGCGGTCGCGGGCGCGGTTGGCGGCCTCGCCCACCCGGGGCCGCTCCTCGGCCGGGATCCGGCCCAGCGCCTTCATCAGGTCGGTCACACGACCCTTGCGCCCCAGGTAGCGGGCCTGGGCCAGTCGGATCTCCTGCTCGGTCGACAGCGCGCGGATCTCGCCCTGGAACTCCTCGCCCAGGCGGTCGAGGTCCTCGATCAGCTTGCCCGCCGCGGGAGCGGCGCCCGCGGTCACGCCATCACCCCGTCAGGCGGCGGCGCGGGCGGCCTCGACCACGCTCTTGAACGCGGTCGGGTCGCTGATGGCCAGGTCAGCCAGGATCTTCCGGTCGAGCCCGATGCCCGCCTTGTCCAGCGAGGCAACCAGCTTCGAGTACGACAGGCCGAGCTCGCGCGCGGCCGCGTTGATGCGAACGATCCACAGGCTGCGGAAGTCGCTCTTCCGCTTCCGCCGGTGAAACAGGGCGTATCGCCACTTGCGATGAACCGCCTCGACCGCCGCTTTCCAGAGCTTCGAGCGCCCGCCGCGGAAGCCCTTGGCGTGTTTTCGGATGCGGTTGCGGCGGTGACGGGATTTGTAGCCACCTTTGGCGCGCGGCATGGACGGGAGACTCCTCTTCCTCTAGTCGGTTCCGTAGGGGAGCATCGCTTTGACCTGATGCTCCTGGGTCTTGAAGATGTAGCCGGTCCGCCGCAGCTTCCGACCGGTGCTCGACTTGCGCAGGCCGGTGTTGTGGCGGAGGAAGGCTCGCTTGCGCTTGATGCGCCCGCTGGCCGTCAGCTTGAAGCGCTTCTTCGCGCCGCTGTTCGACTTCATCTTCAGCTTGGGCATGAGAGGCGGGGAGTATTATCGATTACGGCACGGCACGCAAGAGCCTTGATCCCGGCGCCCGCGGCGTCGGACGTCCTGTTTGCACCGGACGCCGGTCCGCCGCCAGCCGCCGGGATCAGGCCTTCTGCTTGGGTGCCGCCGCCGCTGCCTCTTTGGACGCTGGCGCCGTGCGGGTCACCGCCGGGGCGGTGGGGGCGCGTGTCGGTACCGGGGGAGCCGGCATCGCCTGCCCGCTGCCGGCCGGTCCGGGGGGGGCCGGGCCAGGGCCGGGCGGACCTCCGCCGGGACGCAGCACCCCGACCCGTGGGCCGAGGGTGAGGACCATGCGTCGGCCTTCCATGGTGGCCTTCTGCTCGACCACCGCGGAATCGCCCAGCGCCTTGATCACCGTGTCCAGCATCATCTGGCCGGTCTCCGGGTGCACGATCTCGCGGCCGCGGAAGACGATGACCAGCCGGCACTTGTTGCCCTCGGTGAGGAACCGGCGGATGTGCTTGACCTTGAAGTCCAGGTCGTGGACGTCGGTCTTGGGGCGGAACTTCACCTCCTTGACCACCACGGTGGACTGGTGTTTGCGAGACGCCTTCTCCTTCTTGGACGTCTCGTACTTGAACTTGCCGAAGTCCATGATCCGGCAGACGGGTGGGGCTGCGCGGGGGTTGACCTCCACCAGCTCCAGGCCCTGTTCTTCAGCCATCTTCATGGCTTCGAAGGTGGGCATGATGCCCACCTGGGCGCCGTCGGCGCCGATGACCCGAACCTCGGGCGCACGGATGCGCCGGCCGACCCGGTAGTTTTCCGAGCCGCCGCTGGGTGGTCCATGAAAGCCTGGTCTAGGGATGCTCTTTCCTCCTGGTTTGCGTTCGCGCCACCGACCGCCGCCCTAGTCGAGCGGAGGCATCTTTGCTTCGTCGGCCAGCCGGGCGACGAACTCGTCGATCGGCGTGGCCGGTTGCTGCTGGCCCTCCCGCGTGCGTGGCGATACCACGCGAGCGGCCATGTCCTTCTCTCCGACGACCACCATGTAGGGGATCTTCTCCACCTGGGCCCGTCGGATCTTGGCCCCCAGCTTGTCGGGGGCCACGTCGGCTTCCGCGCGCAGCCCGGCCGCGCCCAGCAGCCGGGTCACCTCCTGCGCGTAGGCCTCCGCCTTCTCGCTGACCGACAGCACCCGCGCCTGTACCGGCGCCAGCCACAGCGGGAAGGCCCCGCCGAAGTGCTCGATCAGCACGGCCATGAACCTCTCGACCGAACCGAGCAGCGCCCGGTGGATCATGACCGGGCGATGCCGCTGCCCGTCGGCGCCCACGTATTCGAGGGCAAACCGCTCGGGCAGCTGGTAGTCGAGCTGGAAGGTCGCACACTGCCACTCTCGGCCGATGGCGTCCTTGATCTTGAGGTCGATCTTGGGCCCGTAAAAAGCCCCGCCCCCGCGGTCGAGCTGGAACGGTCGGCCGGTCGACTCCAGCACCTGCTTCAGGGCCGCCTCGGCCACGTCCCAGGCGGCAGGGTCGCCCATGAAGCTGCTGGGCCGGGTGGCCAGGTAAAGGTCGTAGTCGGCGAAACCGAACAGCTTGAGCAGCGACAGTGAGAACGAGACACAGGCTCCGATCTCCTCGGCGATCTGGTCCTCGCGGATGAACAGGTGGCCGTCGTCCATGGTCAGGCCGCGCACGCGCAGCAGGCCGTGCAGCACGCCCGACCGTTCGTAGCGGTAGACCGTACCCAGCTCCGAGTAGCGGATGGGCAGATCGCGGTACGACCGCAGCTGCGAGCGGTAGATCGCGATGTGGAAGGGACAGTTCATCGGCTTGACCAGGTAGCGCTGGCCTTCCAGCTCCATCCCGCCGAACAGGTTCTCCTGGTAGTGGGCCATGTGCCCGGAGGTCACCAGCAGCTGCTCGCGCGCGAGATGCGGCGTGTACACCAGCTGGTAGCCGCGGCGGACGTTCTCGCGCCGGACCAGGTCCTCGATCTGATAGCGGACGAAGGCGCCCTTGGGGTGCCAGAGCACGAACCCGGGGCCGACCAGGTCATCGAACGAGTACAGGTCCAGCTGCTTGCCGAGCACGCGGTGATCGCGGGCCTTGGCCTCCTCCAGCCGGGTCAGGTGCTCGTCCAGCTCCTTCTTGGAAGGGAAGGCGGTGCCGTAGACCCGCTGGAGCATCGGGTTGCGCTCGTCGCCGCGCCAGTAGGCGCCGGCGAAGGACAGCACCTTGAAGGCCTTGATCTCGCCGGTCCGCTCGACGTGCGGGCCCCGGCACAGGTCGATGAAGTCGCCGTGCTGGAACAGCGAGATCTCCTCGGTGGCCGGGATCGAGCGGATGATCTCGACCTTGTAGGTCTCTCCGCGGGCCTCGAACATCCGCAGCGCCTCGTCCCGCGAGACCACCCGCCGCTCGAACGGCAGATTCTGGGCCACGATCTTGGCCATCTCCGCCTCGATGCGGGCGGCATCTTCGGGGGTGAACGGCTCGGTGTCGAAGTCGTAGTAAAAGCCGGTCTCGATGGACGGGCCGATGGCCACCTTGGCCTTCGGGCGCAGCCGACGGACGGCATCGGCCATCACGTGGGAGGTGGAATGCCGGAGACGGGACAGGGGATCGTCGGGGACGTCTCCCTTGTCGCGCGGTCGGATGACGGGCGGGTCCCCCGGAGCGGGGGCGCGCTGGCTGGAGTCACTCACGGTCCAGACCCTTGAAAAGACCGGCGTTTCGTAGAGCGTGGGGAGCTGGACAGACGGTAGGCACGGGCGGGATTGAACCGCCGACCCCCACCGTGTCAAGGTGGTGCTCTTCCACTGAGCTACGTGCCTTCAGAACCCCGCGCAGACCGCGTACGTTAACGGTCGGCACAGCCAAGTCAAGGACGAAGCGCGGCGAGGGCGGGAGTTCCAGCCGTGATATCGCCGCGTTTACACCCAGTCAGCAGACCTGACTGGGTCCGCCTTCAGGCCCGGCCCGTCGGCATCTGTCCGACCTGCGGGAGCGGCTCATGGCAAGGCGCGCGCCAGCGCCGCCACCGCCACCTCGCGCGCGCCCGCGTCCAGGAGGGTGCGGGCGCATTCGGCGAAGGTGGCTCCGGTGGTCATCACGTCGTCCACCAGCAGCAGGCGGCGTCCCCGGACCAGCGGCCGCGACGGCACGCGGAAGGCACCGGCCAGCCGGCAGCGGCGGACCGAACCCGGCTCGCGGCCCAGCGGCGGCGTGTCGCGCTGGCGCCGGAGCGCGTCCACCCAGACCGCCAGCGGCAGCGGCGGCAATCGCAAGGCGCGGCTGCGTGCGCGGCGGACCCGGACCGCTTCCCGGGTGAGCTCCAGCGCCTGGTTGAATCCGCGCTGGGCCAGGCGGCGCGGGTGCAGCGGCACCGGCACGATGGCCTCCAGCCCCTCGGCG
>JBKPRZ010000098.1:0-7251 GCA_046734815.1 Myxococcota bacterium | reverse complement strand
GGCCCCGCAGCCGGCCAGGCGACGGGAGGTTTCCGGGGCTGGCTCTTTGCCTCAAGATCGCGCGGCGTTCCGCTGATTAGATGGACCTCGGCTCCCCGGGGGGCGGGGCCAGGTGGGATGGTGCGTACAGGTGGAGGGATGAGGCGGCTGGCGCCGCTGCTGGCGGTGCTCGTGTGGCCAGCCGCCGCGCGCGCCGCCGACCCGGACGAGGGCCCGGAGGAGGAGCTGAGCCTGGCGGCGCTGCTGGACGTGTCCCAGGAGGTCTGGGCCGCCACCCGCACCGCCCAGAAGAACAGCGAGGCCCCGGCCATCATCAGCACGGTCACGCGCGAGCAGATCGCGCTGTGGGGTTACCGATCGGTGTCCGAGGTGCTGAGCCACCTGCTGGGGTTCTATGTGGTCGACGACCACACCGCCCCGAACCTGGCGGTGCGCGGGATCTCGGGCGGGCTTTACGCCGAGAGCAGCATCGTCAAGGTGCTGATCGACGGCCACTCGGTGGCGTTTCACTCGACCGGCGGCAACTGGCTGGGGCCCGAGCTGGTGCCCCTGTCGGCGATCGAGGCCATCGAGATCGTGCGCGGGCCCGCCTCGGCGCTGTTCGGGGCGGACGCCTTCCTGGGGCTGATCAACATCCGCACGCGCAACGGGGCCAGCCTGCGCGGGGCCAACGCCTGGATGGCGGTGGAGCGGGCGGGCAACCGCTGGGGCAGCGACGCCGACGTCTCGGCGGGGCTGTCGCGCGGGGGTCTGGACGTGCTGGTGGCGGTCCGGCGCAACCAGCAGGACCTGTCCGGGCTGCGGCTGCCCGCCAGCTCGCCGGCGCCGTCGGTGCCCGAGGACAAGCGACAGGACCTGGTGGCCGAGGGGATGGATCAGCAGGCCAGCTGCGCGCTGGCCCGGGTGATCTACCGGCCCGCCGCCGGCACCGAGCTGGGCGCCTTCGGCTATTACTCGGCCATGGCCCGGGGGGCCGAGTTCGGTTCGCTGTTCCAGCTGGCCCACGGCTACCGCGACGGCGCCCAGTCGGACAGCCGCGTGTCCCAATCGCAGCTGCGCGCCGGTGTGTTCTGGCACCAGACCGTCGACCGGGACCTGCGCCTGTCGCTGCGCGGGCAGCTGTTCCGCGGCGGGCCCGCCGCAGACAGCCGCCTCGAGGTGGGCAGCCCGTTCTTCTACGTGCGGCGGCAGTTCGGCTTTCGCGGCGGCGATCTGGACGGCCAGGTCGAGTGGACGCCGGCCCGGCTGGGCGGACGGGCCAGCCTGGTGGCGGGGGCCGACGTGCTGATCGACGACGAGCGGCTGCCCTCGCGCATCGGGGTGGCCAAGCAGCCGACCGATGGCACGGCGCCCGGTTCGGTGATCGAGAGCATCTCGGTTTACCAGGGGCACCGCAGCTTCTTCAGCCAGGGCGTCTACCTGCAGACCATCTGGAACGTGGTCGACGACCTGCTGAGCCTGACCGGCGGCGTGCGCCACGACCAGCACAACGTCTACGGCGGACAGATCACCGAACGGGTCGGCCTGGTGTCGAACCCCTGGCCGCAGCTGCACGCCAAGCTGCTGTACGGCAGCGCCTTCAAGGCCCCCTCGCCGCTGCTGCTGCACGCGATCCCGCTGGCCAACGGGGACGTGGTCGGCAACCCGCAGCTGAAACCGCAGCGCCTGCGCACCGGGGAGATCGAGATCGGCTGGCAGCCGTGGCGCTTTCTCGAGCTGTCCAGCGATGTGGCCTACAGCGTGCTGTCAGACAAGACCGAGTTCGTGCAGGAGGGCATCGGTCAGGTGGCGCGCAACGTGGCCCACGCGGCCACCTGGTCCTGGGAGTCGCGGGCCGAGCTGAAGTACGGCGATCTGCTGGGCGCCCACCTCAGCCTGGAGGCGCAGCGGACCATCCGCCGCACCGGTCAGGAAGGTTACGCCGACTGGCTGCTGGGGTCGGCGGGCGGGATCTATCCGAACCTGCAGCTGCACGCCGGGATGGTCGGTCATCCGGCCAGCTTCCCCCTGCGTGGCGTGGTGCAGGCGTCTTACGTGGGCGCGCGCCGGCCCAGCGACACCAACATCCTGCTGAACGATGGCCCCTACCGGCTGCCGCCTTACCTGCTGCTGGAGGCCGGGATCTTCACCCGCCCCTTCGACCTGTTCGGGCGCCGCCACAGCGAGGTCTCGTTCTCGCTGACCGGCAAGAACCTGCTGGGCAGCACCGGGCCGGTCCCCGGCTTCGCCGGCGTCGACTACCCGCTGGCTCCCCGCACCTTCTTCCTGCAGACCAGCCTCAGTCTCTAGCGGCCGCAGCGGCTGGACTGGGCCGCTTCGGCGAAGCGATCGTCGTCGATGGTCCACCAGACCGTGCTCGCCGCCGGCGTCTGGCCGGACAGGTCGAACTCGATCAGCCCCGAGACGCCCACGTATTCGATCTCCTGCCCGCTGGCCAGCAGGGCCAGCCCGCGGTCGAGCTCGTTCCATCGCACGGCGGTGGCGCCACGCTGGGTGACGGCGACGATGTGGCTGGCCAGGCCGTGACCGTCGGGGATGGCGCCTTCCCGGGTGAAGGCCCGCTGCAGCGCCAGCACCGCGACCGCCCCGGCATCGTAGAAGGCGTAGGCGTCGTCCAGCGGCTGGTCGTGCCAGCGGGCGGCGAAGCGCTCGCGGAAGTCGGCGGCGTCGTCGCCGATCGACGGGGCGATCACCCGCGCCCCCGCCAGCGCCGTGCGGGGGCTGGACTGGAGGAAGGCGGGCGTGTGCAGGGTGGGCGACAGGTACCAGCGGCTGGCGTCGGGCAACGCTTTTCTGGCCAGCAGGGCGTACAGCAGCGCGGAGGCGGAAGCCGGGTAAGCGGCCAGCACGTAGGCATCGGCGCCGGCTTCGGTGATTGGCAAGACCGTGTCTGGGGTGGAGGGCTGGTTGGCGGGCAGCAGCACCTTCCGCATGCCGTATTCGTTGGTCAGCACCCAGGACAGCCAGCCGTTGTAGCCGGTCGAGTTGACCACCATGACCGGCTTTTCCCGGCCGTCGGCCCGCATCTGCGCCATCAGCTCGCAAGCCACCCGGGCGGTGCTGGCGCCCATGACGAACCAGAACGGCGGCTTCCACTCGATGTCCGAGGCGGTGGCAAAGCTGGGCAGGATCATGGTGCGGTCGCCCAGCAGGGTGCGCAGCTGGGTGACGAAGTCGATGGTGTCGGGGCCGATGAACAGCACCGCGCCGGCCTGGATCAGCTCGCGCGCGCGCTTGACGACCTGGGCCGGATCGCTGCGGGTGTTGCGGGCCACCAGGCGCACCGGCTGGCCCCCCACCCCGCCGGCGGCGTTGCCGGCCTCGATGGCCAGGGTCAAGGCGCGCTCGGAGTTGACGCTGTTGGCGGCCAGGTAGCCGGAATAAGACAGCAGGACGCCGATCGGGATCCCCTCGGCGGCGGCGGGCTCGCCGCAGCCGGCCGCAGGCAGCAGCAGCAGCGCCAGCAGCGCCGCCGATCGGGAGGCGCCGGTCACCGGTTCTGCTTCAGGGCCTCGTTGGCGGTGGTCTGCATGTCGAGCAGGGCCTGGTCGACCGACTTCTTGCCGGTGACGGCGTCGAAGAAGGCGCTGACGATGGCGCCCTCGACGGTCTCGATGGCGGCGGCGGGGATGTAGCCCACCCACTGTCCCCGTTCCAGCAGCGGCTGGACCTTGGCCAAAGTGGGGTCGCCGGCCGTGGCCTCGACGGTGCCGTTGGCCCGCAGGGCCGGCAAGGTGCCGCTGATGGCGGCCCAGCGACGGGCCCCTTCGGCCGAGACCGCCATCGAGCGGGCGATGTCCCAGGCAGCCTTCTGGTTGCGGGCGGTCTTGGGGACCACCAGCGCCCAGCCCGAGTTCTGCACGAAGCGGTGCTCGGTGCCGACCATGGGCGGCACGGTGTAAAACTCGTAGCGCCGGTGCACCCCGGCGGGCAGCTGGCTGACCGTGTTGGGCACCGCCCAGGTTCCGGCGTAGCCCATCACGCTCAGCGGCCGCTGCGGGTCGTTCCAGCCGTAGTCGGAAGCGCCCTGCACCAGCCGGGTGGTGACGAAGGTGTTCCGCTCGGGCACCAGGTCGCGGAACATCACCCGGCGCTCGGTCAACCAGGACACCATCTCGGTCAGCGAGGCGCGCGCGGCCGGGGTCTGGAAGTCGAAGTCGCCGCGCGCGGACCAGTACGAACCGCCCCGCTGCAGGATCTGGCTGAGGAAGATGTGCTTGGCCGGCTGGGGCCAGAAGGGATCGATGTCCAGACCGTTGGCCCGCGGCTTCCCGTCGGCGTCGAATTCGCTGAGGGCCGCCGCCTCGGTGATGAAGCTGGACCAGTCCGCCCAGGTCGGGGTCTTGCCCGGGTATTTTTCCTGGTACTTGTCGACGTTGACCACCACGCCGCCGTATTCGAGGTTGTATTCCATGGGCAGCCCCTTGAGGTGCCCGTCGCAGGTGGCGCCGGCCAGGGGCGCGGGGAAGAACAGCCGCTGCGCCTCGGTCAGACTGAGCACGTCGCTGGGCACGTCCGCCAGGTTGTCGGCGAAGCTGCACACCCAGGAGGGGATCATCATGACCAGGTCCGCTTCCAGCCGGTCCTGCTTCAGGTCCGAGACCAGGCTGGCGCCCAGCGACTGGTACTTGACCACCGTCGGGGTGATGGTCACGTCGGGGTGGATCGCGGTGTAGGCGGCGAAGGCCTGCTCGTTCGCCTGGAGGAACGGGGGGTTGTCGTGACCGAGCTGCCGGATCACCAGCGGACCGGCCGGCCCGCCCGCGCCGTCGTCACAGGCGCCCGCCAGCGCCAGCGAGCCTGCCACCACCACCCACCATCCCCGTTTCAGGCCAGCCATCTGCGCACATTCATCGACGCCCCGACGGGCATGCTTGAATGCCGCCGGCCCGACGCCGGGAGCGCCGATCAGTAACTGAGGCGGAAGCCGGCCTGGCCCAGGATGCCCGCCTGGGGGACGCGGGGGGCGGCCTGCTGGCTGACCGGGCCACCGGGGCGGTAGTAGTGGTTGTCGAGCAGGTTCTGGACCCGGGCCCACAGCTGGAAGCGGCCGCTCTCCCAGACCGCCGAGAAGTTCAGCAGGAAGAACGGGTCGAGGCCATCGGCGCGCAGAGCCACGTCGGCGGGGTCCATCGAGTTGCCGGCGTCGGGACGGATGCGGGTGCGGCCGTACCAGACCGCGGTGGGCGTCAGGTACAGGCCCTTGAGCGGTCGCAGCTGCAACCCACCCTTGATCTGCTGGGAGGCCTGATTGGCCAGGTATTCGGTCTGGATGCCCGTGCCGGTGCGGGTGGGATACTCGTGCTGGCTGCCCATCACCAGCGAGTAGCTGCCCCAGGGGCGCAGCCATTCGTACAGATCGGCCGTCACCACCGCCTCGCCGCCGTAGGCCCGCACCTCGCCGCCGTTTTCGCTGGTGAGGATGGCCACCGCTTCGTTGATCACCAGCGGGGGCTTCAGCGGAAACACGGGCGTGTACACCACGTTCATCGGGTTGGGCAGCCGGCGCTGGCGCAGAAGGTAGTTGTTGTTGGCGGTGTGAAAGGCCGACACGTCGACCAGCAGGCGCTTGTTGAACAGCACCGCCGCCAGGCCGGCCTCGTAGGTGAGGTAGTCCTCCGGCTTCAGATCGGTGTTGGGGATCGCGCCGATGGTGCCCATGCCGGGGAACACCTCGTTGTTGAACCCCTCGAACTGGTAGGCCGGCGCCGGCACCAGGTAGGCGCGGGCCACGCTGGCCCGCACGGTCAGGCCGTTTAGCGGCGCGAAGGTCAGGCCAACCCGCGGGTTGACGGCGGTGTTGTAGTGCCAGACCTGGTCGACGTTCACGCCCGCCACCACGTTCAGACTGTCGAGCGCTTCCAGCTGGGCCTGGAAATAGGCGCCCAGGGCATGGAAGTTGACCTCCCCGTTGGGCACCGCCCCGTTGGTCTGGTAGTTCAGCGGGTAGCGAAGATCGGCGGGCAGCCCGGTGGTGGTGGAGATCTTCGTCAGGCTGTAGATGTCCTCGAACCGCGCGCCCAGCACCAGCTGCAGCCGGTGATCGTAGGGGTGGCTGGTGTGCACCAGCTCCTCGGCGGCGCCCAGCCGGATGCTGCGGAACATCTTGTAGTCCCAGCGGGTGAAGCTCTTGCCGCCGTTGAAGAAGCTGTTGATGAACTGGGTCTTGGGGTCGCACTGCTGGTGGTTGTAGGTCAGCAGGGTGCGCAGGGTGAGGTTGCGGCCCAGGATCAGCTCGTGGGTCAGGCCGGCGTTGTCCTGGTACCAGGCCCACTTGTTCTCCGGGGAGAACTCGAACAGCCCGGGGGCGAAGCCCATCGCCGACTGCTCCTCGCTGTAGATGCGCAGGTAGTGCAGCCGGGTGTTTTCGCCCAGGTTGGCCAGCACCGCCAGGTGGTAGGACAGCGACGGCGCCACCCAGACCGGATTGCCGTCGTCGTCCAGCTTCCCCATCTGGTCGACGTAGGTCTGGGCAAACAGCGGCGCGTAATAGTCCTTGTAGCTCTTCAGGAAGTCGGGGCCGCTGCTGTGGTGGAAGGCGCCGTCGACGCGCACGCGCAGCTGGCCGACCTCGAAGCCGCTGGCCGCGTCGGCCTCCACCGTGTTGTACAGGCCGTAGCCGGCGGTGGCCTCGACGATGTGGCCGTCCAGGTCGCGGAAGTCCTTGGGCACGATGTTGATCACGGCCGAGACCGCGTCGGCGCCGTACAGCGCCGAGGCGGGCCCGTAGATGAACTCGACCCGCTTGACGTTGGCCAGCGACCAGTTGTGACGGCCGAAGATGAAATCCTTGCCCTCGGGCGAGGTGATCTTGTGGCCGTTGTACAGGACCAGGATCTTGTTGTTCTGCCAGATGCCGCGCACGATCACGTGGGCGCCGGTCTCGGCCTCCACGTAGTTCATGGTCTGCACGCCGGGCAGGTCTTCCAGCAGCTCGATCAGGTAGCGGTAACCGCGGCGGCGGATCTGGTCGTCGGTCACCACCTCGACCCGGTTGGGGATCTGCGAGACCGGGGTGGGGGTCTTGGTGGCGCTCTCCAGCCGCTGGTTCAACAGCTGCTCCAGCGACAGCACCGATACCTCGGAGATCTCGTCGGCACCGGGCGCGGACGGCGCCGGGGGCGGCGGCCAGGTGGGCACCTGCTCGGCGGGGGCGCGTTCGGTCTCGCTGGGCTCGGGCGGCGGCTCGGTCGCCGGCGGGGGTTGTGCGGGCGGCGCGGGCGGCTCGGCAGACGGTGGAGGCGGTGGATC
>JBKPRZ010000097.1:0-7260 GCA_046734815.1 Myxococcota bacterium | reverse complement strand
TGTACTCATCGTCGGCAGCGTCAGATGTGTATAAGAGACAGGCGGCGCGGTGAGCACCGGCGGGACCGGCGGCAGCGCGGACGCGGGTCAGGCGGCCAAGGACTCCGGCACCGCCGGGCCCGACACGGGCGCGCCCGCCGTTGGCCGCGACGGGGGCGGGGGCGACGGCGCCACCAGCGGCGGCGGCGTGCTGGCCTGCTGGCCCGACCCCAAGGTCATCAAGATCTGTCACCAGCTCGAGAACGCCTGCGAGAACTGTGGCCCTCGCAAAGGCGTCGCCTGCCGCAACGGCGCTCCCGCCCAGATCTGCAACTGCTTCGATCTGATCGAGAAGGCCTACGCGGGCATGGCCACCGACGCGGACTGCGAGAAATACGCGGCCGCAAACAACTGCACGGTCGACAACGTGGCCACCACCGGAAACATCTGCGGCAGCCTCAACTGCGAGCTTCCCGCTTGCAAGTGCGCCACCGGCGATTGCGCCGCCGAGAGCAACCGCGGGAAGACCTGCGCCGCCGACCAGAGCTGGGGTGACTCGTCGGCCTGCCAGAAGTGGGCGGCCAAGTGCCCCTGTAACTGATCGCGCCCGCCACGCCGCTGACACCGGGCCGGGGGCCCGGTTCAGCGGCGGCTGGTCGGCAGCGCGGTCGCGCGGGAGCGCTCGCCCAGGCGGCGGCGGGTCTCCTCGACAGCGTCGAATGGCTTCTCGACGCAGCGGCCGGGGTTAGCGGCGACGAAGGCGGCGCCCGCCGGCGTGAAGGCGGCGCCGGTCATGAACACCATGCGCGCCAGGCGATCGGGGGCCCGCTCTTCCAGCGCCGCTGCCAGGTCCATCCCGGTCATCCCCGGCATCATCAGATCGCAGTAGATGAGGTCGAGGTCGTCCCGGCACAGGATGGCGTGCAGCGCGCTCACGCCGTCGTACTTCAGCACCACCTCGTGCCCCTGGCCCCGGATCTGGTTGGCGATGCTTTCGGCCACCAGGGCGTCGTCGTCGATGATCAGCACCCGCGCGCCGGTGCGCTCGGGCCGCGGCGTCGCCGGCGAAGCCGTCGCGGGCGTCCGGGCCGCGCCGGCCATCGGCAGGCGCACCCGGAACAGCGCCCCTCCGCCCGGGCGATCGTGGAGCGAGATCTCGCCGCGCAGGCCCTGCACGATGGTGCGGCAGACGAACAGACCCAGCCCGGTCCCCTGGCCCGCCGGCTTGGTGGTGAAGAACGGCTCGAAGACGCGCTCGCGATTCGCCTCCGGCACGCCCGACCCGCTGTCCGCCACCTCCAGCACCGCCCAGCCGTCCGCGGGCGCCAGGTTCACCCAGATCTGGTCGCCGCCCGGATCGGCGCCGGCCAGCGACTGGACCGCGTTCAGCAGCAGGTTCATCACCACCTGGATGAGGCGTGGCTCGTTGCCCAGAACCGGCGGTGTCGACTGCAGCGCCAGCACCAGGCGCGCGCGCGCCTCGATCTCCTTGCGCATCAGGTTCAGGACCGCCTGGACCACCGTCCCCACATCGACCGGCTGCAGGCGGGTCTCGTCGGGCCGGCTGAACGCCTTGAGGTCGCGGGTGATGGTGGCAATGCGCTCGACGCCCTTGCGCACGGGCCGCAAAATCTCGTCCATCCGCTGCGCCGCCGCCGACAGCGCCGGCCGGTTGCCGCCCCCGGGCAGCCCCGCCACCAGCGCGCACACGTGCTGCAGCTCCTGCTCGGCCGCGTCCAGATAATTGAGGACGTAGGTCAGCGGGTTGTTGATCTCGTGGGCCACGCTGGCGGCCAGCGCCCCCATGGCGCGCACCCGGTCGTCCTGCAGAGCGACCGCCTGCAGATGGCGGAGCTCGGTGATGTCGCAGGACACCCCGCGGGCCCCCACCACCTCGCCTTCCTCGTTGCGGACGGGCGACAGCCAGCTCTCGTACACCACCGCGCCCATGTCCGAGATGTACCAGACCGATTCGCCGGCCAGGGCGCGGCGCATGTTGGTCACCGCCTCGGGCAGACCGCGGAACCGCTCGGGCAGCGACTGGCCCACCAGCTCGCCCGAGTGCACCCCCAGCTTGCGCAGCCCCGCCCCCTCCGACAAGGTGATGATCCCGTCACGGTCGACCTCCCAGACCGCAATGGGGGCGTGGTCGACCGCCTGCTTCAGCCGCGCCTCGATGGCAGCGCGGTCCGCCTCCACCATCGCCTCGTGGGTGATGTCGATGAAGGCGACGATGACGTGGCTGATGCGCCCCTCGCTGTCGCGCACCGGGTTGCCCTTGGCCCGGATGGGCACCTGCTTGCCGTCGGCGCGGTGGATGACCATGTCCTCGACCAGCGCCTGCTGCCCGGTGGCGAGCACCCGCGAGATGGGCAGCCGCTCGATCGGATAGGGATTCCCCGCCCGATCGCACGCGTGATAGGTGGCGGGCACGTCGTTGGTGCGGCTGTCGGCCACCGCTTCCATCCCCAGGATCTCGCGGAAGGCGCGGTTGGCGTAGGCCACCTCGCCGTCGGGCGCGCGCCCGACCCACACCCCCACCGGCAGGTCGTCGACGGTCCAGCGCGGCGAAGTCGACATCTTCCTCATGGTCATCAGTGCATCGTTGCGAACGTCCGTTGGTGTTTGGTGGACGGAACGGCGACGGTGTAACGCTTTCCGCCCGGGTCCACCGACAGGCGGACCGGATTGCCCTCGCAGGCCTCGGCCAGGTTGGCGGTCAGCTCTGGCGCGGTATTGAGGTCGGTGATGCGCACGTTTCGGTGAACCTGATAGACCGCCTGCACCGAGCTCGTCGATTTGACGGTGCGCAGGCTCTCGGGCTCGCCGCCCTTCCTGGGCCCGTTATTGACGATGACCACCCGGGGCGCCAGGGTCTTGACCAGCACCGGGTTGTTGCTGAGGTCCAGGCCGTGGTGGTCGATCTGGAAGACGTCCACCGGCGCGCCGATGCGGTTGCGTGGGCAGACCAGCGCCCCCTCGCTGTTCCAGGTCAGGTCACCCCCGTCGAAGAAGCGAAAGGAGCCGAAGGTCAGCACCATGACCACGCTGTTGCGGTTGTCCGAAGGATCGGCCGGTTTGCTCTGCAGCTCCTTGCACAGCGGGTTGGCCCGGGCCCCGGGGGAGTCGACGAACGTCTCGTTCATCCCGACGAAGCGAACCTGCAGCGGCGCGGCCCCCTTGGCCTGCTCGAGCGGCAGCTTGTCGCCCGCCTTGATGGAAACGCGCTTTTCCACCTTGGCCTGCTGGAAACCGGCGATCAGAGGATTGCCGCGCTCCTCAGCGGGCGCGCTGTGAAGGTCCCGGGTGTAGACCGTTCCCACGGGCAGCAGCTTCACGATGTCGGCCAGGCCGCCGTAGTGATCGTTGTGGAAATGTGTGATGACCAGGTGGTCGATGCGCTCGAGGCCGGCCGCCTCGAGGGCCTGCTGCACGCGCCGGGCGTCGCGCTCGCCGGGGTAGCCCGTGTCGACGAGGATCGATTCGCCGGCGGGTGTCACCATCAAGGTCGCCCCACCGCCCTCCACGTCGACCCAGGTCAGGTCCAGGTGTTTGTCGGCGCTGCCCGCCCACGCGCCGCCCCCCGACCAGAACAGAGCGGCGAGCGCAAAGGTCCAGCGCAATCCAGGAGCCCGGTTTTTCATGGTCCACTCCGTGGCGGTTCTACGCCAAAATCCAATCCGTGAGAGATGTAGCGCACTCTACCGTGAATGCCCCTCCCATCGAACGCCCATCCACCGCGCCGCTGCAGACCTTTCACGCCATCGCTTTCGCCGAAAACTTTTCGCTGAAGGACCTGGCCGCCGTCTACCCCGAGGCGAAGCGATCGCACCACCAGCTGTGGTTTCCGGTCGTCTCGGGCGCCACCGCCTTCATCTATCCGTCGCCATCAGCGAGGAGTTCTCGGTGCGCGAAGTGCCCGGCAGCAAGCCCGACATCGAGGGCGGCGTGCTGGTGCTGGACCAGCTGACCTTCGAGCGCGCCGCCGTGGTGGCCCTGACCGTCGGCCAGAGCGTGGCCATGGAATATTACGAGAGCATCGTCGACCAGATGTTCGCCGACACCGACAAGGTGGTGCAGCGGGTGGAGCGCAAGGGCACCATGCCGATCGTCACCCGCCGCCTGCACCGGTTCATCGGCGCCGCCATCGGCACCCGCAGCGAAGTCCTGTCGGTTCTGCACCTGCTGGACAAGCCCGGCCCGCGACCGCCGCCTGGTGCTGCTGGAGGTGTCGATCGTGTTGCTGATCGTCCTCGAGATCGTGCTGTCGCTGGTGGGGCGCTGAAGCTCAGCGCCGCACCAGCTTGAAGCCGATCTGCGGGCCCAGGCCCTGCGCGAACGCCAGCTGGATGTTCAGGTAGCCCAGCGGCTCGAGCAGGCGGGCGTTGCGCAGCGGCCCCGCATCGATCGCGTCGAAGCCGATGTCGCCGGCCAGCGCGAGCACGGTGGAGCGGGCGCTGGCGTCGTCGGCGGCGGCGAAGGCGCTGAGCCGCTCGTCGCCCAGCCGCCCCGTCTCCATGGTCGACGCGAACACGGTGTTGAACGCCTTGACCACGTACGCACGAGGCAGCCGGCGCTGCAGCTCCTCGGCCCCGCTGGTGGTGAAGCCCAGCGCCAGGTTCCGGTCCGCGTCCAGCGCGTTCGAGACATCCACCACCACCTTGCCGTCCACCGCGCCGCCCACGGTCTCGGCCACCTCCGGCAGCGCCCCGAACGGCACCGCCAGGATGATCACCTCCCCCCAGTCCGCCGTATCGCGCACGCCCTGCTTCTCCTTGCCCACCCCCCGCACCTCGTGCCCCGCCCGCCTCAACCCCTTGGCCAGCGCCCCGCCCACCTTCCCGATCCCGATGATTCCGATCTTCCTGGCCGTCATGTTCGTCCTCCTGCTGGTTGCCGGAGGGACACCGGCGTCGTCCCGGCCCCCCGCCGCCACCATGGGTCCGATCCCGGCGGCGTGACGCCGGCATGCGGTATCATCCAGCGCCGCGGCCGCGACGCCGTCGGCTGCCGATGCTCTACCTGATCGAAGCTGTGAGGCTCAGATGACTGAACCGCGCGTGTGGGTGTTCTTCTACGGCTCTTACATGAACCTCGACGTCCTTCGCGAGGTCGACCTGGTGCCCGGTCCCTGCGAGGCCGCGGCCCTCGGCGGCTTCGACATCACAATCCGGCCCCGCGCCAATCTGGTCCCGTCCGAACGGCAGCAGGTCTACGGCATCCTGACCACCGCCACCCACGCCGAGCTGCACCGCCTGTACGATCACGCCCAGCAGGTGCTCGGCGAGACCTACCTGCCGCAGGCGGTGCTCGCGCGGGGAATGAACGGCCTCTGGCGCCCGGCCCTCTGCTACATCGCTCCCGACATGCCGCCCCGCCCCGCCGCCCGCGATTACGTCGACCGCATCGTGAAGCCCGCCCGAGAATTCGGTTTTCCCACCTGGTACATCGACCGCCTGCAGTCTTTCGCGCCGTAGGGCTGCTGGCTCGGTATGATCGGCGGGACGGCAGGACCCGATGCGCAAATTGGTGATTATCGCCCTTTTCATGTGGCTCGCGGCTGCTGCCTGTGATGGCGGGCTGGGGAGGGAGTCTCGACGTGAGGTGCGGGCACGTCGGTACGACCCGATCCGCAGTTGTCTGGCACCGTTCGAGGTCGTGGGATCGATCGCGGCCGACACGGGCTGTCGGCCCGTCACAACCTACGCCAGCGACGGCACCGGGCGCTGCTTCTGGTTCCGGGATCTTTGTCTCCCGGACGGGTTCACCCGGGCCGACGGTTCCGTTCCGGGCTGTCCCGCCGCGGGCGGCGCGGCGTCCGATTGTCCGCCCTGAACGAGGGATGTCGGAACATCGCCGTGAACGAGGGATGTCGGGAGGCCGGGTGATGTTGAGCATCGAATTCGATGCGCCGAAGCGGTCGGTGTGCGCGTGCTGCGCGGGGACCACCACGCGGCTGATCCGATACGTCTACCGGGACGGCCGCGCGCACGCTGTGTATTACGCCTGCTTCACGGACAGCCACCCGGAACGGGTGGTCGATCTCGTCGTCTCGCTGGGCGACTGGGGGGAGGGCACCACGCCCGAACAACGTCGCGCCTTCTCCATGAAGATCAGGACCAGGGACAATCAATACGAGGTGATGGTCACCAGCGCTGACCAGTGCCCCTGGAGGGAGGCGACCATCATCGGGCGGGTGCTCGACCGTGAGGAAGCGCTCGCGCATCCCTGGCTGAAGGACGCGTTTGCCGTGACGGACCAGATCGTGCTCGAAGACCAGGCGATGAAGCAGTACCTTGATGGTCGCGCCGATTGAGGATGCGGCTGCACCACGATGCGAATCGAGAGGGACGACGCGGGAATCTCCTGGAATGACGTCGCCGCTCTGTTCGCGGCGGTGGGATGGGGGGCCAGGGATCCACAGGACGTCCGCGAGGCATTCCATCGGAGCAGCTTCAAGGCGTTCGCGCTCGACGATGGCGAGCTGGTTGGATTCGGACGGACCATCGACGACGGCCGGTTCTACGCGACGATCGTCGACGTCGTGGTGGCGCCGGCTCACCAGCGGCAGGGGGTCGGGCGGGCGATCGTCCAGGACCTGCAGGATCGGTTGAACGGATTTCTCGTCGTCACGCTGACCGCCGCGCCCGCGGTGCAGCCGTTCTACCGGAAGCTGGGCTGGCGCACCCTGATCACCGGGATGATCCGCCCCCGCTCCGAGGAACAGGCCCGCCTCAACTGCGCCCCGGAATCCGGCTGACCGCGACGCTCGGCAGACCGTTCGTCCGGCGCCAGAGGGGCGCTGTGGAGGGTGTGCGCTCGATGGGGGTGGTACGCGTACGCGAGGGCTGTATTTGATGGTCGTGGTGGGGGCGCCGCTGCAGGTTGGTCCTGGGGGGTGGTGGGCATGCGAACGGGGCGCGGCGGTGAGTGGGGGCTCGTGGTGGCGGCGCTGGCCGGGTCGGCCGTGATCTTCCCGGCGCTGGCGCTGTCGAGGATCGACCGCAAGGGCGGCGGCGCGGTCTCCACGGCCGAGCCGCGGACGCAGGCCTCGCCACCGGATGCGGGGGAGCCGGGGGATGCGTCGGCGCCGCCGCTGCGCGGGAGGCGGATGGCCGCGGCCCGGAGGCCCGCGGACGTCATCGTGATTCCGCCGCCCGGATCGCAATCGACCCGGCCGCGGCGTGCGGCGCGCACGCCCGCTCCGGCGGCATCAGCACAGCCCGCTTCGACACCGCCCGCGACAGCGGCATCACCACCGCCCGCGACGGCCCCGTCGAC
>JBKPRZ010000096.1:0-5129 GCA_046734815.1 Myxococcota bacterium | reverse complement strand
GAGCGCACCCTGGCGGCGGCGGCGCCGTTGCTGGCGGCGCGGCGGGCCTTGCTGCGCGAGCCGCGCCGGCGGCTGGCCGGGGCGTTGCTGGTGATGGCGGCGTTGCTGCCGGTGGTGGTGGCCTTCAACGCGCGGCTGGTGCGTGGGGTGTACGAGGCGCTGGCCCGCTGGCTGCCTGCCTACGTGACCTGGTATCTCGTGGGCAGCCTGACCCTGACGCTCGCGTTGCTGCTGGGGCTGGCCTGCGCGGCGGTTCCGCTGCTGGCCGCGCGACAGAAGTTCCGTTTGCCGGAGGAGATGAATGCCTGAGTCGATGGGCACCAAGCGATGTCCCTACTGCGCCGAGGAGATCCGCGCCGAGGCGATCAAGTGCCGGTATTGCGGCAGCCGGCTGGACCTCGGCTCCACCGCCCGGTCCTGGCGCCGCTCCCGCCGGGGGCGGAAGATCGCCGGGGTCTGCGCCGGGCTGGCCGAGGAGTTCGACATCTCGGTGACGCTGGTGCGACTGGCCTTCATGCTGGTGACCGCCGTCGGCGGATCGGGTTTGCTGGTGTACGCGGCGCTGTGGGTGCTGATGCCGCTGTCCGAGGCCCCCGACGAGCTGGGGCTGACTTCGGCGGAAGACGGCGAAGAACCGCGGCGAGCGCCGCCGCCGTCCTGATCGACGTCCCCTACTGCGGCTGCTGCGCCGGCGGGTTCGCGGGCGGCGACGCCGGCGCCTGCGGGGTGGATCCGGTGGTCGCCCCCGCCTTCTTGGAGACGTCGGCGCCCTGGTGACCTTGACCCTGCTGCGCCTTCTCGCGCGCCCGGCGGCGCTGCTCGAGATCCCGCTGGCGCTTCTCCTCGAAGCCCCAGCGCTGCTCATCGTCCTCCGGGTGCTGGTGGGGATCGCTGTTCCGCAGGGCGGCGGCCTTCTCCGGAATCGCGTCTGGCACCCGGCGCGCCTCCGGCGGCCGCGGCCGCGCCCGCGGCGCGGCGCAGCCGACCGACAGGATCGCTACCAGGATCAGCCCGCGCATCGTCCCTCCATCGTACAAGATTGGTCCGCGGGCGGCGGCCCGCCAGGTGCGCCTCCCAGGTTCGCGCCGCAATTGATGCCACGACCCGGACGGGCCAGGATCGGTCGAGCGACAGCCGCTGGTCAGCCGCACGTGGCCGTGATTACCTCCACGACCATGACCCGACGTCGCGCCGTGCTGACCAGCGGTGGAATCGCTGTGGCATCCTCGCTGCTGCCCCGCCGCCCGCGTGCGGCGAGGGTGGGGCTGCGCGGGCGGCTCGGCGTGACCAGCGACGAGATCTCCGACGACCTCGAGGCGGCGCTGCGCTTCCTGCGCTCGTTCCAGCTGGGCTGGGTGGAGCTGCGGCGGGTCTGGGGCCAATACGTGACCGAGCTCCCCATCGATCAGATCAAGCGTGCCCGCGCGCTGCTGGACCGCAACCAGGTGCGGGTGTCGGTGCTCGATACCGCGCTTTACAAGTGCGACCTGCCCGGCGTCCCCAGCGGCCGCAAGGAGGATTATCCGTACGACGCTCAGGCGGCGGTGCTGGATCGGGCGCTGGAACGGGCGCCCCTGCTGGGCACGAAGTTCATCCGCGTGTTCAGCTTCTGGCGCGGCAAGGCCGCGGCGGACACCTTCGTCCCGGTGGTCGACCACCTGAAGCGGGCCAGCGAGCGGGCGCGCGCGGCGGGGGCGGTGCTGCTGCTCGAGAACGTCAATGGCGCGAACGTGGAGACCAGCGCCGAGGCGGCGCGGCTGCTGGCGGCGATCCCCTCGCCGGCCCTGGGGCTGGCCTGGGATCCCAACAACGCCTACTGCGGACACGAGACGCCCTTCCCGGCCGGCTACCGGACGCTTGACCGCAAGCGTATCCACCACGTCCACCTGCGCGACGCCGCCTGGGACACGGACGGCAAGCGCTGCCGCTGGGCCCCGGTGGGCAAGGGCCAGGTCGACAACGTCGGCCTGCTGCGGGCGCTGCGGAACGACGGTTTCTCCGGAACGCTCACGCTCGAGACGCATTACGCCCGCCCTGACGGAAACAAGGAGCTCGCCACCCGCGAGTCGCTGCAGGGCCTGCTGCCTTTGCTCGAGCGCGCCTGACCGCCGGAGTGAGGGCCGACGGGGCACGCTTCGTGCAATTCCCCAGCCGGCCTGGCAGGGACCGACCCGTATTCGTCGATCACTTCCACCTGGTGCAGACGCTGCCCTACCCCCGCGGTATCTTCCTGGTGGTCGGGTTGATCGTGCTGATCGCCAACATCCACACGCGCGCCACGCCGCCGCAGCAGCCATACACCGTGACGGCGACGGTGTTCACGGCCGTGTTCGCGTTGCTGCTGGCCGCCTGCCTGGCGCTGGCGGTGTTCCGCCGGCCGGATGGCCAGTCGATGGCCGCGGGCGGTCTGAGGACGGAGGCGATCGCGCCGGCACACGGACCTCGATGAGCCATCTTCTCACCATCAACGCGGGCAGCTCCTCGGTGCGCTTCGCGCTGGCCGAGCGGCGGCCGGGGCAGCCGCCGGTGGTGGTGGCGCGCGCGCGCCACGATCGCGAACAGGTCACCCATTTCGATCCGCTGGTCGCGTTCGTCGGCGGGCGCGCGCTGTCGGCGGTCGCCCACCGGGTGGTGCACGGCGGTCCCCGCCGGCTGGCCACGCAGCCGTTCGACGGCCCCGTGCGGGGCGACGTCGCGCGCGCGTCGGATCTGGCGCCGCTGCACAACCCGCCGGCCCTTGCCTGGCTGGACCGCTGCCGCGACCGCTGGCCGGAGGTTCCCCAGCTGGCCGTGTTCGACAGTGGCTTCTTCGCGGATCTGCCCCCGGTCGCGGCCACCTACGCGCTGCCGGCGGAGTTGACCGGCCGGCTGCAGCTGCGCCGGCTGGGCTTCCACGGCCTGGCCCACCGGTCGCTGTGGCAGACCTTCGCCACCCGGCGGCCCGGACGGGCCGGCCGCGTGATCACCTTCCAGCTCGGCAGCGGCTGCTCGGCCGCCGCGCTGGTGGACGGGCGGCCGGTGGACACGTCGATGGGCTTTTCGCCGCTGGAGGGACTGGTCATGGCCACCCGCTGCGGCGACCTGGACCCGGGGCTGGTGCTGCATCTGCTCTCGGCCGAGGGCATGTCCGCCGGCGAGCTGGCGCGGCTGCTGGACGAGCGCTCGGGCCTGGCGGGGGTGTCGGGCACGGACGGCAGCTTCCGCACCTTGCTGGCCCGCCCGGACCCGGCCGCCCGGCTGGCGGTGGACCTGTTCTGCTACCGGGCGCGCAAGTACCTGGGCGCCTATCTGGCGGCGCTGGGTGGCTGCGACGCGGTCGTGCTGGGCGGCGGTGTGGCCGAGCAGGCGCCGGCCGTCCGCCAGCGAATCCTCGAAAACCTGGACATCCTCGGTCTGGTGCTCGAGCCTGCGCGCAACGCCGCTGCCGGCGCCGACGGCCGGCTGACCGCCGAGGGCAGCGCGATCGAGGCATGGGTGCTGCCGACCGACGAGGAGACGGTCATGGCCCACGAGGCAGCGGACTGGCTCGCGGGCCAGGGCGGCTGAAACGCGCAGCCGCTGCGCCCGGGCGTCGACGGCCCGCAGCTTTTTCGGCGACCGCCCAACCCGGGGCGCGCCCCGGCCGGCCGCGGCCCTGGCACGGACGCTGCTGTCCATCGGAGCATGAAGATAATTGCCGCCACGGACTTCTCGGCCGCCGCCAGCAACGCCAGCCGCAGCGCCGTCAGGCTGGCTCGCAAGCTGGGTGATTCGGTCCTGCTGGTGCGGGTGCTCGAGCCGCCGGTCGCGGTCTACCCCGAGTTACGGGTGCCGGACACCGAGGCATTCGAGGCCGCACTCCGCCACAGCAACGAAGGCCTGATGCTGAAGGCGACCGCCGCGCTGGCCGAACAGGGCGTGCCGGTCGAGGGCGTGGTGGTGAGCGGCTCGCCCGCGCGCGAGCTGGCCGCCCTGGCCGACAGCCAGAAGGCGCGGCTGATCGTGATGGGGACGCGCGGCCACGGGGCCCTGGCCAGCCTGCTGGTCGGCAGCGTCGCCGAGCGGACGGTGCTGGCCGCGCCCTGCCCGGTGCTGCTGGTGCCGGAGAAGCAGGCGCTGTTCGAGGGCTGGAGCGCCGAACACCCGCTGCGGCTGACGGTGGGCTTCGATCTCGACAGCGGCGGCGAAGCGGTTCTGAGCACCCTGGACCAGCTGCGCGCCGGCGGCGCCTGCCAGGTCGGCCTGCTGCACACCTACTGGCCGCCGGCCGAATACGCGCGCCTGGGGCTGCCCGGTCCGCGCGACCCGTTCGCCACCGACCCCGACGTGGCCGCGGTGCTGGAGCGCGAGATCCGCGATCGGCTGGTGCGGCGGGGGCTTCCCCGCGACATCTCGCTGCGGATCCAGGCCAGCTGGGGGCCCGTGCGCGACGCCCTGCTGGCCGACGCCGAGGAGGACCGCGCCGACCTGCTGGTGGTGGGCACGCGCCAGCCGGACCGATGGGAGCGCATCAAGAGCGGCTCGGCGGCGCTGTCGACCTTGCGCCGGGCCCGCACCGCGGTCCTGTGCGTCCCCGCCCGCCTGGCGGCGGCGCCGGCGCGGACGGCGATACCACCGCTGCGCACGGTCCTGGTGGCGACGGACTTCTCGGATCTGGCCAACGCGGCGGTGCCGCACGGCTACTCCTTGCTGCGCGGGACCGGCGGCACGGTCGAGCTGTGCCACGTCCACGAGCACCACCTGCTGTCCCCGCCCCACGCCTACGGGGCGCAGCCGGAGCTGAGCCCGGAGCAGGTGCGCGTGCTGGAGGAGCGCCTGCGCCTGCTGGTGCCGCCGGACGCCGACAGCCTGGGTATCACCACGCGGGTGACGGTGGTCGACGGCGGCTCGGCGGGCGACGCGCTCCTTCAGACCGCCCGACGCCTGGGCGCCGACGCCATCGTCCTGAGCTCGCACGGGCGTTCGGGCCTGGCCCGCACGGTCATGGGGTCGGTGGCCTCGGCCGTCGTCCATGGCTCGGACAGGCCGGTGTTCGTGGTCCGCCCGCGCGCGGGCTGAAGCGCCGGCGGCGCGCCGCCACCGGCCGCGGTGCCCGGGCGCCCTCCGGTGAACACGGCCCCAGCGCGGGCCGCGGCAGGACGGGCCGCGTC
>JBKPRZ010000095.1:0-5478 GCA_046734815.1 Myxococcota bacterium | reverse complement strand
GGCCTGGGAACGGAGTTCGGCGAATCGGTGGTCTCCCAGGTGCGCGAGGTGACATTCGTGCGCGCCAACCCCGGCACCCCGTCGATGATCCTCGGTCTCCGCTACAACGATCGGCAAGGCCTCATCGCGCTGGGCATCGATGTGGACGCCGCGTCCGTGGATGCCGACGACACCTGGCTGCGCGGCACAGCGAATCCCTTCCCGGTCTCGGGCGGGTACTCCACTCCGCCGCCCGGCTGGCCCCGGTGAGCACTCCGGCTCACTGGCATTCGCTGGTGCGCGCGATGTCGTCGAAGCCCCCGGGAGCGATGGTCCACCACTTGGTGCGCGCGACCTGGGCCTGTCCTGATGGATCGAACTGGATCTGGCCTGACAGGCCCACGTATTCGACCTCCTGGCCGTCGGCCAGCGCCTGCAGGCCGCGGGCGACCTCGTGCCACTGCACGGCCAGCCCTCCGGGCGTGGTCACGGCTATGACGTGCCGGTCGAGGCCCGTCCCTCCCGGGATGGCGCCCTCCTTGACCATGGCCCGTTGCAGGGCCAGCACCGTGATCGCCCCGGCATCGTAAAAGGGGTAAGCGTCGTCGAGCGGGTAGTCCTGCCACTGCTCGGCGTAGGCTGCCCGGAAGTCGGCGGCTCCGGCGATGGTTCCCGGGGACACGCCCTTGGCCCCGGCCAGGACGCCCTGGGGGATCGACTCCAGAAAGGCGGGCGTGTGCAAGGTGGGCGACAGATACCAGCGCGACGGATCTTCCAGCGCGCCCAGCCCGGTCATCGCGAACACCAGCGAGGAGGCGGCGGGTGGAAAAGCGGCGAGCAGGTACGCGTCCGCCCCCATCGAGGTGATGGGCGCGACCGTGCCCGTGGTGGAGGGTTCGTTGGGCAATACGTAGTTGGGGATCCCGTACTGGTTCGACAGCTGGAATGACAGCGAGCTGTTGTAGCCAGTCGCGTTCACGATCACCAGGGGGGCGGTCCGGCCGTCCGCTTGCAGCTGGGCGTGCAGCTCGCACGCCACCCGCGCCAGGCCCGGGCCCATCACGAACCAGGAGAGCGGCTTGAACTCCACGTCCGAGGCGGTGGCGTAGCTGGGCAGGATCATGGTGCGATCCTGCAGGATGGTCCGCAGCTGGGTGGCCAGGTCCGTGGTGTCCGGTCCGATGAATATGGCGGCGCCGGCGTCGATGAGCTCGCGGGCGGGGCGGGCCACGCTGGCGGGATCGCTGCGGGTATCGCGGGCCAGCACCTCGATCCGCCGTCCCCCCACCCCGCCGGCCAGGTTGGCGGCGTCGACCGCCATCAGCAGGGCGTGCTCGGAGTTGGTGCTGTTGGCCGCCAGGAAGCCGGTGTATGAGAGCAGCAGGCCGATGCGGATCGGCTCGGGACGGCCTGATTCGCCGCAGGCGAACGCCCCGGACAGCAGGACGGCGGCGGCGACGAGCCGGATCGGGACCTGCCTTCGCATGTCAGCGGTACGGCGCCACCGCGTCGTTCGAGGCCTTCTGCATGTCGATCACCGCCTGCTCCACGGTCTTGCCGCCGTTCTCGGGGCCCTGGACCGCCGCGAAGAAGTTGCTCACGATGGCGCCTTCCACGGTCTCGATGGCCTCGGCCGGGATGAAGCCGATCCAGCGCCCCGCCTCGAGCAGCGGCATCTCCTTGGTCATGTTGGCGTCGCCCGCCGCCACCGCCGCGCTGGCGGTCGCCCGCAAGGCGGGCAGAGCGCCGGTGGTGGAGGTCCAGCTTCGCATTCCGTCGACCGACAGCGCGAACGCCTTGACCAGGTCCCAGGCTGCCTTCTGATTCTTGCTGGTCTTCGGCACCACGAAGGCCCAGCCCGAGTTCTGTACGAACTTGTGCTGGGTGCCGACCATCGGCGGCAAGGTGTGAAACTCGTACTGGTAGCGTCCCTGGTTGGCGGGGGGCACCTGGTCGAGCACGCTGGGGATTCCCCAGGTGCCGACGTAGCCCATGACCGCCAGCGGTTCCTGCACGTCGTTCCAGCCGTAACCGACCGCTCCGCTGGCCAGCCGCGTGGTGATGAAGGTGTTCATCCCCGGGACCAGCTCGGGATACATGACCTTGTCGCGCGCGACCCATTTGACCATCTCGGCGAGCGAGGCGCGTCCCTCGGGCGTATCGAAGGTGAAGCTGCCGTCGTCGGCGCGGTAGCGGCCGCCCCGCTGCAGGATCTGGCTGAAGAAGATGTGTTTGACCGGCTGGGGCCAGTCCGGGGGGATGTCCAGGCCGTTGGCCCGCGGCACGCCGCTGGCGTCGTATTCGGTCAGCTCGGCGGCCTGCCGGATGAAGCTCGCCCAGTCGGTCCAGCTGGGTGTCGCGTTGGGTCCGTATTTGGCGCGATATTTGGTCATGTTCACCACGACCCCGCTGTATTCGAGGTTGTACTCGACCGGAATGCCCTTGAGCTTGCCCTTGCAGACCGAACCGGCCAGCGGCGCCTCATAAAATGTGTTCTGCGCCTCGCTGAGCGTGAGGACGTCTTCCGGCACGTCAGCCACGTTGTCAGCGAAGCTGCAGACCCAGGACGGCTGGACGCGAACCAGATCGTAATGGGTGAGGTTGTCGTTCTTCAGGTCGGCCAGCAGGATCTGGCCCAGGGTCGGGTAACGGACCGTCGTCGGCTCGACCGTCACGCCGGGGTGGGCGCGCGTGTATTCGGCAAAGAACTGATCGTCGGCCCTGGCGTAGGGCGGACTGTCATGTCGCAAGAAGGCCACCGTGACGGGGGTAGTTTCTGTCGAGCCGCCGCCGCACGCGCCCAGAAATCCCAATAAACTCAGCCACCGCAGTTTTTTCATGGGCGCACCCCGCACGCCGCACGCCGCCGACACGCACTTGGCAGCGTGCCGGACACCCTCGCCCGCAGAACATGACCCATTTTCTCGACGGATCCACAGATGTCGTCGATTGCGCGGTTGCTCTTGCTGGTCACGCTGCTGCAGGCGCCGGCCGCCTTCGCTCAGCCTGACCGCGATGTGGAAAAGCGGATAGACCAGCTGGATCTGAAGCAACTGCTCGAGACCCCGATCGACGTCTGGACCGCAACCAAGACGGTCCAGCCCAGCTACGAGGCGCCGGCGGTCATCACCACGGTGACGCGGGAACAGATCGCCGTGCTCGGCTACCACTCCATCGGCGACCTCCTGAACCACCAGCTGGGGTTTTATCTGGTCGACGATCACGTCTTGCCCAACGCCGCCGTGCGGGGCATCTCCGGGGGTCTTTACGCCGACAGCAGCATCATCAAGGTGCTGGTGGACGGTCATTCGGTGGCCTTCTTCCCGACCGGGGGCAACTGGCTGGGACCGGAGCTGATTCCGCTGCAGGCGGTGGAGCGCGTGGAGATCATCCGCGGACCGGCCTCGGCGCTGTACGGGGCGGACGCCTTTCTGGGCGTGGTCAACATCCAGACCCGCTCGGGGCAAGCGATCAACGGGGTGAACGCGACCCTGGGGGCGGGCACCGCCAGCGGCAACCCGCTCACCGATGGCGACGTGGCGCTGGGCATCTCCCGGAGGATGGTGGACTTCATGGTGGCCTACCGGCGCCACCGCGACGACCTGTCGGGGCTCGAGCTTCCCAGCAGCTCGCCCGCGCCCTCCATCCCCGACTACAACCAGGGCGCCACCAGGGCCCGCGGTCTCGATCAGCTGTCCTCCACCGCCATCAGCAAGCTGACCCTCCGGCTGAGAACCGGCTCCGAGCTGGGGCTGTTCGCCTACTTCTCCTCGATGGAGCGCGGGGCCGAGTTCGGTTCGCTGTATCAACTGGCCAACGGCTACGACCAGCGTAACAACTTCTTCGAGAACCGCATCTCGCAATGGCAGCTGCGGGCCGGCCTGCATGGCGAGCACGACTTCTCGGCGCGCCTGCACGGCTCATTGCGGGGCGCCTATTTTCAGGGAGCGCCCCGCGACGACAACCGCCTGGAGGTGGGCAGCGACTTCTATTACATCCGGCGACAATTCGCCTTCAAGGGTGGCAACCTGGACACCCACCTGGTCTGGACGCCTCTGCTCTCACTGCGGATGGTCGGGGGGGCCGAGCTCACCGTGGACCGGGAGCAGCTCCCCTCCCGCATCGGCATCGCCAAGCAAACCACCGCCGACACCAGGGCCGGTGAGGAGATCGAGACCCTGTCGATCCGCCAGGGGGACAGGACCTTCGTCAACACCGGCGTCTATGCCCAGGGCACCTGGAACGTGCACCAGCGCTGGCTGTCGGTGACCGGCGGCGTGCGCTCGGACCGGCACGATCTCTATGGCCAGAAGCTGTCCGGCCGCCTGGGCCTGGTGTCCAGCCTGCGGCCCGGTCTGCACGCCAAGCTGCTGTACGGCTCGGCCTTCAAGGCCCCTTCGCCGCTGTTGCTGTACGCGGTGCCTTCGGCGGTGGGCGACGTCATCGGCAACGCCAACCTGGAACCACAGCGGGTCCACACCTTCGAGCTGCAGCTGTCCTACCAGCCCTGGCCATCGCTCAGCTTGATGACCGACGTCGCCTACAACCTGCTCACCGACAAGACCGAGTTCGTGCAGCAGGGGATCAACAAGATCGCCCGCAACATCGCCCAGGCCCGCACCCTGTCCTGGGAGAGCTCGGCCGAGGCCACGCCGGGCGACTGGCTGCAGGCCAAGCTCAGCCTGGAGCTCCAGCGCACCATCCAGGAGAGCGGCCAGCGTGGGTTCGTGGGCGAGCTGTCGAGCGATGCGGGCAGCATCTATCCCCGACTGATCGTCCACGGGCACGTGGTGGTCCGGCCGCCGAGAGTCCCCCTGCGCGTGGCCATGCTCGCCTCGCTCATCGGCCGCCGACGGGCCAGCGCCAACAACGCCCTTCTCAACGGCGGCCTGTACACCTTGCCGCCCTATCTGCTGCTGGAGGCGAACCTGTCCACCGTGGGCTGGAAGATCCTGCGCGAGCACGACCAGGAGATCTCCTTCTCCCTCAGCGGCAAGAACCTGCTCGGCGCGACCGGCCCCAGCCCCGGCTTCTCCGGCGTCGATTACCCGCTGGCCCCGAGGACCTTCCTGCTACAGGCCCGCCTCTCGCTGTGAGCGGCGGCGTTCGCTCATGACGTCGCTGCCACGCCGGCCGGTAGGGTGAAGCAGAAGGTCGAGCCCCGCTCCGCTTCCGACTCGACCCAGATCCGCCCCCCGTGACCCTCGACGATCTTGCGGCAGATCGCCAGACCGATCCCGGTGCCGGGCCGTTCCCACCCGTGCAGCCGCTGGAAGATGACGAAGATCCGCTCGTGGTACTTGGCATCGATTCCGATGCCGTTGTCGCGGACGCGGAAGGTGAAAAAATCCCCGGTGCGCTCGGCCCGCACGTCCACGGTCAGCCGCCGGGTGGATCGGAATTTCACGGCGTTGCTGATCAGGTTGCGAAAGACCTGCGCCAGCTGCACCGGATCGGCCGGCAGCACCGGCAGGGGCCCGTGGGTGAAGGTGGCCCCGA
>JBKPRZ010000094.1:0-16290 GCA_046734815.1 Myxococcota bacterium | reverse complement strand
GTGGAGTTCTATTGCACCAGTCGCAGGCGGGCGTCGTCGTTGTAGACCCGGCCGCCGCCCAGCGGATCGGAGCGGCCGGCGGGGCGGTCGTTGCATTCGATCTGGATGGTGACGCTGCGCTGGGTGATGCCGGGCTGGGGGGCGGCCGGCTGTGAGCCGCAGGTCCAGACGAAGCCCTGGTTGTCGGTGACGTTCAGGATGTGGATGTTGACGAAGCCGATCACGTTCTGCACGTTGTGAAAGAACGGGTTCAGGGGACAGCCGCTGTCGACCACCGCGATGGTCTGCGGCGGCTTGTCGGCGCCGATCAGACAGGGACCGACCACCTGTTCCTTGCCGTTCTTGCCGTTGCCCTTGGTCACGACCCCACGCAGGGCCTCTATCACCCGGCCGATGAGGGCGTTGCCATCGAACAGCTTGGCCTCGCCCACGGACTGGAAGTCGTCGCGGCACCCCTGACGGCGGATCTCGTCCTCCACCCAGTTCGGGTTGGCGTTGTTGCGCTCGTCGGGATAATAGAGGTTCACGAAGCCGATGCCGTCGATGTTGGCGTTGGCGAAGGTCAAGGTCAGCTGCTGGCCGCAGCGCAGGTGGTTGGCGTCGTCGAGGATCCGGCACTCGGGCACGGCGAAGGGCAGCGAGCACTCGGGCGAGGCGGCGCCGCCGCCCACCGCCACCGCGTCGGCGTTGACCGAGGAGTGATCGGTGGGGATGAAGGCGAAGAAGGGCAGGTCCACCGGCGGGTTGTGATCGCCGCGGCCGTCCCGGCCGTTGAGCACGCGCACGGCGGTGATGGCGCGCGGCTCGCTCTCGTCCAGCGGCTGGAAACAATCGTCGCCGCCAGCGCCGTAGATGCATTCGGCGGGCTTGAGGTGCCAGCGGCCGAAGATCACGTCGCCGGCCCCGATCCGCAGCCGCTGGTCGTAGGCCACGTGCTCGGCGGTGTTGACCAGCGCGGCCTGGCGGGCGGCGTCCAGGCCGCTGGCCTCGCCGTTGAGGCTCCGGGCCGCCGCCAGGGCGGCCGAGTCGGCGGCCGACTGCAGCTGGGTGCGGCTGTCCATCAGCAGGCCCAGGTTGAAGGCCAGGGTGAAGAAGGCCCCCAGCATCAGCAACATGATGCAGGCCAGGACCAGCACGGCGCCGCGCTGGCCGTCGCGGGGAGCGCGACGGGTCCGGATCATCGCCGTTCCTGCGGCACCGACGGCGGGGGCAGGTAGGGCTGCTGGTGCTGCGCGGCCGGGGCCATGATGACCATGCCCTGGTCCTCGTTCTGGGTGGAGTTCTTGGTGGCCAGGCTCCGGCGGTAGTTCTTGACCACGATGGCCGCTTCCTGCGCATCCAGGCCGGGCAGCTTGTGCGGGCGGTTGCCCGCCTCGGGATCGACCGCCTGGCTGGCGAAGACGGCGCGCATGGACCGGCCGTGGCTGTCGGTCAGGTGGGTGCGGGCCCCGCAACCGGCCAGAAGGGCCAGCAGCGCGGCGGCGAGGGGACGGGTCAGTGTTCTGTTCATGGGGTCGACTCCGGGGACGGGGACGGGGACGGGGACGGCGACGGGGACGGAGGGGTGAGTTCGGAGGGGAGGGGGCGGCCCAGGAGGGTGGCCACGTAGCCCAGGTTGCTGCGCGCGCGCTTGCAATCGGGGTCCAGGCGCACGGCCTGCACGTACAGATCGTAGGCGTTGGGCAGGTCACCGCGGGCCTCGTAGGCGAAGCCCAGGTTGTTCTTCGCCTCGGCGGCGGTGGCGCCCAGCTGGAACTCGCGGGCGGCCCGCACCAGGTCGCCGCTCTGGGCGTAGGCGAAGCCCAGGTTGGTGCGCAGACGGCGGTTGGTGGGATCCAGGCGCGCCGCCCGCTGCAACACCTCCAGCGCCTCGCGCGTCTGGCGGCGGGTCAGCAGCGAGAAGCCGAGGTTGTTGAGGTAGGCGGGGTTGTTGCCCTCGAGCGCGACCGCCTTGCGGTGGTGGCCCTCTGCCTCGGGGCCGCGGCCGGTGCCGTCGAGCAGGATGCCCAGGCCAGCGTGGGCCTCGGCGCTGCCAGGCTGCGCGGCCAGGGCGGCCCGCAGATCGGCCTCGGCCTCGTCCAGCAGCTTGCGCTCGCGGAAGATGGTGCCGCGCAGGACCAGCACCTCGGCGTCATCGGGCTGCTGCCGGTGCAGCTCGTCGGCGTGGGCGAAGGCGTTGGCCCACTCGCTGCGCGCCACCAGCTCGCGCACCAGCTTCTTGCGCGCCAGGTAGGTGGGGTCGGAGGAGGCGCGGCCGGACAGCATCGCGCAGCCGGAGGCGCTCAGCAGCGCCAGCAGGACCGTGGTCAATACGGGCATCGACTTCATCGCTCACCTTCCCCCGTGCAGCAGCTTCTCGTAGATCGACACCAGCGCCGGGCCCAGCACGATGGCCATCAGCGAGGGCAAGATGCAGACGATGAGCGGGATGGTCATCTTGACCCCCACCATCCCGGCCCGCTCCTCGGCCTTCTGCATGCGCTTGATGCGCATGGCATCGCCGTGCACCCGCAGGGCGCGCGCGATGCTGGTGCCGAAGATCTCGGTCTGGGTCAGCACCGCAGACAGCTGGCGCAGATCCTCGACCCCGGTGCGGTCGGCCAGCCGGCGGAAGGCCAGGCGCCGGGGGACGCCGGCCTGGACCTCCAGGAAGGTCAGCTGCAGCTCGGCGGACAGCAGCGGGGCGGCCAGGTGCATCTCGTCGGCCACCCGGGACAGGGCGGCGTCCAGGCCCAGGCCCGCCTCCACGCAGGTGACCAGCAGGTCCATGGCGTCGGGCAGCGCGCGCTCGAGCGTCACCTGCCGCTGCTTGATCCGGCCGCCCAGCCACAGGTTCGGGAAGAAGAAGCCGGCGCCGCACAGCCACACCGCCACGCCCGCGTCCATCGGGAAGGCCAACCCGCGCACCAGGTGGCTGTTGATGTAGAGGAAGGCGCTGGTCAGCAGGCCCGCCAGCAGCAGCTTGCTGGCCAGGAACAGCTCCATCGCGAAGTCCGAGCGCAGCCCGGCCTGCACCAGGCGCTGGCGCAGGCGCGACAGCTCGGCGGCCTGGGTGGGGCGGGCCACCCAGGCGAAGGGCCGGGCCAGCCGGCCCAGCAGGTTGCCGGACCCGGCGCTGTCGGCGTCGGGGCCGGGCCCGCCCACCATCCGGTCGAGCCGCTCGAGCACGGCGTCCCGCCGGCGCACGCCCAGCGCGCGGATGCCGGCGGCCACCAGCAGCACCGTGGCCATGGCCGCGCCGGCGATCAGGCCGAGCTCCCAGGAGAACGTGGTCCCGGATGCGAAGATCTCGCCCATCTCAGACCTCCACCTTCGCCATCTGGCGCAGCCACAGCAGCCCCATCAGCCAGCTGACGATCGCGTAGGCCAGGAACCCGCGCCCCATCGGCGAGGTGCCCAGCGCGTTCAGGTAGCGCGGGTTGACCACCAGCAGAAGCCCGGTGGTCACGATCGGCAAGATGCCCAGCACCACGCCGGAGATGCGCCCCTCGGCGGTGAGGGTGGCCAGCTTGCCGTAGAAGCGGTAGCGGGCCCGCACCGTCTCGGCGATCTTCTCCAGGATCTCGACCAGGTTGCCGCCGGTCTCCTTCTGGATGATCACCGAGACCGCGAAGATCTTCAGGTCGCCGTTGTTGGGGCAGCGGCGGGTCATGTTGATCACCGCCCGCTCGAAGCTCATGCCCAGGTTCTGCTCCTCGAAGGCGCGGCCGAACTCCAGGGCCACCGGGCTGGGCATCTCGCTGGCCACCAGCTTGAAGGCGCTGCTCAGGGCGTGGCCGGCGCGCAGCGAGCGGGCCATCATGTCCAGCGCGTCGGGCAGCTGCTCGGACAGCTTGCGGCTGCGTTTCTCCCGGATGGCATAGACGATCAGGATGGGCGCGAAGCCGGCCATCAGGGCCAGCGGCACGGCGGGCAGCGGGCCGATCACCAGAGCGCCCACGGTGCCGGCGGCCAGGGCGGCCAGGCCCGAGAACAGCAGCAGGCGAGCCACCGTGAGGTTGATCTGGGCCTGCTCGATCAGCAGCTCCAGCCGTTCCAGCAGCGGCACCCCGGCCAGCAGGTCGTTGAGGAAGGGCAGGGCGGACAGCTTGCCCCCGCGCAGCAGCGACACGTCGCCGCCGCCCCCCTCGCCGCCGCCGCCCAGCGCCTGCAATCGGCGGCGCAGCTCCTCGCGCCGGCGTTCGGAGAAGAAGCGCAGGGTGTGGTAGACGCCCTCGAACAGCGCCACCACCGCCAGAGCGCCCAGGCCGATCAGGAAGGACTTCATGCCGCCTGCTCCTCCTGCTCCAGGGCCTGGCGGGCGATCTCCATCGGGTCGATGCCGAAGCGGGCGATGCGCTCGAGCGCGCGCGGGCGCACGCCGGTGGCCCGGAACTCGCCCTGGATCTGGCCGTTCTTGTCCACCCCGGTCTGCTCGAAGCGGAAGATCTCCTGCATGGTGATCACGGCCCCCTCGGTGCCGGTGATCTCGGAGATGCTGGCCAGCCGCCGGCGGCCGTCGGTGCCGCGGGACAGCTGCACGATGACCTCCAGCGAGCGGGCGATGGTCTGGCGGACCAGCGACTCGGACATGTTGACGCCGCTCATGCCCACCATGGCCTCGATGCGCGACATGGCGTCGCGCGGGGTGTTGGCGTGGATGGTGGTCATCGACCCCTCGTGGCCGGTGTTCATGGCCTGCAACATGTCCAGCACCTCGGCGGCGCGGACCTCGCCGACGATGATCCGGTCGGGCCGCATGCGCAGGGCGTTGCGCACCAGATCGCGGGCCACGATCTCGCCCCGGCCCTCGACGTTGGGCGGGCGGGTCTCCAGCCGCACCACGTGTTTCTGCTGCAGCTGCAGCTCGGCGGCGTCCTCGATGGTGACGATGCGCTCGCGGTCGGAGATGAAGCAGGACAGGGCGTTGAGCATGGTGGTCTTGCCGGTGCCGGTGCCGCCGCTGATGAGGACGTTCATCTTGGCGCGCACGCAGGCGCCCATCAGACCGACCATCTCCGGGGTGACGCTGCCGATGCGGGCCATGTCCGAGAAGCGCAGCGGCTTGCCGCCGAAGCGGCGGATCGACAGGATCGGCCCGTCGATGGCCAGCGGCGGGATGATGGCGTTGACGCGCGAGCCGTCGGGCAGGCGGGCGTCGACCATGGGCGACGAGTCGTCCACCCGCCGGCCCACCCGCGACACGATCCGGTTGATGATCTGCTGCAGGTGATCGTTGTCGTGGAAGCGGACGCCGGTCATCTCCAGCTTGCCCTGGCGCTCGATGTAGACGGTGTTGGCGGTGTTGACCAGGATGTCCGAGATGGACGGGTCGCGCAGCAGCGCCTCCAGCGGCCCCAGGCCCAGCACCTCGTCCAGCAACTCGCCCACCAGCCGCTCGCGCTCGGAGCGGTTGAGGGGAAGGTCGGGCGCGGCGCTCAGCATGGCGGTGACGGTGATGCGCAGCTGCTCCTGCAGCTGCTCGCGCGGCAGCCGGTCGAGGCTGGCCAGATCCAGCTTCTCGATCAGCTGCTGGTGCAAGGTGCTCTTGATGGCGTTGAACACCTCGGAGGATGCCTGCTGGTAGTCGGCGGGCCCGCTGGGGCCCCCCACCGCCATCACCGGGGCGCCTGACTTAAGCCGCTCGATCAGTCCCATCCGATCCCCTCCTCAGCAGGCCGCGCAGAAAGCCGCGGCGTTCCGGTCCGTTGTTCTGGCCAGCGATCAAGGGAGCCAGCGCCTCGATGTCGCGGGTCAGCGACGAGCGCGGCGCCAGGTCCTGCAACATCAGGCCGCGGTTGATGGACTCGATGGCGCTGGCGAAGTCGTTGCTGAGGGTGTGGGCCACCGGCAGCCCCACCGCCTCGGCGATGACGTCGGCGCTGATCTTGCTCTGCCGCTGGTAGCGGTTGAGCACCAGCTTGATCTTGCGGCCGTCGTAGCCCAGCCGCCGGAACAGGTCCACGCAGCGCTTGGTGCTGCGCACGGCAGGCACGTCCTGGGTCAACAACATGACGATGTGCTGGCTGGCGTCCAGCACCGCCAGCGACATCTCGTCGAAGCCGTTGATGCCGTCGATCACCAGGTGGCCGTAGTGCCGGCGCAGCAGGTCCAGCAGGGCCACCACGTCGGCCGGTCGCAGCGCCTCGGTCTCCTCCACCTTGCCGCTGCCGGCCAGCACGCGCAGGCCCGAGGGGTGCCGCACCACCGAGGTGTCCAGCAACTCGCCGTCGAGCCGGTGGCGGTTGGCCAGCAGGTCGCCGATAGAGCAGGCGGCGGGCAGATCCAGGAAGGACGGCACGTCGCCGAGGTAGAAGTCGAGGTCGACCAGGCAGCTCTTGCTGCCCCGGCGCACGAAGGCGCCGGCCAGGTTCACCGCCACGGTGGTGGCGCCCACGCCGCCGCGGGTGGGGAACACCGTGATCAGCTCGCCCAGGCCGCTGTCGCCGGGGCGGGCCTGGGCCAGCACCGCCCGGGCCAGCTCGGCGGCGTCGCCCAGCACCGCGAACTCGCGCGCGCCGGCGCGCATGGCGCCCAGGATGAGGTCGGGGTCCTTGGCCGCCCCCACCGCCACCACCCGCGCGCCCAGGCCGGCCAGGGCCTCGATCTGGCGGAAGGCCAGGTCGGCGCCCTGGGACAGGGCCACCAGCACCACCTGGTGGGTGCCGGCGCGGAAGGCGTCCAGGGCCCGGTCGCCGGTCCCCGCCGCGCTGGCGGTGGCCACGCCCTCGAGCGCCTGGCGCAGGGCCTGCTCGCTGCCCCGGTCCGCGCCGACGATCAATACGATCGGTTTGTTCATGGCGTGACCTCTAGCGGGAAAAGCCGATCTGACCGCTGGGACCGCGCCCGGGCTGGCGCGGATCCACCCCCGGTACGCTGGCGGCGGGAGCGCCGGCAGCGGGGGTGGAGCGGGGAGGAGCCCCGCGGCCCTCCAGGCCCAGCAGGAACAGCTCGAAGTCGCCGGGGTCGTTCAGCTCCTCGTCGGTGGGCAGGGCCGGCACCTCGTGGGGGGCCAGCGGCTTGGCCAGGTGGGCGGTCACCACCACCAGCAGCTCGGATTCGTCGCGGCGGTAGTCCACCGAGCGGAACAGCGCGCCCAGCACCGGCAGGTCGCCCAGCAGCGGCACCTTGTCGATCTGCGAGCGGATGCGGTTCGACAGCAGGCCGGCGATGGCGAAGCTCTGGCCGTCGCCCAGGCGCACGGTGGTCTCGCTCTGGCGCGAGGTCAGGCCGGGCACGAAGAAGCCGCCGATGGTCACCCCGCGGGCCGGGTCCACGTCGCTCACCTCGGAGGCGAGCTTGAGGTGGATGGTCTTCTCGTCGATGACCGTGGGCGTGAAGTTGAGGATGATGCCGAACTTCTTCCAGTTGACCGAGGTCTGGCCGAAGCTGGTCGAGAACGGCACCGGGAACTCGCCGCCGGCCAGGAACTTGGCTTCCTGTCCGGACAGCGACACCAGGGTGGGCTCGGCCAGGATCTTGGCCAGGCCGTTGGACTCCATCAGGCTGACCATCGCCGACAGCGGGAAGCTGGGGATGCCCGAGAAGAACAGGGAGAAGGCGTTGCCCCGGTCACCGGGATAGACGGGGGGCAGGCCCGGGCTCGCGCCCGGGGCGGTCGCCGCCGCCAGCGGGTTGGTGTTGGGCCCCACCAGGCCGCCGATGAAGCGGCCCAGGCTGTCCGGGTGCAGGAGGTTCACGCTCATCTGGCGCAGGCCTCGCCGCGACACCTCGGCGAACTTCACCTCCAGCTGCACCTGCTGGTTGCCGCGCACCTTGATCAGGTTGGCCACCTTCTCGGCGTGCAGCTGGGCGAGCTCGAGGGCCCGGTCGGGCACCCGCACGTCCGAGGCCTCGCCCGACAGCACCACCAGGTCGCCCGCCGCGGTCACGGTGATCTCCTCGCCGGGCAGCAGATCCTTCAGCTGCTTGCGCAGAGCTTCGAGGTTGCGGGTCACCTCCAGGGCCAGCACCAGCGGCTCGTCCTTGCGGTTCCACAGGGTCAGATCCGTCACCCCCACGCCCTTGGCGGTCAGCAGCAGCTGGGTGGGCGTGACCACCTTCAGGTCCGCCACCCGCGGCTCGGCCACCGCCACCCGCCCGGTCGGCTCGGACAGGATGAGCAGGCGGTTCTGCCCCATCTCCAGCTTGAGGCTGCGCACCGCCCCCAGCTCCCGCTCGATCCGGATGGAGGGGGTGGTGGCCAGGTCCGCGCTCCGCTCCTCCGCCCCCGCCCCCCGCACGTCCAGCGCGCTCCAGGCCACCACCACCCCCAGCCCCCCCACCACCAGCTGCAGCAACGACCGCATCCCCCGTGACCGCATCGCCCGTGAACCCATCCCCCGCCCGATCATGGCGACTCCTTGCTGCCCGACTTGCCATCGAACTTCCGTTCCTCGAACCGATCACCGCGCAAGATCTCGACCGTGTCCTTCGACGACGGCGCCTGCGCGACCTTGTCCGGACGGCTGCGCCGCACCGGGCGCGCCTCGGTCTTGGCCTTGGGTGGCTCGGCCACCGCGCGTTTGCCCTGCAGCAGGTCGGCGGCGATCACGCCGGCGGTGGGCACCTCCTGCTCGTCGGTGAAGCTGCGCAGGGTCAGCAGCAGCTTGCCCTGCGTGGCCGCCAGGGCCAGCTTCTCCGACTGCTCGGGCGTGACCAGCAGGGTGGCCACCGTGACCGGCAGCGCCTTGCCCCGGTTCTTGTCCTCGACCTCGATCTGCTTGCCCACCGCCAGCACCTTCACGTTCTGCAGGATGACCTTGGACTCCGGCTCGGCCTGAGCCTGCGCCGGGCGGATGGTGACGATGACGTCGACCCGGTCCTCGGGGTGGATGAACCCCGCCACCCCGACCACGTCGTCGACCCGCACCGCCGCCGCCCGCATGTCCTTGGGCACCAGCGCCGCCAGCCCGCTGCCCGCCTCGCGCGCGGCCAGCTTGGACACCAGCAGCGGCTCGCCCTGGACCATGTGGGCCAGCAGCACCCGCCCGACCAGGTCCTTGGCGTCGCCGAAGGTGCCGGGCGGCCGGGCGTTCCGGGGCCAGGCCACCATCGCGATGTGCTCGGCCTTCAAGGTGGTCGCCAGCGGCAGATCGATGGCCGCCACCGCGATCTCCGAGAGGACCGGGGCGGCCGCCTGCCGCTTGTCCAGGTACCACTTGAGCAGCCCCGCCGCGCCGGCGCCGGCCACCAGGGCCATGCTCCAGAACACCAGGGCCCGCGAGGCCGAGCGGCGGCTGCCGCCCTCCCGGCGATTCTTCTGCGCTCCACCCGCTACGATGTCATCTATCGCCACGACACTGCCCTTTCATTGCCAGCGCATCACCGAGGTGGCCCTCGCGTGCGTCGGCAAAAGTCCCAGACCCGAAAAAAATCCAGTCAGCGGTTCGAAGGGGTAGTTGATGTCCACCCGGATGGCGTCGACGCCGCCCCCGCCGCCGATCGGCTCCCAGCCGGCGGTGACCCCCTGGCGCTGCAGCAGCACCTGTTCCAGGTAGTCCTCGGCGGCGCGGCGGGCGGCCGCCGCGGCATCGTCGGACGTCGACAGCGGCGGCGGCGGCAGCAAGGTGCCGGCCCGGGCCCCCTCGCGGGCGGCGTTGACCACCCGCTGGTGTACGAAGAAGAACCAGCCCCACTCGATGGTGCCCATGACGATGGTGAAGAACAGCAGGCTGACGATGGCGAACTCGACCGCGGCCACGCCCCGTTCCGGGTCGCGTGGCATTCGTTGCTGGCCCGGGCGCGCGCGCATGGCTCAGAACCCCCAGAGCAGCAGCAGCGCCGCCGCGGCCGCGGCCGCGCCGAAGGGCACCGACACCCGCCCCAGGCCGCTGCGGATGGGGGCGTCGGGCATGGCTCGCAGGGCGGCCAGCTTGAGGTTGTCACGGATCTCCTGCCGCGCCGTCCGCGCCGACAGCGCGTAGCTCACCAGCGCGAACAACCCCACCAGCAACGCCGACATCAGCAGGAACTGCAGCAGCAGACCGAGGCCGATCCAGATGGAGGCGCATACGGTGGCCTTCACGTCCCCGCCGCCCAGCCGCCCCTTGGTCCAGGGCGTCCACAGCACCACCAGGGTGATGAAGGCGGCGGCCAGCCCGCCCAGCATCGACCCGGCTCCGTTCTCGATCAGCTGGACCGCCAGGCCGGTCACGCCCAGGGCCGCGTTGGCCCAGTTGGGAATTCGCCGCCTCGCCATGTCCCACCCCGCCACCAGCAGGAGGAGACCGGTTGCAAGGATGAGGAGAGGTAGAGAGTAAGACATGGGAGGCGGCTCCTGGGGCTGGAGGATTACTGAGCGCCGCCCAGGCGGTTCTGCTGCAGGCGGGTGTCCACATCGGTGAACTTCGCGTTCGCGTGGTCGCCGATGGCGTAGACGATGATGATCACCGCAACCGCGATGCCCGCGACCATGATCGCGTACTCGACCGCAGTGGGGGCCTCTTCGTCCTTAACCAGCTTCTTCAACTGCTCGAGCATGTGTTCTTTCTCCTTGTGTGCCTCTTCCCCGCCGTAGCGCTGACCATCAGACACTTGCGAGCGGTGAATACAGTGTGGGTGGATTGGATAGTTCGTGCAAGTAAGAGAAGTAAGATAAATTGCTATTTCGTAGGCAGAAAATAATGTATCCCGGAAGCGTCTGGTTCGTTCTTCAGCAGGTGCGCCGGGTGCACCGGTGGCCGGCCGCGCGCCGGCGACGCGACAGACCCGTCGGTCACCAGGCGCGGCGCTGGCCGGGCGCGAGCGAACCCGGCCGCCGTCCGATCCGCGCGCTCAGCGCGGGCGGATCTCGGAGCCGAAGCGCCGCCCGGTGCAGGTGCCGGGCGCGAGCGCGTCGCTCTTGACGTCGTAGCGGCCGGTGCAGTCGGGGGGCGGACCGGCAGAGGCCGGCGGCAGCGGGCACAGCCCGGCCCGGTTCTGCAGGGTGCTGGCGCTGCGATCGATGTACACCCGCAGCGGGTGCGAGACGCTGCTGTTGCCGACCTTGTCCGTCGCCACAACCGCCAGGCAGGCCCAGCCGTCGGCGATCTGGTTGGCCTGCGCGTCGAACTGGCTGCCCACGCACCAGGGCGCGTCGATGGGCTCGATGGCCCAGATGGCGGGCTCGGGCCCGCTGGCGGCGTTGTAGCCGAGCACGACGGTCATCTCCTGCTCCAGGCACAGCGGCGGCGGCGAGGCCGGGTCGCGTCCGGGCAAGCAGCTGCTGCCGTCCAGCGAGGGGTCGGGGGTGAAGTCGGCATCGCCGGTCGGCTTGAGCGCCGCCAGGCGGACCGCCAGGATCTCGTTGGACATGCGGGGCGGGTTGGTGGTGGGGATCAGCTTGGGGTTGATCGTGTCGCAGGCCCCGTCGCCGTCGATGTCCACCGCCAGCGGCTGGCTGGTGTCGTCCAGGACGTAGGCCACCACCGAGGTGGGCTCGACCGTGGCGATGGGGGCGATCTTCAGGCCGGTGGCGCGGTTGCCCTGGTCCTCGACCCGCGCGCGCAGGTCGAAGGCCTGCCCCACGCCGCAGCCGTCGTCGGGCATGTCACCCAGCCCGTGCGAGGGGCCCACCGGATCGAAGGACCAGGAGCAGACCCAGCGGCGCAGGGCCCCGTCGTACTTGGTGACCCGCATCTGCGGCGGATCCAGGTCGATGATGGGCGGCTGGTTGTCGACGGCCAGGTCGTAGGCCACCACCGTCTCGTTGCCCAGCACGTCGGCGGCGCGGAACGAGAGGTTCGGCCAGACGATGCACAGGCCCGTGTCGGGGCTGGGCCGGCAGGCGGTCAGCTTGCGGGTGTCGAACAGGGCCGAGAACACGCCCGGTGACTCGAGATCGGGGGTCAGCGGCACCTCGAAGCCCTCCCGGGTGTCGTCGCCGATGAACGCCACCACCGACGGCCCCAGCACGCCGCTGCTGTCGGTCACGCGCGCGGAGATGCGCACCACCCCGCCGATCACCTGACCGTCGGCGGGCCTGGTCTCGCTGATCGCCGGGCCGTCGTCGTCGACGAGGAAGATGGTGGCGGCCTCGGCGCGGGTGCCACGCTGGTTGCGCGCCACCACCCGGAACAGCTGCTCGTCGACCAGCGGCGGATCGAAATGGCTCAGCTCGATGAGGCCGTGGTAGCGGCCGGGCCCGTCGCCGGCGGTGAGCGCCACCGGCGCGCTGCCCACGAAGGCCTCGGGCGCGGGGCCGCTCTCGAAGGGCCAGGGATCCACCATCACCTCCACCGCCACGCTGCCCTTGTAGCCGCCGCGGGTCTGCGGCGACACGATGTTGATGCGCGGACCGGTGTCGACCATGACCTCCAGCGCGGCTGTCCCCTGGGCGCCGGCGCGGGTGGCAGCGGTGACGGCCAGCCGGTAGGCCCCGCTGGGCAGGCCCGACAGGTCGATGCGGCCGCTGTATTCGGCCTCGAAGTTGGGTCCGGTCAGCAGACCCTTGGCCGACGGCGCCTTCGGGTTCTCGAGCGCGGTGACGAAGAACAGGACCGACTCGGGCAAGATGGGATCGCCCGAGGCCCCGCCCGCGCGCGAGCGGCTCTGGATGCGCGCCCGTACCTCGGGCGCGCCGGCCGCGCTCATCACCGCCATGGTCTGCGGCGCCAGGATGTCGATCTGCACCTGACCGGCGCCGGGCGCCGGCGTCGCGGGCACGCCGCCGTCGGGCAGGGTGCCGCCGGATCCGTCCGGGCTCGCCAGCGGGATGCCGGGCCCGAGCGCTTCGTTCTTGTCGCCGCAGCCGGCGCCGATGGCCGCCAGGGCGGCCAGACCCACCACCAACCGTTTCATGGTTGCTGTCCCTCCGCCGATCAGGGCTGGGCCGCCGGCATGGCGCTGCTGCTCTTCACCGGGGCGGGGCAGCGGGGCACCCCCTGGTCCATGCAGCAGTCCACCGGCTCGTCCTGCGCGATGTTGCAGACGTTGCCAGCGAAGTGACGCTCGGTCAGCGGACAGGTGCCGCCGAACGACACCAGGCAGCCCTTGCACAGCGCGATCGGGTACCGGAATTCGGGCGTGTCGAGATCCCCGGCCGGCCGGGTGCCCAGCGCGCGCACCGTGGCGACCAGGTTCACCTCCGGCAGCGTGTCGAACACGCCGCTGTCGCGCAGGCGCCGCGCGATCTCGCCGGGCACCGCGGTCACGCCCGCCGACATCGTGTCGCCGGGCTCCAGGGTGCCGGACCAGGGCTCGTCATAAGAAAGGAAGCGGCGGCCGGTCTCGTCCGCCGCCATGGCGTCGAACACCTGCCGCGCCGCCGCCGGCGCGTCCGCACTCAGGCCCACGCGCACGCGGAATCCCTTGATGATCAGCCGGTTCGGCTCGGCGCTGCCCTTGCCTCCGGCGGCCGGCAGATCGTTCTGCAGCAGCGGGAACAGGCGGTAGGCGTACGGCTGCGTGTCGCCGACCAGCGCCACATCCACCACGCCCTCACCGCGGTAAGCCTCGCCGCGCTTGCCGGACACGACGCAGCCATCGGCCGGGACCTGGTTGTGCACGATGAAGAACCGACTCTCCTCGCCGCAGCCGACGCCGCCGATGCACGTAAGCAAAAGAACGCAACGAATCGCTTGGGGCCTCATCGATCCTGTCTCCCTCCCACGTTGTCGCAGCCACTCAGACGGTTCCGCCTGTCTGGTGTGGTGCTAGCTGTATCTACGAGCGAGCCTCCAAAGGGAGACATGAAATGTGATGTGCCCCCTGCACCGACGCCGGCGCCCCGCGTATCGCGAGGGCCTGACGATCGTTTCACCAGCGGACGACGGCTGGAAGCCCGCTGCGGGCGTCACCGTCAACGGCAATCACGGGAGGCATCGATCGATGAGGCCAGACCAGGTCCGCACCGAAGTGGGACGCGCGGTCAGCGATCCCCGGACCACGCGGAACCTCGGTTTGCTGGGCGACTACCGCCTGGGCGCGCGGATCGACGACGGCGGCAGCAACGAAGTCTACGAGGCCACCGCCCCCGGCTCCGCCAACAAGGTGGTGATCAAGTTCCTCCGCCGGGCGGTCAGCGCCGGCGCGCAGGCCACTGAAGCTTGCCGCCAGGAGCGCGCCCGCGTCGCGCAGCTGAACCACCCGAACATCGCCAACTTGCTGGCCCTGGGCACCACGCCCGACGGCGTCCCCTACCTGGTGCGCGAGTGTTTCGACTGCCCCACCTTGGAGAGCTACCTGGCCGGCCGCGGCCCGCTGCACCTTCTGGAGGCGGCGATCCTGATCAAGCGCATGGCCCTGCCGCTGCACGCCGCCCACACCGCCGGCGTATTTCACGGCGAGCTGCGCCCGAGCAAGATCTTCCTGACCGAAGCGGTGGGCTACCCCAGCCCCATGATCAAGATCGTGGACTTCGGTCTGTGGCGCCTGTCCGGTGACCGCCGCGGCCCCGGCGCGCAGGCCCACAGCGTCCGGCTGGCCGCGCCCGAGCTGATCCTGGAAGCGCCAGCGCTGGATGGGCGGGTGGACCAGTACGCGCTGGCGGCGATGGCGTTCCGGATGGTGACCGGCGTCGACCTTCACCCCAGCGACGACGTGGCCGCCGTGCTCCGCAGCGTGCTGGAAGAGTCGCCGCCGCCTGCCCTGGGCCTGCTATGCGGCGACGAGCGGATCGCCGCCGTCATCCAGCGCGCGGTTTCGAAAAACCCGGCCGACCGTTACCCCAGCATCCTCGAGTTCGCCGCCGCTCTGGAACGCATCGCCACCGGCGGCGCCGAGTACCCGCGCGCCGTCGCCGAAGTGCGCGACCAGGCGGTCGAGGAGACCACCGGCCAGCTGCTCGGCCACGTCGAGCGCGACCAGCCCCGCCGCGCGACCGGCGAGTTCGGCCCCCTCGACGGCGCCCAGCCCCATCGCGAGATCGAGGAGTCCTCGCTGCGCTTCATTCCGCTGGAGGCCGAGCCCGCCGACTGGGACGCCGAGACCCCACCGCCCCGCCGCGGCCAGCCGCGCCGTCACCGCCCCAGCGCCTGGGCCCGCGCCGCCGTCGCCGCTCTGCTGTTGGCCACCGGCGCCGGCATCGTCTGGTGGTCCGGCCTGGCCGGCCCCTCCGACCTGCGCCCCGCCTCGATCTGGGAGCGGGTGGTCGCGCTGCGCGGCCGCTGAGCCTGCGCCGCCGCTGAGCCTGCCCGGCGCGATTCCGCCTTGACAGGCGGTCGTGTGTGTCGTATTTAACCGATCGGTTACTTAACCAGACGGTTAAAAACGATGACGACCGATGCCCTCAGCAACACGTTCGCCGCCCTGGCCGATCCGACCCGGCGGGCGATCCTGGCGCGTCTGGCCGCGGGTGAATGTTCGGTGACCGAGCTGGCGGCGCCGTTCGACATGAGCATGCCGGCGGTCTCCAAGCACCTGCGCGTGCTGGAACGGGCCGGGCTGATCGCGCGCCGGTCGGAGGCGCAGTGGCGCTGGTGCCGCATCGAGGCCACGCCGCTGAAGGCGGTGTCGGACTGGGCCGAGCACTACCGGCACATCTGGGAGCAGCGATTCGATCGCCTGGACGCGTATCTGCAGCAGTTGCAGACGCAGCAGAAGGAAAAGGAAAGACAGAAAGAAAGGGAGAAGAGCCATGATCGCAAGCCGCGCCGCAAACAGTGACAGCTTCAAGGTGACCACCCCGTCGGACGAGGAGGTCCGCCTCACCCGCCTGTTCGATGCGCCCCCCGAGCTGGTGTTCGAAGCGATGAGCCGACCGGAACACGTGCGCCAATGGTGGGGCCAGCTGGGCGAGGGGTACTCCGTGCCAGTCTGCGAGATCGACCTGCGCGTCGGCGGCAAGTGGCGCTTCGTCAACCGCCACCCGAAGGGCGAGGCCGTTTTCTACGGAGAATACCTGGAGATCTCGCCTCCCCATCGCGTCGTGTTCACCGAGACCATGGAACCCTATCCGCCGCCCGGCTCGACGGTGACCACGCTGTTGACCGCGGAGGGGGGCAAGACCCGGCTGACCGCGACCGTGCGTTATCCCAGCAAGGAGGTGCGCGACATCGTGCTCGGCACCGGCATGGAGAAGGGCGCCGCCATCAGCTACGACCGCCTGGAGGACCTGATCACGCAGCTGAAGCAGCGGGCTGCGCGCGCGCTGTGAAAATGGGCGTGGCGGTCGCCCGGCCGAGGGGTTACTTCAACGTCACCTGGCCGCTGGCGTAGGGCACGAACTTCTTCTTGAGGATCTGCCCCACCCGGATGACGTAGGTGCGGCCCTTGTTGAAGCCGAGGTCGGGCGACAGGTCGTAGCTGTTCTGGAAGATCAGCGACGGGTTCTCGATGGTGGGCGAATACTGGTCGACGACGTTCTTGCTGTCCGACTTCTCGTAGAACTGG
>JBKPRZ010000093.1:0-32293 GCA_046734815.1 Myxococcota bacterium | reverse complement strand
GGACGGGGACCGGGACCGCCGCCGGGGCCGCCCGAGCGTGGCCACGAGTGGCCCACCCGCGGCTGGCCGTCGCTGCCGACCGCGCTGGTCCAGTCGTGGCACGTCACGCTCCAGTCGGACCGGTACAGCCGCCCGGTGGCGTCGCTGCCGGTGAGGATGTCGTGGTTGTCGACGCGGGTGCCGTCGGGGGCGTGGTTGGGCACGCCGTCCTCGTTGGGCAGATCGTCGACGATCAGCTCGTGCGCGCCCCGCGGGCGGGTCTGGCCCAGGTCGGCCCTGGTGAGGGCGACCAGCCGCCCGAGGCGGTCGTACCAGGGCCCCTCCCCCACCCTGTCGATGGCGTGCACCGGGTTGCCGTCGGGCCCATGGGTGGCGCTGAGGAACGCGCGCCAGCCCTTGGTCCCCGAGCCGGGCAGGGACGCCTCGGCGATCTGACGGCAGATCTCGTCGGCGCCGGACAGCCCGTCGGCCTTGCCGAAGCGCAGGTCGCCGCCGAAACCGCTCTGGCTGCCGGACAACCGCTGCAAGGCCGTCAGGCTGGTCACGAAGAAGCTGAACGGCGGCAGCCCGGTGGACGGGCTTCCGTCACCACCGCCACCGGAGGACTCGACGGCGGGACGTTCGCAGCCGGCCGCGGTGATGGTCAGCATCGACAGTGTCGCGAAGATGGTCGGGCGCATGTCTTCTTCCTTCTCCGTCGTTCAGCCGCAGGTGAGATCCGCGCGGCAGGTCTGGCCGGCGGGGCACTCCTGGTTGCCGGTGCAGGAACGCAGGCCGGGGATCTCGACCGCGCGCTCCACGCTGGAGGTCACCCGCAGGCTCACCCCGGAGGCGCCGTCGGCGCGCGCCGAGGCGACGCGCGTGACGATGATGGTGGGGAAGCCCGCCACGCCCAGCGACAGCAGGCCGTCGACCTGCGAGGCGGGGATCTCCAGCGAGCCGGTGTCGGGAACGCGGCAGGTGATCTTGCCCTTGCTGCCGCCGTGGTGGCTGATGTCCAGCGCCACCTCGATCTCGCTGGCGGTCGGATCGGCCGCTGCGGTCCAGGCCACCGCCAGCGGCTGGCCGGAGGTCAACGTGTGGCTTCCCCGCAGATCCAGCGGCGCGATCCCGTGGCTGGTCAATGACAGCGCCGGCAGCCCGCCGCCGACGGTGCTGACCGCCACCGCCGCCCCTTCGGTGAAGGGCGGGTACGGCAGACTGACGGCGGCGCCTGGCTGGTAGCTGCCCGAGATGGGGTCCATGCTGAAGCTGCCGGTTCCCAGGCCGGTCACCTGCACGCGGCCCAGGTTCACCGCACCCGGGTAGGGCTGGCACTGTCCGTCCTGCACGCAGGCGGCCGAGCCGCCGCAGCCCGGGCTGCAGAAGGGCACGCGCGGGGTGGACAGCTGGCAGCCGCCGCTGTCCACGGCGACGGTCCAGAGCACCGTGGCCGGCACGGCCCCGCCGTACACCTTCCCCAGCACGGCGGTATAGGCGGACTTGCCTTCGCGGGCGGGCACCAGATCGATCACGAAGCCGCCGCTGGCGGTCTGCGGGTCGGCGGCGGCCCCGTCGCTGGCGCTGGCGGCGCCGGCGTCGGCGGGCAAGGACCCCTCCTCCGCGCCGCAGCCCGCGGCCAGCAGCAGCAGGATCAACGTCGCGCGCATCGGGGATGGGCTCGGTCGCATGGCGCTCACTGGAGAGGAAGGCAGAGCAGGCGGCCGCTCCGTCCCTTGCCGCAGCGGCCCTGGCGGTCCTCGTCGTGCAGCCGGATGGTGCAGGCGTCGCCCTCGTTCTTGCCGTCGCAGGCGGTGAACAGCTCGGGCGGCGGTCCCGGCGGATGGTCGGGGCGACAGAACAGATCGCCTTCGGGGGTGGGTGTGCAGCGGCCGGTGATCTTCCGGTCACGCACATTCACCTCGCAGGCGTCGTCGGCGTTCTTGGCCTTGCAGGCCTCGAAGGCGACCGGCGGCGGGCGGTGCGGGGGACCGGGCGGCGGTCCCCGGTCCGGGTCGCCGGGCTCACCCGGCTGGGCCCGCGACAGGGCGCCGAAGGTGGTGAAAACCAGCGCGAGCAACAGCCCGGCCAGGGCGGACGATCTTCCTCGGTGAGCCATCGGTTCTCCTCTGCCTCCCTCTGGAATCAGTATGGAAAGCCGACGGTGGGCGGGGGTCAGGAGCCGGCAAAGCGTTTGTAAAGGATGTAAGGCGGGCTCGCTGTCAGCCGACGAACTTGTAGCCCAGGCCGTGCACGGTGATGACGTGGACGGGGGCGCGCGCGTTCTCCTCGATCTTCCGGCGCAGCGAGGCCACGTGCACGTCGACGGTGCGGGTGTTCGGCATGGAGTCGTACCCCCACACCGCCTCCAGCAGCTCCTCGCGGCTGATGGTGGCGCCGCGGTGATCGAGGAAGTAGCGCAGCAGGTGGAACTCCTTGGCCGACAGCGCGACCGGCTGCCCGTCGCGTCTCACCTCGGCGCGCCGCAGGTCGATCTCCAGCGCGCCCACCCGCTGAAGGCCGGTGGGCGCGGCGGCTCGACCGTCGTCGCCGCCCCGGCGCCGGATCTGGACCTCGATCCGCGCCAGCAGCTCGGCCATCTCGAACGGCTTGGTCAGATAATCGTCGGCGCCCATCTTCAGGCCGATCACCTTGTCGACCACCGCCGAGCGCGCGGTCAGCATGATCACCGGCGTCGAGACACCGCGCGCGCGCAGCTGGCTGCAGACGTCCACGCCGCTGCCTCCCGGCAACATCAGGTCCAGCAGCAGAAGGTCGTAGGCCCGCTCGCTGGCGCGGGCCAGCGCCTCGGAGGGATCGCCGGTGGTGTCGACGGCGTAGCCTTCGCGGGTCAGGCGGTCGCGCAGAGTGATCACCAGCCCCCGCTCGTCCTCGACGATCAGGATGCGGGCCTTCATGACGACGGCTGCCCGCTGCCCGGCAAGCGCAGGGTGAAGGTGCTGCCGCGTCCGGGCGCGCTCTCGACCGCCACCGCGCCCCCGTGCGCCTTCATCACCCGCCAGACCAGCGACAGCCCCAGGCCAGTGCCGTGGATCTGCTGCGCGCTGGCCTCGCGGCCGCGGAAGAAGGGCTCGAAGATGTGGGGCAGCTCGTCGGCGGGGATGCCCATTCCCTGGTCCGCCACCGCGATCTGCACCTGGCGGCCCTCTGGTGCGTCCACCTCGGACAGCCGCACCGTGATCACCGGCGGCTGGCCGCCGTACTTGATGGCGTTGGTCAGCAGGTTCTCCAGCGCCTGCCGCAGAGCCTGGGGATCGGCGCGCACCGGACCGACCGGGTCGGCCTGCGTGCACTCGATCCGGCCGCCCCGTGCGCGCAGCTCCGCCTGCAGCGACTCGGTGGCCGCGTCGACCAGGGCGCGCGCGTCCAGCGGCTGCACGCGCAGGGCCGCCGCCAGCTCGCCGTCCGAGCTGCGGCTGGCCGCCATCCGCAACACGTCGTCGACCATGCCGGTCAGGCGCTTGCTCTCGTCCCGGATCAGCGAGCCGTATTCACGGACCCGGTGCGGCTCGTCCACCGCGCCGTCACGCAGGTTCTCGGCGGCCGAGGCGATCACCGCCAGCGGCGTGCGCAGCTCGTGCGACATCGAGGCCAGGAACTCCCGGTGGCGCTCGGCCAGGGTCTGCGCCCGACGGAAGGCCAGCGCCAGCACCGCGATGGCGCCACCGAGCAGCGCGAGGATGCCGAAGGACACGGCCAGGTTGCGCCGGCGCAAGCTGGTGACCAGCGCGTCCACCGGACCGGCGGCGTAGCCCAGCGCCAGGCTCCAGGCCGGGCGCGGCGGCCCCGGCCCCCGCCCCGGACGGGGCCCCGGCCCCTCGCCGGGCGGCGGTCCGGGCGGCGGAAAGACATGCCGGGGGCCGTGCCGGCCGAAACCGCCCGGTCCACCAGGGCCGCGCGTCGCCGGCGGACGCATCCCCGCCAGCAGCGAGGCGTCGAACAGATCCGGCCGTACGCCGAACACCGGTATGGGCGCGTCTTCCAGCCCGTTGTGTACCTCTGCCCGCGCGGGCCAGTGCCAGACCGGGCGCCCGCTCCGTCGCAGCTCGGCCACGATCGCCACACCATCGTCGCCGGCAGTCAGGTGCTGCGAAGCCAGCTGGGGCAGCAGGGCGGAAGACAGCTGGTCGTCCGACAGCACCACCAGCACCGTGAACGGCGCGCGTGGCGACCGTGGATCGGGCGGCTCCCCGCGCACCAGCAAGGCCGGGCCCGCCGGCGTGTCCCGCAGCGGCGGTCCCGGTCCAGCCCCGGCTCCACTCTCGATCCGCTCGAGCTCCGTCGACGGGCCGAGCGCCGTCAGCTTGCCGGTGCCGATCTCCAGCCGCGCCACCGTGACTCCGCCGTCCTCGCGCCCCACCACCAGGACGTCCTTGACCAGCGCGACGTTTCGCCCGGCCTCGCGCCAGCTGCGCCAGCGTTCGGCCAGGCGCTGCCCCAGCTGGTCCTCGCCCCAGTCGTCGTCGGGTCGGAACCACAGGTATGCGCGGGTGATCTCTCGCTCGACAGCGCCCACCAGCGCCTCACCTCGCCGCAGAAGCGAGGCGCGTTTCTGGGTGGCGAGGGTCTCGGCCACCTGGCCGAGCCAGCGGTATTGCAGGGTCCCGAGCAGGATCAGCAGGCCGGCCAGCGCGGCCACGGAGACGGGAAGTGCCCAGCCATGACGTCGCATCCCTCGCTTGGCCAGCTTAACGCGGCCGTCGTGCGCCGGCCCCGATTCCCGCGAAAAAACCGGCAGATTTTACTTTTCTTACGAACCCCTTTCGCCGATTTGACTGTTGAAAGAGTTCGCTTCCACACAATCGTTGAAAGGATAGTAGATGCGCGCGCCCCGTGCGCTCCGGCTGGTCTGGTTGGCTTGTTCACTCCTGGGTTGCAGCGGTTCGGTGGTACCGAACGGCTCTGCGCCGGGCCCGTCTCCTTCCCCGCCGTCCATCCCCACGCCGACGCGCCCGCTGGATCGTCTACGACCGCCGCCCGCCCTGCCCGCGCCCTCGCTGCACCTGACCTGCGACGATTGCGGCCAGGAAGACCGGCCCGCCAACCCGACCTGCCGGGCGGTTTCTCCGCCGCCCGAGCTGGCCGAGGCGGTGCTGGCCTATCCCGCCCTGCCCGCCGCCACCGAACCGGTGATGGTGATCCATCACCCCCAGCAGCCGCAGTACCTGCTGATCGAGCGGCGGGGCGTGGTGTACCGCTTCGACGACCGATCGGACGCTCACGTGCTGACCGGGGCGCTGGACCTGCGCGACGAGGTGGACCCGGTTGGCGACGGCGGTCTGGTGGCGGCGGCGTTCGACCCGCGCTTCGCCGAGACCGGCCACCTGTTCCTGTCGTACTCCGCCCGGGGCGGCACCGTGAACCGGGCGCGGGTGGCCCGCTTTGCCAGCGACGACGGCGGACAGAGCTTCGATCCCGACAGCGCCCACCTGATCATCGACTTCGATCGTTCGGATCCCTACCGCATGCACCTCAACGCCGACATGAAGTTCGGCCCCGACGGCTACCTGTACGTGGGCTTCGGCGACGGCGGCCCCGAGTGGGACCAGTTCTGGAACGCGCAGAACCCCGACAACTTCCTGGGCAAGATCCTGCGCATCGACATCCACCACGGCGACCGCTACGCCGTCCCCGCCGACAACCCCTTCATCGATCAGGGCGGGCAGCCGGAGATCTTCGCTCTGGGGCTGCGCAACCCCTGGCGATTCAGCTTCCACCCCGACAACGGCCAGCTGTGGGTCGGCGACGTGGGCCTCAACAGCTGGGAGGAGGTCGACCGGGTGGCCCCCGGCGACAACCTGGGCTGGCCCATGCGCGAGGGCGACCTGTGCATGCAGGTCGGCTGCGACGACGACCGGCTGGTGCGGCCGGTGATCCAGTACGAGCACGAGGAGGCGGCCGCGGTGGTGGGCGGGTTCGTGTACCGGGGCCACGCCCTGCCCTCGCTGGTGGGCCGCTTCGTGTACGGCGACTTCATCCGCGGCGACGTCTGGGCCCTGACCGAGGCGGGTCAGCCCGAGCTGATCGCGCGCACGGGGCTGCGGCTGGTCTCGTTCGCCGAGGAGCCCGACGGCGAGCTGCTGATGGTGGACTTCGCCTCGGGCCGGCTGTTCCGGCTGGTGCCGCAGGGGCCGCGCGCCGGGTCCCTGCCCGAGGCCCTGTCGGCCACCGGCTGCTACCTGCCCGACGATCCCCACCAGCCCGCGCCCGGCCTGATCCCCTTCGATGTGCGGGTGCCGTTCTGGTCCGACGGCGCGGTCAAGCGGCGCTTCCTGGCGCTGCCCGACGGCCAGAGCCTGCACTTCCTTCCGGATGGGACGCTGTCGTTCCCGGTGGGGTCGGTGTTGACCAAGGACTTCTTCCTGGGCGACCGGGTGATCGAGACCCGGTTGATGATGAAGTACCGCGAAGGCCAGTGGACGGGGGCCAGCTACGTGTGGGACCGCGACGGCCAGGACGCGCATCTGGTGCCCGACAGCGAGATCATCAGCGCCACCTACGCCGGCGTGTCGTGGCGCTACCCCGATAGGCGGGCCTGCCTGGACTGCCACAACCGCGACCGCGGGCTGGGGCTGGAGGCCGCGCAGCTGGATCTGGTGCGGCTGTACCCCGAGAGCGGCCGTACCGCCGGGCAGCTGCGGACCTGGCAGCGGATGGGCGTTCTGGCGGGTGACGTGCCGGGCGGGCCGCGCCTGCCCCGCGACGACAGCGAGGGCTCGCTGGAGGCGCGGGCGCGCGCGTACCTGCACGTCAACTGCGCCGTCTGCCACACCCGCAACGGGCCCACGCCCGTGGACATGGACCTGCGCTTCTCGACCTTGCTGCCGGAGATGCGGGTCTGTCAGGTGCTGGCCCGGGAAGGTGACTTCGGCATCCCCGACGCGCGCCGGCTGGAGCCGGGCACGCCGCAGCTGTCGATCATCTCGCGGCGCATGCGGATGACCGGCCCGGGGCACATGCCGCCGCTGGGCCCACAGCTGGTGGACGAGGAGGGCGCGGACCTGGTGGACGCCTGGATCGCCAGTCTGTCCGACTGCGCCTCGGCGACGAACACGACGCACTGACGCCGTCTTTACACTCACACGACCGGCTGGCGCAGCGGGCACGTCCCGTGCGACTCTCCCCTGGATGTACCCAAGCTCCGGTTCCGGTCCGGTGCGCGCGCTTGGGAGGGTTGGTCGGAGGTCGCGCGTCGCCACCCTGCTCCTGATGTTCCTGCTGCTGCTGTTGCCCGCCCGCGCCTCGGCCAAGCTGAACGGCATCCTGACCAGCGGCTGCAACGCCTGCCACGGCGGCAACCGGAACGCGGCCGTCAGCCTGTCGATCGAGCCAACCCAGATAGAGGTCGGCGGCACCGCGACCATCACGGTGCGCATCGCCTCGTCGAACCAGGCGGGCTTTTACCTCTATTCGTACGGCAAGGGGACCTTCAAGGAGATCCCGGGACAGGGCGCCCGGCTGGCCACCCCCACCGACGTCATCCACTCCAGCCCCAAGAACGGCAACGACGGACAGGTGACCTTCCAGGTCGGCTGGACCGCGCCCACGGCCAAGGGGCCGGTGACGTTCGAGGCGCTGGCGGTGGCGGCCAACGGCGACCGCACCCCCAACGGCGATGCCTCCGGCCAGGGGCGGCTGTCGGTGGCGATTGGCTGCGTCGGGGTCGACCGCTTCGTGGACAGCGACGGCGACGGCTTCGGCAACTCGAAGCTGGCCAAGGACCAGGTCTGCCCGGACACGCCCGGCTACGCGGACAAGGGGGACGACTGCAACGATTACCTCTCGTACGTCTATCCGGGCGCGCCGGAGAAGTGCAACAAGACGGACGACGACTGCGACGGTCAGGTGGACGAGGGCCTGGAATCGGCGGTGGTCTACCGCGACGCCGACGGCGATGGGTACGGCGACCGCTTCACCATGGACATGCGGGTCGGCTGCGCGATGGGCGGCTACGCCCCCAACCGCGACGACTGCGACGACGAGAACAAGGAGATCCACCCCGGGGTCAAGGAGGTCTGCAACAACAAGGACGACGACTGCAACGGCCGCATCGACGAGGGGGCCAAGGCCACCTGCGGCCAGGGCTGGTGCCGGCGCAACGCCGACGCCTGCGACGCCCGGATGTGCACGCCCGGGCAGCCGCGCGCCGAGCTGTGCAACCTGTTCGACGACGACTGCGACGGGATGATCGACAACGACGCCAAGTGTGACGAGCCGGGCAAGGTGTGCTTCGAGGGCCGCTGCCTGGCCAGCGACGACGCCAAGGCCGCCGCCGAGGCCAAGGGCGCGGTCGATGGTGGCGCCGGGATCGGCGGCGCGGTCGACGGCGGCGTCTCCCCGCCCCCCTCTGCCGGCGGGGGCAACCCGGCCGGCGGCAGCGGCACCACCGTGCGCGGCGATCAGGGCAGCAAACCCAGCTCGCTGTGGGGCTGCCGGTACGGCGGCGCGGGCGGCTCGACCCTGACCGCGCTGGCGGTCGCCGGCTTGCTGCTGGTGCTGGGACGGCGGCGGCGATCGCGCTGAGCGGGATCTAGGCGGCGGCGCGGCCGGAGTGACCCTCCAGCTCGGCCACCTCCTCCTTGAGCAGCCAGTCCTCGGGGAAGCGATCCGCCTCGGCGCGGATCGCCTCCAGCCGGCGGGCGTCGATCGGGCCGCGCTCGCGCATGCGGCGGACCTCCGCGTACAGCGCGGCCAGCTGCGGATCCAGCGCGTCTTTCTTGTTGGCGCGGGCGCGGGCCTCGCTGTCGCCCTCGGCGAAGGCGTCCAGCTCGCCGAACCAGCGATCCCAGGCCTCGGAGTCGGCGGGGCCGCCGGCCACGCGCGGCAGGGTCTCGCTGATGTGGACGTTGGTGCAGCTGGGCAGATCCAGGGGGCGGCCGGCCAGGTGGCCGCGCAGGTTCACCACCTCGCCGTTGCCGACCGCGAAGCCGGTGAGGAACAGGCCCGAGGACAGCTCGACGCTGAACGGCCCCTGCTCGGGCAGCCGCCCGCGCCCGAACACGACCAGGGTCTCGCCGGTGACCGGCTTGCCCTGGGCCTTGCCCGCACGCGAGACCAGGATCGGTCCCTCGATGCGCGCCAGGGCGCTGGCGAGGTTGGGTGCTACCTGGTGCTCGGCGGGGATCCGCTCGATCACCCGCCCGGTCAGCTCGAGCCCGTCGGACAGCGCCAGGTGGTTCACGGTGCGCGCGCGGATCGCCTGCTCCAGCCCGTAGTCGCCGCCGCGGCTCATGGCCAGGGTGGCCTCGAACTGGTCCAGCACCTCGAACAGATGCTCGAAGTCGCGGGCCACGAACAGCTGGGGCTGCATGCGGGTGATGTCGTAGTCCGTCTCGGCGGCCGCCACCGACAGCGGCACCTTGGCGACCTTGTCGCTCAGGCACTGGCGCGCCTCGCCCAGGCTGGAGAGCAAGCCGGCGCCGTAGATGCGCGGGCTGTGCAGATCGCCGATCAGGCCGTATTCGGCGGTCCACCAGTAAAGGCGGCTGGCCTTGGTGTTCTCGCTGACGAAGCGGCGGCTGGCCGAGGCGGCGTGCAGGCGCTCTTCCGCCAGCTGCACCGCCGCCGGCGTGGCGGTGGGATCCTCCTTGACCACGCTGAGATTGCGGATGGCGGCGAACACCGCTTCATCTTCGCTGGAGGCGATGGCGTAGCGGCCCACCCGCCCGGCCCGGCGCAGGTATTCGGCGTAGCGGGGGTGGGCGATGATGGGGGCGTGCCCGGCGCTCTCGTGCACGATGTCGGGCGCCGGGGTGTAGTCGATGTGTTCGTGGTTGCGGATGTCGGCGGCGATGGCCAGCACGCCCAGGGTCTGCAGCTCGGTGAAGACCGCCGGCGGGATGAACCCGCGCACCGCCACCGCGCTCCAGCCCAGCCGGGCCAGGCGTTCGTTCATCTGATCCAGACTGGGGATCTGCTCGACGTCGATGCCGGTGGCTTCCAGGCCGTCCAGGTAGACCGGGTGGGCCTTGTCGGCCAGCTGGCTGCGCAGCCGGCGCAGGATGAAGCGCCAGACCGCATGATCGCGGGGTGTGTATTCCTCATAGGCCTGGGTCACCACGAACCGCCGCAGGTGGGGCGGCAGCCGATCGATGGCCCGCTGGGCAAGGGATGTGGCCACGGCAAAACCCTCCACCTTCAATGGTGCGGCCGAAACCGGCGGTCGGAAATAGGAAAAAGATCGCCGTATTGTTCGTAATTCCGAACTACGGGGGCGACGCCGCGGCGCTCAGCGGCGCTCGGACGGCGCGCGCAGCGAGCGCAGCAGGAGGGCCGCCTCCGGCAGCAGCCCGCTGGCCGGCCACAGGGCGACTATCTCGACCGTCTGCCGGGGCCGCTCGCGCAGCGGTGCCACCATCAGCCCCCGCGGGAAGGGGGCGAATACCCGCAGGTCGGGCGCGATGGCGCAGGCCTTGTACGCGCGCAAGCAGGGATAGAGCTGCAACATGCTCTCGACCCGGGCCACCTCGCGCACCTCGGTCCCGGCCGACTCGAAGCGGGCGGCGTTGGCCCCGCCGTAGGGATCGCTGCTCAGCCAGTCGACGAAGCGCTGGCCCTGCAGGGCCTCGAGCGAGACGCTGCGGCGCGGGCGGCGGCCCAGCTCGGAGGTCTCGGCCGCCAGGACCACGAAGCCGACGCGGGCCAGACTCTCGGCCGCCACGCCCTGGTGCGGCGGCAGCGGGGTGAAGCCGATGGCCAGGTCCAGCTGCCGGGTCTGGACCTCGCGCACCAGTTCGCGGGCGCCGCCCAGTGCACACTCGAGCCGCAGCCCCACGCCGGCCGCGCGCTCGGCCAGCCGGGGCAGCAGCAGCTCGGACAGGGTCTGGTTCAGGCCCAGGCGCAGGCTGGGATCGGGCGAGGCGATGTCCCGCAAGCGACGCAGCTCCAGCTGGCCCAGCGGCGCGCGGGCGGCGGCGTACAGCTTCTCGCCCTGGGCGGTCAGCTGCAGCCGGCGGCCGGGGCTGCGGTCGAGCAGCCGCCGCCCGTGGGTGACCGCCTCCTCCAGCGCGCGCAGGTGCTCGCTGACAACCGAGCGCGCCACCCCCAGCTGCTGGGCGGCCGCCTCCAGCGATCCAGTCTCGACCGCGGTCGTGAACGCCTCCAGCCAGGTCAGGTGGCGCGCGAGCTTGCGGCGGGCCATGCCCGCCACGGTATCAGAGCCGCGGCGGCGCGTGCCCGATCAGGCGTCGCCCACCACCGACACCCGGTTGGGCGCCAGGAAGGTGAGCGCGCTGAGGCTGCGCCGCTGCCAGGCGTGCGCCCGGGTGGTGATGAAGGTGATGCGGTAGGGCGGCTTGGTGTCGGCGAACGGCTGCAGGATCCAGGAGGCCAGCACCTTGAGGCAGGTGGAGTTGACGAAGGCCGCCGTGCGCAGGTCCACCATCACCTCGGACAGGTTGCGGGCGCAGGCGTCGTCGTGCACCTGCTGCAGGAAGCGGGTGAGGTTCTGCTTGGAATCGAGCTCGGTGCTGCCCGAGAGGGTGATGAGCAGGCCGGAGGGCTCGTCGCTGCAGTAGGCCGAGAAAGCGTCGTCGTGAACCGGCTGGATCATGGGCTCACTCCACCCAGGCGTCCGGAGGCCGACAGGACGACGCGCGGACCGTCCACCTCGACCGCCAGCTTCATCTCGCTCTCGACCACGATCCGCGCCAGACCCATACCGGACGACTCCTGGTTCACGTCCCACTCTCTCATCATCAGGTAGCGGTAGTGCTCGAGCGCGCGCGAGGGCTCGACCAGCGCCGCCACTCCTGCCCGCAGCCGTTCGATGTGCGAAGGCGTGGCCTCGTTGGTCAGCCGCAGCGCCACTTCGCCCGCCTCCTCCTCGTCGGCGCGTGAGATTGCCACGCCCAGCTTGGTGACCCGCCCGACGCCGTACTGGACCGCGTTCTCCATCAGCTCGTGCGCCGCCATGGCGATGCGCGAGACGTCGTCCGGGTCGCGGACCAGCGGCTGAACCGAATCCTGAATGAACCTACGTGTCGGCCCGATCAAACCGGGAACCGGTTCGAAGGTCAGCTCGAAGGAGACTCGACGGGCCACTCACATCTTTCATCGGAAGAGCGCGAAATCACCTGAAGCCTTGGGTTTGCCCGAATCGATGTCCGCCGGGGTGATGCACCCTCCCACCGCAGCGCGACCGCCGCCGCGGAAGGCCGGTCACGTTCGCCCGGCCAGCGCCTACAGTCGGCAGAGATGGATGCGCACGCCCGCCGCCGCCTGAGCGCCGACCTGGCGCGCCTGGCCGCCGGCGAGCGGGAGGCGTTCGATCCGGTGTTCACCGCCCTCTGGCCGCCGCTGCGGTCCCTGGCCGAGCGCTTGCTGGGCCCGGGCAGCGAGGCCGAGGACGCCGCCCAGGAGGCGCTGATGAAGGTGCTGTCGACGGTGCAATCGTATGACCCCGCCCGCGACGGCCTCAGCTGGGCCTTCGCCATCACCGCCTTCGAGGCGCGCACCTTGCGCCAGCGGCGGCTGCGCCGGCGCGAGTCGGCCGGCGCCCTGCCGGATCACCCGGACAGCGCCAGCCCGGAGGGCGCGCTGGCCGACGCCGAGCTGCGGGCGCGCCTGGCCCAGGCGATCGACCTGCTCTCTCCGGCCGACCGCGACGAGATCGCGGCCTACCTGCAGCTCGCGCCCGACGAGGTAGGGGCCGCTGCCACCCGATCACCGGCACAGCGAAAACGGCGGCAGCGGGCGCTGGACCGACTGCGGCGGATATGGAGGAGCTTGCATGGCTTTCACGCCTGAGGTGTTCCGCCACCGCGCCCGACGCGCCTACGAGCTGGGCCGCGTGCGCGTGGCCGTGCCGTGGAGCATCCTGATCGCCGCCGTCGGCCTGCTGAGCAGCCGCCTCACGGGCGCCGGCGCCTTCGGCGTGAGCATGGCGCTGCTGTCGGCGGCGATCGCCGCCTTCTGCGTCTGGTACGGCCGCGAGCCCGGCCGGGGCGTCTTTCCCGGCCTGTGGGTGGGCACAGTCGCCATGTCGCTGGCGCTGGTCGCCTGGGTCTGCGGCGCCCGCGGCGGCGGCGGCTTCGTCGAATGCCAGCTGCCCTGCGTGCTGGCTGGCCTGCTCATCTCCGCCGGCGCGGCCCACAACGCCCGGCGGACCGCCGGCCCGCGGGTCGTCCCGGCCACCTTGCTGGCGACGGTGGCGATCGCCACCCCGCTGACCCTGATCGCCTGCGTGGGCGCGGGCGTGGGCGCGCTGGTGGGACTGGCCATCGGCCTGGCGGTCGGCGGCGCACCGGCGGTGGTGAGCCTCCTGCGCGCCGACCGCTAGCAGCCGGACGGCGATGAGATCGGACGGTGACGGTCGCGGGGCGCGGTCAGCGCGGCTTGACCGGCCCGGCCTTCTGATCGTTGGCCGGCCGGTGCTGCAGGCAGAGCTCGCAGGTCACCTCCTGCCAGTTGGGCGACCGCTTCTCCTTCCAGGTCTGTTCCCGCTTCCGGTGCGCGCGTCGCCAGGGCACCAGGAACGCATGAACCTTCGTATCCACCACGGGAGCCACGGCTTTCTGGGCTAAGGGGGCCATGATCCGTCCATCGACGGATCCGGCGCGCCCTGCATCCGTACCGCGCCATCCCACCTTGCAAACCACAAGAACTTCGGATAGATAGACGTCTCCCGCGGGATTAGCTCAGTTGGTAGAGCGTCAGCTTCCCAAGCTGAATGTCGTGAGTTCGAGCCTCATATCCCGCTCAGCTGCAAGTGGTGGATCGCGTCGGGTGCCGGGCCGTCGGCCGCGATCGAGCCCCGGCGCCGTCAGAAAGGCCACGTGACCTTCTGCTGCCCCACCTGCCGATCACCCCTGGTGCGCGGAGACCAGCGCCACGATTGCACCGGCTGCTCGGCCAGCTGGCCAGAGGCAGCGGGCATCCCCCTGCTGGTCTCCGATCCGCACCGACACGTGCGGGCGACCCTGGCCAAGTTTCAGGCGGATCGGATGCGCATGACCGATCAGCTCGTCAGGGCGGCGGACGCCATCCGTGACGGAGCGTTCCCCGACGCGCGGCAGGGCCAGGCGCTCGAGGATCTGGCGGCAGCCGTCAGCGCCAACATTGCCCTCCTCCGCTCGTGGACGGCGCCTCTCGAGAAGCTGCTCCCGGCCGGCTCGGAGGAGCTGGGTGCGGCGGATCTGCAGCAGCCCAGTGGCTATGGTCCCGAGGGCGCGCTCGAGTTCCTGCTCCGAGACTGGCGAAACGATACGACCGAGGGGCTGGAGTGGGCCTGGACGACCGTCCCGGTCCGGCCGCGGGAGCGAGCGGTCGTTCTGGGCAGCGGGGCCGGGAGAGCCCTGGCATGCCTGGCTTCGCGGTGCCGGGAGGTGATCGGGATCGAGCTGTCCTATCCGCTGGCGGCTGCCTCCGCGCGGCTGCTGCGTGGAGAGGTGCTCGACATCCGGGAGGTGCGCCTGCAGAACGTCCGCTCGGCGGCGTCCCGGGTGGTCCGGCACCAGCTCGCCGGCAGTTTGTCGCCGAATGTGCAAGTCGTGGTGGGGGACGCGCTCCGGACCCCACTTGCCGACGGTTGCGCCGACTGGCTGGTGGTCGCGTTCCTGTATGACATCGTCCCCGATGGCCGCGAGCTGATCCGGGAGGCCCGCCGCCTGCTCGCCCCCGGTGGCAGCCTGGTGCTGCTGAGCGTATTTCACCACCAGCACGACGACCTGTGGACCTACTACGACCCCGAACGGCTGCTGAGCCAGATGGAGGACCTGGGTCTGGAGGTGATCGACGCGGTCTGGATCGAGCATCCCCACCTCGCCTCCCCGCAGGTGATCAAGTCGACCCACTACCAGGCGCTGCGCGTGCTGGCACGGCCCGCCACCGGAGCGCTGGCTCCCATCCGCGCTCCCTGGGATGGAAAATAGGTCGAACGCCCCATGATTCGCGGGGCGCCGGTTCGCTACCTTTTCGTGCATCACCACGAAGGAGGTGAGAGATGCCGAAGGTTTCGAAGAACAGTGCTGCGAGCGTCCGGGAGCACGGGCCGGTGACCGACCGCGAGCAGGAGCTTCCGGGTTACACGGTGAACTTCGTGCAGTTCCATCAGGACATCGACGGCACCGCGCTGCTCAAGGGGCTTCCCGACGATCGCTGCCAGTGTCCGCACTGGGGCTACATCCTCAAGGGCAAGCTCACCATGCGATTCGCGGATCGCGAGGAGGTGTATGAGGCGGGGGAAGCCTTCTACTCACCGCCGGGCCACATTCCCGTGCGGCACGAGCCGGGCACGGAGATCGTGCAGTTCAGCCCCACCCCGGACCTGCGCAAGACCCAGGCGGTGATGATGGCGAACCTGAAGAAGATGACCGGCGGCTGAGCGGCTCAGGCGGTGATGCGGGTCGGGAACTCCTCTTCGGGCAGCAGGCCGTGTTGCATGGCGAACAGGCCGGCGGCCGCGCGGGTCGAGGCCTCGATCTTCGCGTAAATGTGCTCGATGTGGTTCGCCACTGTCTTGGCCGAGATGAACAGGGTGGCCGCGATCTCCTTGTTGGACAGCCCGCGCGCCAGCAGCCGGAGCACTTCCACTTCGCGGACGGTGAGACCGGCCGGGCCCTCGCGCCGCCGGGGCACGCGGTGCCCGGCTGATCCGAGCACCGCTTCCACGGCCTCGCCGTCGTAGCGCCCCTTCTTGACCTCGGCCCGCATCACCGCGGCGGCCTCCACGTCCGAGCGCGCCGGGCGATGGGGCCGTGGCTCTCGCATGGCCTGATACGCGTCGGCGGCGCCGAGGACCCGGGCTTCCCGGGGGATCGCCGCGCCGGTCAACCCCCGCGGATAACCCGAACCGTCCATGCGTTCCCGGTGCAGGACGGCGATGCGCGCGAGCGGCGCGAGAGCCCCGGACTGACGCAGCATCCGCTCTGTCAGATAGGGTTGCATCCGCACGCGCTCCCATTCACCGGCGCCCAGGGGGCCACGCTTGTCCCAGATGGCATTGGAGATCCCCAGCCGCCCGAAGCCATGCACGATCGCGGCGTGGCGCACCAGCCGGACCTGGTCCGGGCCCATCCCCAGGCGCGCGGCCGCCTCGGCGGCGAGGTCCGCCACCGCCTGCGCGTGGCCCAGAAAATAGGGCGACTTCAGGTCCACGAAATTTGCGATGGCCAGCAGGGCGGCCTGCAGCTGCTCGCCCGACACCGTGGTCTCGAGCGCTGGCTCGGCGGCCAGCACGGCGTCCCACGCCGCCACGGCATCCAGACCGGAAAGGAGCTGGTCGGCATCGGCCAGCAGCAGGTCCGAGACGGCGGGGTCGAATTGACCGCCTCGCCACTCGCGCGCAATCTTCCTGACCGTTTGCAGTCCACCCACGCGGTGGGCAACCTCGGTGTATTCGGCCACCTGCGCGATGCGGGCGGCCAGGGGAATCCCGTTCCCCTTCACGCGCCCGGGCCAGCCGCGCCCGTCCCAGCGTTCATAGGCCGCCCCCAGAGCCTCGAGCACCTCCCGGGGCAACGACAGCTGCTCGCCGAGCTTGCGGGCGATGGCGGCATGGTGGGAGATCATGTTGTCGACCTCCCGGTGACCGGACACCAGGAACTCCAGGCCCAGCCTGAAACGATGGAGCGGCGGATGCCCCGAACCCAGCAGGCGCAGGCCCGAGCCGACCCGGCGCAGGCTGCGCGGCTCGAATCGATATTCGTATTTCGTGGCCTTGAGGGCGATGTCGTCGCCGAACCACTTGGCCTGTTCGTGGGCATCGGAATGGCAGCCGACGTTGATCAACAGGGCGGTGTAATACACGGCCGTCCGCTGCTGCTGGTCCAGCCCGCGGCCCTCCGCCAGGCGCAGCGCGATCAGACACTGCCGCAGGACGTGTTCCATGGGCTGACCGAAACCGAGGTCGATCCCGAGAGACAGGGCGGCGACCAGCTCGGCCAGACGCACCGGCGGCGGCTTGGCAGACACGCCGGGATGATATCTCACCCGGGCCGCGGGACGGACGCGGCGACTGGACCGTAACCCAGCCTCTCTGTGCCACGTAAGGCACTCCAGACCGAACAGACATCCACCCGCGAGGCGCACCATGACAATCCAGTCGCGAGCCCGGACCTTTCAGAACCGCCTTCTCCAGATCACCGAGCGGCTGTCCTTCCTGGCCCCTGCTCTCATCCGTCTGACCGTGGGGCTGGTGTTCATCCGCACGGGCTGGGGCAAGCTGCAGAACCTGGGCGACCAGACCGAGTTCTTCGCCAGCTTGCACATCCCGCTGCCTGCCCTGAACGCCCGCATCGCCGCGGTCACGGAGTTCGTCGGCGGGGTCTCGGTGCTCGTGGGCCTGGGAGCCCGGATCGCCGCCCTCCCCCTCTCGTTCGTCATGCTGGTCGCGATCCTCACCGCGAAGCTGGGCGACGTGAGCGGCCTCGTCGATTTCGTCGGCCTGGAGGAGTGGAGCTACCTGGTGATGTTCCTGGTCATCGCCATCCGCGGTCCCGGCGCTCTGTCGCTCGACGCGTGGTTCGCCCGCCGCTTCGAGCGGCAATCGCGCGATCTGCCCGGCGCCCGACGGCAGCCCGAGCCGAGCGCCGACTCGGCGGCCTGAGCCGCCACGACCGGCTCGGCCCGTCAGTAGCTCGGCGTTTCGCCCGGTGCTGGTGGTACCCGCCGAGGAGAACCGTGTCCGGCGCCGAGGGCGCGAACAGGGGGGGCAGCCTGCAAAGGCGGGCTCGGGAGCACGTCCGTCCTTGCACGCCAACCCTGAGAGGTGTGGGCCGGCCGGCGATCAGATCGCCCGAGATGGCGGGGCGACGGTAACATCGCACCGGGGAGTTGCGACGGCGTGTTGCCTACGGCCTCGGGGGGAGGTTCGCCGGCCAGCCGTCAGATGGGGGGCGCCGACGTGATTTTCAGACCTTTCTATTACTTCGATACGGGGTGTGCGGCGTACCTGTTCGGGTGTGGCACGGCCGGGCGCTGCGCGGTGGTCGACCCGCAGGAACGGGACCTCGATCTCTACCAGAGCTTCGCCTGGGCCAGAGGCATGAGCGTCACCCATGTCATCGACACCCACGTCCACGCCGACCACCGTTCGGGCGGGCGTGAACTGGCCCGTCGGACCGGTGGCCGGTATTGCCTGCACCGGAGCGCGGAGGTGGCTTTCGTTTTCGAGCCGCTCGACCAGGGGCAGCGGATCGAGCTCGGCAACACGCTGATCGACGTCCTGCACACCCCGGGGCACACACCTGAAAGCGTCTGCCTGCTGGTGACCGACGTACGTCGGGGGCCGGCGCCCTGGTTCGCCTGCACGGGCGACACCCTGTTCGTCGGCGCGGTCGGGCGGCCGGACCTCCCCGGGCGCTGCGAACAGAACGCGGCCGAGCTGCACGGCAGCCTCCAGGGCAAGCTGCTGACCTTGCCCGATGAGCTGGAGATCTTCCCCGGGCATTTTGCCGGTTCGGCCTGCGGCGCCGGCCTGAGCGGCAAGCCCAGCTCGACCCTCGGGTTCGAAAAGCGATTCAACCCGATGTTGTCGACCGCGCGGGAGGAGTTCGTGAGCACACTGTCTCAGCAGAGCCGCACCCGGCCGCCGGACCTGGAGGCCAACCTCCGCCACAACCAGGGGCGCGGCTGAGCGGCTCGTCTCTTCGAAACAGCCGTGGCAACGCACGTCGACTCGCCGGTGCGCCTGGGACTGGCGGCCAACCTGGGGCAGTTCGTGCTCCTGGTGGTCGTGAACGCCTTCGTCGGGGCGATGGTGGGTCTGGAGCGATCGATCCTGCCTGCCATTGCCGAGCGGGAATTCCACCTGGCCGCCCGCGCGGCGGTGCTGTCGTTCATCGTCGTCTTCGGGATCGCCAAGGCTGCCGCCAACTACTTCGCCGGCGGGCTCGCCGATCGGGTCGGACGAAAGCGCGTGCTGGTGGCCGGCTGGCTGGTCGCGACCCCGGTCCCCTTCATGCTGATGTGGGCGGGATCGTGGAATGGGGTCCTGCTCGCGAACCTGCTGCTGGGGATCAGCCAGGGCCTCACCTGGTCGACAACGGTCATCATGAAGATCGATCTCGTCGGTCCCCAGCGACGCGGCCTGGCCATGGGTCTCAACGAGTTCGCCGGGTACCTGGCGGTGGCCGGGAGCGCGCTTTTCACCGGGTATGTCGCCGTCCGCTACGCTTTGCGCCCGCAGCCCTTCTACCTGGGTGTCGTGCTCGTCGCGGTCGGGCTCGCGCTGTCGGCGCTGGTCGTTCGCGAGACCGGCGGACACGTCCGTCACGAGGCTTCGCTGGTGCAAGCGGCATCGTCGGCCGTCGCTGACCGCCCTTCTGCCCGTGAGGTCTTCCTTCGCACCTCCTTGCGCGATCGCAACCTGTCGGCGGTCAGCCAGGCCGGCCTGGTGAACAACCTGAATGACGGCATGGTGTGGGGCCTTTTCCCGGTGTTCTTCGCCGGCCGGGGTCTGCCGCTCGACCGCATCGCCGCACTGTCGGCGCTGTATCTGGCCATCTGGAGCGTGGGCCAGCTGTTCTGCGGTGCTCTCTCCGATCGCGCCGGCCGCAAGCCGCTGATCGTCTGGGGACTGTGGATCCAGGCGGCGGGGATCGCCCTGGTCGTCGCCTGGCCCCGGCTGGCCGGCTTCGCCTGCGGATCGGTGCTGCTGGGCCTGGGCACCGCCATGGTCTACCCCACCCTGCTCGCCGCGGTCGGCGACGTCACTCATCCCGGCTGGCGGGCGTCCGCCGTCGGCGTTTATCGCCTCTGGCGGGACCTCGGCTACGCCGCCGGCGCGCTGCTTTCGGGCCTCACCGCCGACCTGCTGGGCTTGCCCGCCGCCATCGGCGTGGTCGCCGCCGTCACGTTCGCGTCCGGGCTGGTGGCGGCCGTCCGACTGCGCGAGACCCACCCGGCCTGAGGCCGGCCGCCCGCCGGGGAAGGCGTTTCAAGCGGAGGCCGTGCTTGCGGTGCGTCCGGCGGATGTACCGCGGCGGTATCGCGGGTGTCACGAATCCGTTTGACAGGGGTATCTGTATAGTTTAGTTCAGTACACGCAACTAAACACGTGAGGTAGCCATGCGGAAACGACCTCGGATCGTGGTTCGTTCTGTTTTCTCCGTCACGATGTGCGCCGGCGTGCTTCTGGCCGGGTCAGCCGCCCGCGCCGTCGACATGACGGCGGGTGACTGGAAGCTGGGTGTGTCGGGGTTCGCGAGCGGTTACCTGCAGCTGGGGATGTGCGATCACTCCGGCACCAGCGTCGCCGGGGGGTTCGCCTGCGACACCGGACCGGACGGGGGCAACCGGGCCAGCGTGTCCAACGGGCTGGGCGTGGGGCACTTCGGCATCAGCGCGTCGACCGAGCGGGGGGGGTGGACGTTCGGCGGCACCGGGGAGATCTGGTCGGGCATCAACAGCACCAACGGTGGCAAGACCGGTTTCGGCGAGACCAGCCCGTCGCTGCGCCAGAGCTTCGTGTTCTTCGGCAGCAAGCGGGCCGGCACCTTCAAGGTCGGGCGGATGTTCGGGGTGTTCGCCTCGGACGCCATCGTCAACGACATGTCGCTGGCCGGGGTCGGCTCGGGGGCGGCGGGGGTCTCCGGCCAGGTGGGAAATTCGACCCTCGGTCGGATCGGGGTCGGTTACATCTTTGCCGACTTCTTTCCCCAGCTGCAGTACACCACGCCGGATCTGGGCGGGCTGCAGCTCACCGCCTCGGTCATCCAGGCCTTCGATGCGGTCCCGCTGGCCGACGTCAACGGGGTCAAGCTGATCGAACATCGGCTGCCCGGCCTGATGGGCAAGGCCACCTTCGACTGGAGCGCGGTGCTGGCGGGCCACCTCTGGCTCAGCGGCTGGTGGCAGAGCTCGTCCTCGTCGATGGCGCAGTTTCCCACCCGTCAGACCATCACCAGCTCGGCGCTGGACGTGGGCGGCCGCCTGGACCTGAAGGGCCTGTCGCTGCTGGGCTACTACTTTGCCGGAAAAGGGGTGGGCAACGCGGCGGCGATGCGCGACGGGGTGGCCCTGGTCCAGGGCCTGCCGGCGCGCCGGGACTCCGACGGCTATTACGCCCAGCTCACCTACAGCATCGGCAACCTCAAGCTGGGCGGCAGCTACGGGGCCTGCGGCCTGCAGCTGGCACCGGACGAGACCAGCGCCGACCAGCTGGTCCGCCGCAACGATTCGGTGATCGGCGGGGCCTATTACCGCCTGGGCCAGGTGGTCACTCTGGCGACCGAGTGGACCCACACCCGCTCGCGCAATCAGGCCGGTCAGCGGGTGCAGGAGAACAGCCTGGCGGTGGGGGCCAGCGCTGGTTTCTAGTTCAGTTCAGTGAACCAAATGAACCGACGTCGAATCACCGAACCGAGGGGTGCACACATGGACAAACACGCTATCCGCATGGCCGGGCTGGTCTCGGCCATGGCAGCGACCCTGGCTCTGGCGCCCGCGGCCCAGGCCCAGCCCAGACAGCTGACCCTGTGCTGGGCGGCCTGGGATCCGGCCAACGCCCTGGTGCAGCTGTCGAAGGACTTCACCGCCAAGAGCGGAGTGGCGATGAAGTTCGAGTTCGTCCCCTGGACCAGCTTCGCCGACCGCTTCCTCAACGAGCTGAACTCCAAGGGCCAGCTGTGCGACATCCTGATCGGCGACAGCCAGTGGATCGGCGGCGCCGCCGAGAACGGCCACTACCTCAAGCTGAACGACTTCTTCGCCAGGAACGGCATCAAGATGTCCGACTTCATGCCGGCCACGGTGGTGGGGTATTCGCAGTGGCCCAAGAACACGCCCAACTACTACGCGCTGCCGGCCATGGGTGATGCCGTCGGATGGACCTACCGCAAGGACTGGTTCGCGCGGCCCGAGCTGCGCAAGGAGTTCCGGGAGAAATACAAGCGCGAGCTGGCCCCGCCCCGCACCCTGGCCGAGCTGAAGGAGGTCGCCCAGTTCTTCCAGCGTCGCACCATCGACGGCAAGACGGTCTACGGCCTGTACCTCTACACCGAGCGCGGATCCGAGGGGATCACCATGGGCGTCACCAACGTGCTCTACGACTACGGCTTCGAATATGCGAACCCGCGCAAGCCGTACGACATGGCCGGTTTCGTCAACTCGGCGGATGCGGTCAAGGGCCTGGAGTTCTACAAGTCGCTGTACGACTGTTGCACCGCCCCTGGCATGACCAACGCGTACATGCAAGAGGGGCTGGACGCGTTCAAGTCGGGCCAGGTAGCGATGCAGATGAACTTCTTCGCCTTCTTCCCGGGCCTTCACAAGGACCCCAACGTGGGCGGCGACAAGATCGGCTTCTTCGCCAACCCGGCCGGCAAGAAACACTTCACCCAGCTGGGTGGGCAGGGAATGTCCGTGGTCTCGTATTCCCGCAACCGCGAGGCCGCGCTGGAGTACCTCAAGTGGTTCGCGCAGCCCGAGGTGCAGAAGCGCTGGTGGGCGCTGGGCGGTTACTCCTGCCACAAGGCCGTGCTGGAGGATCCGGGCTTTGCCCGCAGCGCCCCCTTCGCCCAGGACTTTCTGACATCGATGGGGATGGTCAAGGACTTCTGGGCCGAGCCCTCCTACGCCCAGTTGCTGCTGGCGATGCAGAAGCGGGTCCACGACTACGTCGTGGCCGGAAAGGGGACCGCCCAGGAAGCGCTCGACGCGCTGGTGCGGGACTGGTCGAAGGTGTTCAAGGACGACGGCAAGCTGGCCAGCAAGTAACCCGACGGGACGCAAGTGATCCTGCTGGAACACGCCGCCCGAGCCACGCCCGAGCCGATGGCCCGCCGGATTCGCGGGCTGTCGGACCGGGCCATCTCCTGGCTGTTCATATCGCCCACGGTGCTGCTGCTGCTGGCGATCAACATCTTCCCCCTGGCCTGGACCGTCCGTCTGTCCTTCACCAACTACCGGGCCAACCGCCCCAACGCGACGGTGGTGGGGGTGGGGATCGAGAACTACCTCTCGATCCTCACCGATCCCGAGGTATGGGCCGCGATGCAATCGACCGCCCACTTCCTCTTCTGGACCATCTCGCTGCAGACCGTGCTGGGGTTCGGGCTGGCCTGGCTGGTGGATCGCCGCTTCCGAGGCCACGGCTTCTGGACCACCGCCATCCTGGTGCCGATGATGCTGTCTCCCGCGGTGGTGGGGAACTTCTGGACGTTCCTGTATCAGCCGCAGACCGGGCTGTGGAACTACGCCCTGCAGTTCCTCACCGGCGTGCCGGCCGACTCGTTCAGCATGATCGGCTCGGTCAAGCTGGCCCCCTGGGCGATCGTGGTGGTCGACACCTGGATGTGGACGCCCTACGTGATGTTGATCTGCCTGGCGGGGCTGCGCTCCATCCCCGGCTACATCTACGAGGCGGCCGAGGTGGACCGCGCTTCCCGATGGCGCCAGTTCTGGAGCATCACCCTGCCGATGTCGCTGCCCTTCATCATGCTGGCGGTGCTGTTTCGCGGGATCGAGAACTTCAAGATGTTCGACATGGTCAACCTGCTGACCAACGGCGGTCCGGGGTCGGCCACCGAGCTCGCCTCGATCACGCTCAAGCGCGAGGCCTTCGAGAAGTGGCGCACCGGTTACTCCTCGGCCTTCGCCATCATCCTGTTCGTCACCGTCTTCGGCCTGGCCAATATCTACGTCAAGGCCCTCAACCGGGTGAAGAGCCGCTAGGAGATCCCCATGTCGACGCGCGCCCATTCCGTGGTCGACCCCTCGCCGACGACCAGGACCATCGCCGGCGCGGTGGTGGCGGTCTACGCGCTGCTGGCGCTGGTGCCGCTGGTCTGGATCTTCCTGACCGCCTTCAAGTCGCCGCCCGACTCGATCGCTTATCCACCCAGGGTGCTGTTCCGGCCCACCCTGGACGGTGCCTGCAACCTGCTCACCACCATCTCGCGGCAGACGCCCGAATACCTGGCCGCGCTCCCCCCTCCCACCGGCGTGTGCGACCGGGTGGCGCGTGCGCGCGGGATGGTGGTGGCGGGACCGTCGAACTTCGTGCCCCGTTTCGCCAACTCGCTGGTGATCGCCTTCGGATCGACGGCGCTGTCGGTGCTGCTGGGCTTGCTGGCGGCGTACGCGTTTTCGCGCTTCCGGGTGCGGGGCAAAGACGACCTTCTCTTCTTCATCCTGTCGACCCGCATGATGCCGCCCATCGCGGTGGCCATCCCCATCTACCTGATGTACCGACAGCTGGGTCTGTCGGACAGCCGGCTGGGGATGATCCTGCTCTACACCGCGGTCAACGTGTCGCTGTCGGTCTGGCTGCTCAAGGGGTTCATCGACGAGATCCCGCGTGAATACGAGGAGGCGGCGCTGGTCGACGGCTACACCCGTCTGCAGGCCTTCATCAAGGTGGTGCTGCCCCAGGCGGCCACCGGCATCGTGGCCACCGCCATCTTCTGTCTGATCTTCGCCTGGAACGAATACGCCTTCGCGGTGCTGCTGACCTCGGGGCAAGCGCAGACCATGCCGCCGTTCATCCCTTTCATCATCGGCGAAGGCGGGCAGGACTGGCCCGCGGTGGCGGCCGCGACCACGTTGTTCCTGCTGCCGATCCTCGTGTTCACCGTGCTGCTGCGCCGGCACCTGCTACGCGGGATCACCTTCGGGGCGGTGAGAAAATGAGAGCCTTGGCCAAGAGCCTGGCCTCGCGCTGGTTGCGCCGCGGGCCCCTGGAGATGGTGGCCAGCCTGGTCACCGGCGCGGGCGTGCTGATGTTGTTGCAGCCGTTCTCCATGTTCCTGTTCACCCATTCCTTCCTGACCGTCCTCGCGGGCACGGTCCTGTTCACGATCGTGTCGAAGCTGCCGGAGTAACCCATGGCCGAGATTCGCGTCGAGCAACTGCAGAAGGCGTTCGGAGGCCTGTCGGCCGTGCGCGGGTCGAGCTTCGTCGTGGGCGACGGTCAGTTCTTCTGCCTGCTGGGCCCCTCCGGCTGCGGGAAGACCACCACCTTGCGGATGATCGCCGGCCTGGAGCTGCCCACCGCCGGCCGCATCCTGCTGGGCGACCGGGACGTCACCTTCGAACGGGCCAGCCAGCGCGACATCGCCTTCGTCTTCCAGCTGTTCGCGCTGTACCCGCACCTGAACGTCCGCCGCAACATCGGCTACCCGCTGCGCTGCCAGGGGGTCGGACGGGCGGAAGCCGAGCGGCGGGTGGAGGAGGCGGCAGCCATCTTGCGCATCAGCCACCTGCTCGACCGGTCGGTGTCGGGGCTGGCCAGCGGGGATCGCCAGCGGGTGGCCCTGGGCCGGGCCATCGTCCGCAAGCCGGCCGCCTTCCTGCTGGACGAGCCCCTGGGCGCCCTGGACGCCGAGTTCCGCACGTTGATGTGCGGCGAGCTGCGGGCGCTGCACGATCGCCTCTCGGCCACCACCGTTTACGTCACCCACGATCAGATGGAGGCGATGGCCATGGCTGACACCATCGCGCTGATGAACGACGGCCGGATCGAGCAGCTGGCCCCGCCCCAGGAGATCTACGATAGACCGGCCAGTCTGTTCTGCGCCGGATTCATCGGCTCTCCGCCCATGAGCTTCCTTCCGTTCCGGGCGCACCTGCAGCCCGGGCAGCGGGCGGTGCGGATCGGCGAGGCCACCATCGACGTCCCCGAGCTGCGCGAAGGGACGGTCGAGACCGACCTGGTGCTGGGCGCCCGCCCCGAACACGTGCGCCTGACCGACCAGGCGCCGCTGCGGGCCTGCGTGCTGGACGTCGAATACCTCGGCACCAACCAGGTGGTCACCCTGGAGACGGGCCCGGGCGTGCGGATCAAGGCCCGCATCCCCTCCGAGCTGCCGGCGCGACCGGGCGATCAGACCGGCCTGGCCTTCCGCGCGCAGGCGCTGTCGGTGTTCGACCGGGCCTCGGGCCGGGCGCTGCGGTCGGCGCTGCACGAGCCGGCCGGCGCCATCGCGGTGGGAGGGACCCATGGCTGAGCTGCGCCTCGAGGGCGTATCCCGCAGCTTCGGCCGCACCCAGGCGGTGTCCGGGCTGGATCTGCGGGTGAAAGACGGCGAGCTGGTGGTCCTGCTGGGGCCCACCGGCGCGGGGAAGACCACCACCTTGCGGCTGGCGGCCGGTCTGGAGACGCCCGACACGGGGACAGTGTGGATCGACGGGCGGGATGCCACCGCCGAGTCGCCCGCGGAACGCGACGTCGCGTTCGTGTTCCAGCAATATTCGCTGTACCCGCACCTGTCGGTCTACGACAACCTGGCCTTCCCGCTGCGTTCGCCCCGCCGGCGGGTACCCGAGACCACCATCGCGCAGCGGGTGGCGGAGGTCGCGCGCCTGCTGCACATCCAGGACAAGCTTCGCAACCGCGCCACCGATCTGTCGGGTGGGCAGATGCAGCGGGTAGCCATCGGCCGGGCGCTGGTCCGCCGGCCGGCGATGTATCTGATGGACGAGCCGCTGTCGTCGCTGGACGCCAAGCTGCGGTCCGAGCTGCGTATCGAGATCCGACGGATCCAGCGCGAGCTCGGCGCCACCATCCTGTACGTCACTCACGACCAGACCGAGGCCATGACCCTGGCGACCCAGGTGGGGGTGCTGGACCAGGGCCGCCTGGTTCAGTTCGGCACGCCCCGCGAGATCTACGAGCAGCCGCGCAACGTCCGGGTGGCCACCCGGCTGGGTAGCCCGGGGGTGAACCTGGTGCCGCGCGCGCTGTTTCCCCGGGTGGCGGCCCCCGACCGCGCGGTCACCATCGGCGTGCGCACCGAACAGGTCCAGATCCGGCGGGCCGGGCCGGGCGGAGCCGCACGCGGACGCGTCCGCTGGATCGAGCACCTGGGCCCCGAGAGCCACCTGCACGTGAGCCTGGACGGGCAGGCCGAGCTGGTGACCCTGGTCGATCCGGACACCGATCTGGGCGTGGGAGACGCGGTCGAGGTCGAGCTGAAAACACCCCTGTTCTTCGACGCGGCAGGCGACCGGGTGGCCGCCGATGGACGGTGACAGGGCCGAGGCGTCCCTGCCGGTCAACGCGGTCTGCTCGGTCGTCGCGGATGTGCCAAAGTGGTGAGCTTCGGAATGCGTTCTGGTTCGGTGACAGCAAACGTCGAGAAAGGACCCGGTGAGACGCGATGGAGGTGATCATGCAAGCGACCGCTGCTGACCCGCTGGTCTCCCGGCTGATCGAGGCCGCCGTGGCCGCGATCGACGCCAATGCGGAGCGGCTGTCCGATCTGGACCGCGCCATCGGCGACGGGGATCATGGCATCAACATGCAGCGCGGTTTCTCGGCCATCGCCGCCCAGCAGGCGGAGCTGGCGGCGCAGCCCCTGGGCCCGGCTCTGGAGGCCATGGGCAAGGTCCTGGTGATGACGGTGGGCGGCGCCTCCGGTCCGCTGTACGGCAGCCTGCTGATGGCGATGGGTCGCGCCGCCGCCGGCGAAGGTGCCTCCCTGAACGCGATGCTCGAGCAGGGGGTCGCGGCGGTCAAGAAGAGGGGGCGGTCCGAGGCGGGGGAGAAGACGATGCTCGACGTGCTGGTCCCCGTCCAGCAGGCCGTCGCCGCCGCCAGCGCCGAGGGGCTGGGCCGCGAACAGACCCTGGCCCGGGCTCGCCGCGCTGCCGAGGACGGCCTCGAGTCGACGCGGCCGCTGGTGGCACGCAAGGGACGGGCGGTATTCCTGCGCGAACGCAGCGTCGGGCATCTTGACCCGGGGGCCTGTTCCAGCTGCCTGCTGGTCGACGCCGTCTGCGGCGTCCTGGCGGAGGAGCCGCAGTCATGAACGACCGGGTGTCCGTGGTGATCGTCTCGCACTCCCCCGACGTCGCGCGGGGCGCGGCGGCCATGGTCCGCCAGATGGTCGGCAGCGAGGTCCGGGTCGCGGCCTGCGGCGGCAACCCCGCCGGTGGTCTGGGGACCGACGTAGCCGCCATCAAGCGCTGCATGGAAGAGGTCTACGGGCCCAAGGGGGTGGCGGTGCTTGTCGACCTGGGCGGGGCGGAGACCAACGCCGAGATGGCCATCGAGATGTTGCCCGCCGACTGGCAGAGCCAGGTGGTGGTCTGCGCCGCGCCGGTGGTCGAGGGCGCGGTCATGGCCGCCACCGAAGCGGCCGGCGGCAGCAGCCTCGAGGAGGTGCGCAAGGCCGCCGAGGAGTTCTACCAGCGATGAAGCCTCCGGTCTCGGCGACGGCGGTGATCACCAACCCCACCGGGCTGCACGCGCGGCCGGCGGTCAAGCTGACCAAGCTGGCCAAGACCTTCGCCGCCAGCGTGCGGCTGCGGGTGGGCGAGGAAGGCCGCTGGACCGACGCCAAGAGCGTGGCCCGGGTGCTGTCGCTCAAGGCTCCCCGCGGTCAGACGCTGCACTTCGAGGCGGAGGGCGCCGACGCACCCCAGGCGCTCCTGGCGGTGACCGAGCTGGTCCGCCGCAACTTCGACGAGGGATCGCAGCTGGAGCAGCAGTTCGACGGTCAGGTGGCGTGCGCCGGCCTGACCGAGGGTGTGCTGGTGGTGGCCAGGCCGCCCGCCGAGGCCGAGGGCGACGCGGCGACGACGGGCAACGGCGTGTCCCGAGGCGGGCGCATGACCCAGCGGCAGCTGCTGGAGGCAGCGGTGGCTCGCGCGGCCGCCGAGCTGGAGACCTTGCGGGCCGCGGGCGGCAAGGTGGGATCGGAGATCATCGAGTTCCAGATCGAGCTTCTCCGGGATTCCTCTCTGCTGGATCCGGCCTACCGCTCCATCGCCGAGGGCGACCCGGCGGCGCGCGCCTTCCGGGCCGCGGTGGAGGCGCAGATCGCCGACTACCGGTCCTCCAGCGACAAATATTTCGCCGCCCGGGCCAGCGACCTGGCCGATCTGCGAGCCCGGGTGCTGGCTGCGCTGGCGCCCTCGTCACACGACCCCCTGCCCTCCCCGCCCGAGGCCGGCGGCATCTACCTTGCCGACGATCTGACCCCGTCGCGTTTTCTCGAGCTGGACTGGTCGCGCTGGCGCGGGGCCGCCCTGCTGAGCGGCAGCACCACCAGCCACGTGGCCATCCTGGCGCGCTCGCGCGGGGTTCCCCTGCTGGTCGGCCTGCAGGCCGCGCTGGACCAGCTGGTCGACGGGGCGCCGGCGTTGCTGGATGCCGAGAATGGCCGTCTGATCGTGAACCCGTCGGACCTGGCCAGCGAACATTTCCGCATCCGGAAGCAGGGCCGCGCCGCCCAGGCCGCCGCCGAGAGGGCGGCGCAATCCACGCCTGCGGTCAGCGCGACCGGCACGCGCATCACCGTGCAGATCAACGTCGAGTCGGTCGAGGCGCTGGCGGGCGTGTCCCCGCAGGCCTGCGACGGCATCGGCCTGCTGCGAACCGAGCTGCTGTTCCACGAGGGGCCACCCGGCGAGGAGGTCCAGCTGGGCTTTTACCGGCGCTTCGTCGAGTGGGCGGCTGGCAAACCGGTCACCATCCGCACGCTCGATGCCGGCGGCGACAAGCCGATGCCGGGCCTGACGGTGGCGGGCGAGCTCAATCCCTTCCTGGGCGTGCGGGGCATCCGGCTCTGCTTTGCCCACCCGGAGGTGTTCCGCACCCAGCTGCGGGCGCTCGCCCGGGCCGCCGCGCTGGGCCCGCTGAAGGTGATGTTGCCGATGGTGACCGTCCCCGACGAGCTGAACCGCGCCCGCCAGATGCTGGGTCAGGAGGTCCAGGCGCTGCGGGCCGCCGGTGTGCCGGTGGAGACGCCGCCGATCGGAATCATGGTGGAGGTGCCCGCGGCCGCCATCGCCATCGGTCGCTTCGACGCCGCCTTCTACTCCATCGGCACCAACGACCTGGTCCAGTACGTCACCGCCACCAGCCGGGGCTCGGCCGCGCTGGCCGACCTGCATGACCCCCGCAACCCGGCGGTGCTGGACCTGATCGCGGGCGTGGCCGCCCACGGGTCACGCACCGGCAGCGAAGTCAGCGTCTGCGGCGACATGGCTTCGGACCCGGCGCTGGTCCCGCTGCTGCTCCGGGCCGGCATCACCAGCCTGTCGGTGGGGCCCGCCGCCCTCGGTCCGGTCAAGCGCGCGGTCTCGTCTCATGCCGGTTAAGCCGCACCCACGCAAGGCCTCCGACCCCGAGCCGATCGCGGCCTACAAGACGGTCCTGCGCGACGCCATCGATCGCCGGCCGGCCGGGCTGCGCGCGCGCATCGCGCTGGCGCTGGGGAAACACAAGAGCTTCGTCTCGCAACTGACCAACCCGATCTACCCGATGCCGATCCCGGCCCGGCACATCGAGACAATCTTCGAGATCTGCCACTTCACGCCCGAGGAACGACGCGCCTTCCTGCGCGCCTACGGCAAGGCCCACCCCGACCTCCACCCGGGCGCGACTGAGGGGCGCGCCGCGCCTGTCCGCCGCAAGACGCTGGCGCTCGAGATTCCCCTGGTGGCCGACCCCGACCGGCAGGCGGCGCTGGAGCGGCTTTTCCGCGAGCTGGCCGACCGCCTCGGCCAGCTCCTCGAATGAAACGCGGTGGACCTCAGGAGGACCCGATGAAAAAGTTCATCAACGATGCGGTGAACGTCGTCCCCGAAGCGCTGCGCGGACTGGCCCGGGCCCATCGCGACCTGGTCGTCCTGCACGAGCAGCCCACCTACGTCACCCGGGCCACGCCCCGGTCGAACAAGGTGGCGCTGGTCTCCGGCGGCGGCAGCGGACACGAGCCGCTGCACGCCGGGTTCGTCGGTCCCGGCATGCTCGATGCCGCCTGCCCCGGGCAGGTCTTCACCTCCCCCACGCCCGATCAGATCGCGGCCGCCGCCCAGGCCGTCGACGGCGGTCCGGGTGTGCTGTTCATCGTGAAGAACTACTCCGGCGACGTCATGAACTTCGAGATGGCCGCCGAGGTCTTCGGGGGCCGCAACGCCAGCGTGGTGATCCAGGACGACGTCGCGGTCGAGAGCTCGACCTACAGCACCAGCCGCCGGGGAGTGGCCGGCACCCTGGTGGTGGAGAAGATCACCGGCGCCGCGGCCGAGGCGGGGGCCGACCTGGCCACCTGCGCGGCGCTGGCCGAGCGCACCGCCCGGGCCTGCGCCAGCATGGGCGTGGCGCTCTCCGGCTGCACCGTCCCGGCCGCCGGCAAGCCGACCTTCGACCTGGGTGAAAACGAGATGGAGATGGGCGTGGGCATCCACGGCGAGCCAGGGCGGCGCCGGGTGCCGACCGCTCCCGCCGACGCGGTGGTGGCCGAGCTGGTCAGCGCCGTCCTGCACGACCTCCAGCCGGCCCGGGGCGAGCCTCTGTTGCTGCTGCTCAACGGCTTCGGCGGCACCCCGCTGCTCGAGCTCTATCTCATGTACGATGCCGCCGCCCGCCGGCTGGAGCGCGACGGCCTGCGGATCGCGCGCTCCTTGGTGGGCAACTACGTCACCTCCCTGGAGATGGCGGGCTGCTCGCTCACCTTGACCCGCCTCGACGACGAGCTCACCCGGCTCTGGGACGCCCCCGTCCACACCCCCGCCCTGCGCTGGGGCAGCTGAGGGCGCGACACAAGCGTTCGACCGCAGGTGTCCCGCGCTCCGACTTTCGCGGACTCATGCCGGCATGTTGACTCCATTCGCGCCCGGATGCGCACGGCAGACTTCCCCCTTCGTCGGGCCCTGAATGGGTCCGTTGTCCGTCGCTGGCCGGGAAGAACCGGGTGACAATCCGTCTGAGTGGAGCAATCACCGGGAGGGGTCATGAAGCTGTTCACGATGGGCGACAGTCTGGCGCAGGGGTTCCGTTCTCTGGCCGCCGCACGGACCGATCAGTGTTACTCGACCCTGCTCAGCCGGGCGCTGGGCATCCCGGTGGAGAATTACCCCTTCCACAACTGGCCCGCGAACGGCCTGCCCGCCAACCTCGAATCGGTGATGCGGACCCTGCAGGCGGACTTCGGTTCCGACATCCGCGGCCTCGAGTGGCTGCGGGTCCTCAGCTCCATCAACCGGGTGCTCGATCTGTCCGAGACCTTCTACGAGCGCGGCGAGGGACGCTTCGATCTGCCGTTCGGCAAGGCCGAGTCCCTGTCCAACGTGGCCTTCTGGGGCGCCACCGTGGCCGATGCCTGGCAGGTGACGCCCGAGCTGTGCCGGAAGTTCATCGACCAGGATGCGGGCAGCCGCAGCGATGGCTTCCTGCGGGTGGCCTCGGCCGCCTATTACCGGACGGCGCTCAAGGTCCTCAACCCGCAGCTGAAGCCGGCCCTCGATCAGATGAGCCAGGTCGGCTGGCTGGACCGGCACTGCAAGGCGGACGGCGGCGTCGAGAACCTGTGCCTCTTCCTCGGCGCGAACAACGCCCTGGGAACGGTGATCCGGCTGAAGATCACCCCCACGCCCAACGACCCGAAGAACCGCCCCCACAACA
>JBKPRZ010000092.1:0-11398 GCA_046734815.1 Myxococcota bacterium | reverse complement strand
ATCGCCGGCTGCCCGGACGTCCGCCACCTCCGCTGCGCAGGCGGCGACCCGACCGCAGCCCTTTCTCCTCGCGCTCGGTGCCGGGGTGGATGTGGTGCCGAATCTCCAGCCGGGGCCAGCGCTGGGGATGCGCGCCGTCGCCAGGATCCGGCGAGGCTGGCTGGCACTGGGCCTCGAGGCGCAGGTCAATGCCGCCAGCGAGAGCCGCTACCGCGGCGGCGCCGTCAGCGGCCGCCTCCTGGGCGGCCTGCTCTCGGCCTGCCGCCACGGCGGGCGCGCGTTCGCCTGCGGCATCGTCGCCGCCGGCGGCCTGAGCGGCGCGGGGACCGGCTTTGCCAGGTCTCGCCGCGATCTCACCCCATTTGCGGCCGCGGGGATGCGGGTGGGCTGGCAGCAACCGCTCGGCAGCCGCTGGTCGATGGTGCTGGAGGGGACCGGGCTCGCCCCCGTGGTTCGCACCACGCTCTGGATCGACCAGGCCGCTGCCTGGGTCACGCCGCGCGTTGGCGCGCAGGCCAGCTTGCTGCTCCTGCGCACTTTCGGTGACGGATTCTGACCTCCGGGCGGAATTGGAGACGTGAGCCCGGAGGGTCTCCAGAGGCGACCGGTTCGCGGCCCATCGGCCGTGGGACAGCCCCCTTCGATCGCCGAAGCTTACGAATCCGAGTTCGACAACGTCTGGCGCACCCTGCGACGTCTCGGCCTGCCCGAGAGCATCCTGGAAGATGCCGTGCAGGAGGTGTTCCTGGCCGCCCACGCCCGGCTGCCGACCTTCGATCCCGCGCGTCCGATGCGCCCCTGGCTGTACGGCATCACCATCCGGGTAGCGGCGGAGATGCGGCGGCGGCAACGCCGGACGACACCCAGCCTCGAGACCGCGGAGGCGGTGATCGCAGGCGCGCGATCGGGACCCGAAGATGCCCTGGCCGCACGCGAGGCGCGCACCCTCATGGACCGGGCGCTGGCCCGGCTCGACTTCGACCAGCGCGTGGTGCTGGTCATGCACGATCTCGATGAGCTGCCCGCGCCCACCATCGCCGAGGCGATCTCGGCCCCGCTCAACACGGTCTACTCGCGCCTGCGGCTGGCGCGCGCCAAGGTCGCCGCCTTCGTCGCCCGCAAACGAGGTCAGCCATGAAGCCCCCTCCCCTCGAACCACTGGATCCGGAGCTGGCCGCGCTCTTTCGCGGCTGGCGCTGCGATCCGCCGGCGGGCGCCAAGGACCGCGGGCGCGCTCGTCTGGCCGCCGCCATCGCCGGGACGGGCGTGGGGACCGCCGCCGCGACCGCCTCCGCCGCGGTCAAGATCTCCGCCGGAGCATCGGGCACCCTCGCCTCGCCCGTTCTCTTGGCCGGCGTCGCCGTACTGATGGCTCTGGGCGGCGGCATGTTGTGGACGGCATGGCCTCATCAGCCGGGGCCAGCCCCGGTCAGTCAGCAGCGTCCCGCCGCTCCGCCGGCGACGGCCAGCGCCATCGCCAGCCCGTCAGCGGACCCGCACGGATCCGACCTCGCCGCGGAGCACCGGCTGCTCAGCCGAGCCCGCGCCGCACTGGCGCGCGGCGATCTGGCCGGCGCCCGGGTCGCGCTGGGGCAGCACGAGAGGTCCTTTTCCGCCGGGCTTCTGGATCAGGAGCGCGAGACGCTCTGGATCGTCACGCTGGCGAAGGCGGGCGACCTGACTGCCGCCCGCACGCGCGCCGAGCGGTTCGCCCGCCTTAACCCCGACAGCATTTTCCGTCAGACGATCGGCCAGGCGCTCCAGCACGCGATCGCCCGCCGGCGCTGAGATCGTCAATCGATGGCGCGTGTCCGGCAGCCGTAGACCAGCTCCACGGCCGGCTGTGCGGCCGCCTTGAATCGGTCACAGGTCGCGCTGCAGACGATGATCCGGCTCGGCGTCCCGCTGCCGGGAGCGACGTCGTAGTACCACCCGCCCCGCGCGTCGCAACGATCCGGGCTGCCCACGTAGGCCAGCTCCTCGACGCCGCCCGCCGATGTGGTGAAACGAACGTTCACCTTGGCAAAGTCGATCCCCTGGCCGGGCATGGTCGATGGCGGAATGGCGAACTCGCAGGGCAGGGCCAGCTGCCCGCGGATCTGGTTCAGGGCGTCGATCAGCTGGGTCGTGATGGGCATCGTGGGGTCCGGCAAGAAGGCCTTCGTGGTACCTCCCGCGGCCGCCCACCTGTTGACCGCATCGATCCCGGATGAGGCGGGGTTCCAGGTGCCGGGCGGCAGGGGCCCGCCCGGGGCATCCATTATGCCGATCACGTACGTGGGGATGGGGTTGGGACCGGTCCGCGCTGCCTCCAGCTGGCCGGCGACGAGACCCACTGGATCGGGTCCGCACCCGCCGGGCGCGCCGTCGGTGGCCACCACCAGGGCCGAGCGCCGGCCGGGAGTCGCCGCCTGGCTCCGGCGAATGAAGGTGAGCACGCCGGGTACGGCACCCGCGGCCGGCGTGCCGCCGCGGGGTGCTTGCGCGTTGACCACGCTGGTCACGCTGGCGGCCGCTGCCGGCAGGTCTGCGAAGGGAACCGCCGGCGTCTCGTAGTCCTCCGGCCGGCACGAGTTGGTGGCGTCTGCTGGAAAAAACGTGACCGCCACCCGCAAGCCCGCCGAACCTGGATCGTTGAAGAAGCTCGACAGGGCGTCCTGCATGCCCCTCATCTTGATCGTCATCCCCCACCGCCCGGCCATGGACGCCGAGACGTCCACCAGCAGCGCGACGTCGACCGGTGCGCGTTCGGTGCGGTGCTTTTCCACCGCACAGCTCGGCGGCTCGGCCGCGGGAGAGGCCGGGGCCGCCCCTGCCTCGGGGAGGTTGAACGCGGGCGGCTCTCCCGCTGGCGCAGGGTGACCCGCCGCCCCCGCATCGGAACCCTCGGCCGATGCCGGAGACTCGCCGCGGCCCTGGATGACCGTGGGACGGCCACAGGACAAGGTCAGCCCGACGAGCAGCACCCCTGTGCACATAGCATGCATCGATCTCACTCCGTTCAAAGGTGGTCTCCGATGAACGGTAATCGACACAGCCCCGCACAATCCGTCACGCTTTCCTGCAGCCCCTCAGCTTTTCGAACTCACTGACGATCGGAGGTGGCTTAGGCCCCGAGGCCGTGCCCACCCGGGATCGGCGTTCCCAGCTCAGATTCCGCTCGGGTCGAGCACGAAAACGTCAGCGCCGGTGGCGTGCGGGGACTTCACCGCCAGGTACAGCAGGCCGTTGTCGTCGCTGGCCAGCAGGATCGGGTCGGACCACGGGCGCACGAAGGTCACCTCGCGGGCCGGGTTCGACACGTTTCGCAGGCGCAGGTTCAGGGGCTCGAACTGGAACCCGATCTGGTTGGCGCAACCCCTGACCTCGCAGAAGATCACCGTCGGTCCCGTGATCATCGCGCTCCACGGCCCAGCGCCGGCCAACGCGTGCAACTGCGAGACGCGCTCGCCGATCTCGCTCTTGTTGTACCGGTCCGAGTAGTCCGGATCTCCGCAGCGGTTGCACAGGGGGTCCGTTGCCGGTTCGGCCGCAAAGACGGGCACTGGTGGCGCGCCTCCCACCACCACCGCGTTTCCGTCATCGTTGTATTGCACCAACGGCCGCCCGTCCGCAGACAGGGAGGCAGAGAAGCCCACCGAACCGGCCCGGGGCTCGAAGCTGTGCAGGACCCGGCTGGCTTGCCCTGGCCCGTCCCATGCCCGGATCCGGATCTCGCCACCCCGGCGCTCGGCGTACACGACCACGGGCTGGCGCCCCGACGGAGTGACGAGCAGCTGCTGGTAGTCGATCGTCCCCTGCGCGATCATGACCGCCGGTTCCTGCGACGGTGTCAGGCCGACCAGCCACAACGTGCGGGCCACCGCCGACGGCTCGACCTGCAGCGCGAACCCCATCTCACCCTGGGTGAAGGCGGCTCCCACGACCGACCCGCGTGCCGCGAAACCCTGCGCAGCCGGCTGCCAGCCGGATTCCGTGCGGCGCAACAGTCCGCTCGGCGAGACCAGACGCGGCTCCGGCGGCTGCTGCTGGGTGAAGGCGGGCACCAGACCGCCCGGTCCCACGTGGGTGAGAGACGGCTCGCGATCCAGACCGGTTTGCAGCGCGAACGACCCTCGCACTCCGTCGACGACCGCCAGGACCTCGCCCCCGTTCGAGACCGCCAGATCCACCCGCCTCACGTACTCGCAGTCGACCCGCCAGCTCGCCAGCACCGGGCAGCGTGCCGCCGCCCCGCACAGCTGGTTCATGTGCGCCGTTCCCAGCGAGCAGGATTTTTCGGGAGAGGGCTGCGTGACCCCCACGACCGCCCCCGGCGGCAGCCCGGGCAGGGGCGGCGGGACCGGGCCGGTCGGCAGCGTCGAAGGCACGCTGGTTGGCCCCGGATCGACGCAAGCGACCAGCGCAAGCACCATCAGAAACGCCCGTGATCTCATGACCGCAGGATAGAAACGGACGGCCGGCTGGAGGTGGACGAATTTTCCGGCCGGCCGCGCTGTCGCCCCGGCTGCGGGGCGTCCGGGGAGCAGGGGCTGCGCGCGGAGGTGGCTTTGATGGAAGCATTTGCTCGACGTAGCATCGATCCGATGACGCCCTTCAGGGCCGTGCCCAGGCCATGGACCGCGCCCGCGGCGCCCCCCAGGTCAACGCTTCGACCGCGCGTGCAGCCGGCTGATGAAGGCGAAGCGGTTCACCCCCCCGGTCATCAGGCCGATCATGTCACGCAGGGCAGGCCCCGGCCGCTGCGCAGCAAGCGCAGGGCGCGGTCGCCCTCCTCCCACCCCCACCACCGTGCGCCGCTCCGGCCAGGATGAGCTCCAGGACTGCGGCACCCGCGCCAATGCGAAAGCGGTCTGCGATGGAAAGAACTGCAGCTGGAGTTGCACGGATGGGTTCGCCCTGTGTAACGACGCGCGTGTCCCCGAAGCCGAGGCTGGCCGCTGCGGCGCTGACCGCACGACAGCGGTGTGCTGGAGTTCCGCAACCACTCCAAGCCTGCGCTGGCCCATCGTCCCTTCATCGTGAAGGGGCGCCCGCAGTGAATTTCAGCAAGATACAGGCCGAGGTCGCCTTCATCCGGCAGCGTCTCAGGGAGCTGCATCAGTTGCCAGACAGCCCGATGAAGAAGCAGCAGACCGAGTTCTTCGGCGTCCGTCTCGCTCGGCTGGAGCAGGAGATCGAAGCACTGCAGTCTCCGCCAGGTGATCAGCAGACACCGGCCGCGCAGGCTCCGATCGTCGTGAGTGCGGTGTCGCTGCAGCCTCCGTACGTGCCGCGGCCGCAGCCACCACCTGCACCACCACCGCAGCAGTACGTCGCGCCTGCGAGGGTGCCGACACCGGCGGACTTCATCTCTGTGCCGCAGTCCTCGCCGGTCGCCTTCCGTGCGATGGCACAGGCAGACGCGCGGGCAGAGGCGAAGCCGATCTCGCCCGACCAGGTCCCGGCCACGCCTCGGGCAGAAGGTGGCTCCCCAGCGTTCAATCGACGAGAGCAGGGGAGATCCGTCACCACTTTTTCGCGCGCACGTTTTTCGTGATTCGAGCACACGCAAAGGCGCCCGCGCCTTGACTGCGCTCCTGCCAAAAGTGCTAGCGTGCGCGGACTCCTCGCACCTGGCCCCTTCCAGAGCGCGGCCGCGCCTGCCGCCGATTCCACCAACCAGGGAGGCTCACATGAGCGCAGCAGACCCGTTCGTCGGTCGAGGGACATCGACCCGGTTCATCCAGATGATCGTCCTGCCCGCCGCCGCGCTCGCGGCTGCTTGCTCGGACCACTCGCCTTCAGACCAGCTGCTCGCGCGTGCCGGGCAGATCTCGGTGGACTCGCCGGCGCCGCCGCCCGGGCTTCGATCCGCTGTGGTCACCCTGATCACCGGAGACCGTGTCCAGCTGTCCGATGTGTCACCCGGTGAGCCGGTGGGCGCGATCGAAGCCGGCCCTGGGCGCGAGCAGGTCCGGTTCCTGGCGCACACGGTGCAGAACGGCTCCCAGCGGGATCTGATCGTCGTTCCCAGCGATGCCGAGCCCCTGCTGGCCTCCGGGCGGCTCGACCCGCTACTGTTCAACGTCAGCGAGCTGGTCCGGCAGGGGTTCGAGGACGGCGGCGGTCCGAGCTTGCCCTTGATCGTGACCTACCGCGGGCGGCCCCCTCGATCGGTCGCGGCCAGCGGCGCGCGTCCCGTCGGCTGGCTCAGCAGCATCCAGGGCGAGGTGGTGGTCAAGGACAAGCAAGATTCGGGAACCTTCTGGCGCTGGATCACGGAGGGCGGCGCTGCCGGTGCGACCGGACCGCGGGCGCTGGCCACCGATGTCACCGGGGTCTGGCTGGATGCGCGCGTACCCGTCCTGCTCGATCAGAGCGCCCCTCAGATAGGCGCGCCCGAAGCCTGGGCCGCCGGGCTGACCGGCATCGGGGTGACCGTGGCGGTGCTGGACACCGGAATCCGCGCGGACCACCCCGACCTGGCCGGCAAGACCCTGGAGGCGGTCGACTTCACCAACACCCAGCCTGACGCCAACGACAACGTCGGCCACGGCACCCACGTGGCCGGCATCATCGCCGGCACCGGCGCGGCGTCGGAGGGCAAGTACCGGGGGATCGCTCCGGACGCCTCCCTGATGGTCGGGAAGGTGTGCGCCACCAGCAGCTGCACTCTGTCGGCCATCATCGCCGGCATGGAGTGGGCCGCTCCGCGGGCGCGCATCGTGAGCATGAGCCTGGGAGGCGGCGCCAGCGACGGAACCGACCCCCTGTCCACCTCCGTGAACAATCTGACCGCGCAATACGGGACGCTGTTCGTGGCGGCGGCGGGAAATTCGGGCCAGCCCCGGAGCGTGGGCGCGCCGGCCGCGGCGGATGCCGCGCTGGCGGTGGCCAGCGTCGACAAATCGGGCGGGATGAGCTCCTTTTCCAGCCGCGGGCCGCGCCTGCGCGACTTCGCGCTCAAGCCGGACATCGCCGCGCCCGGAAGGGACATCGTCTCCGCGCGCGCTCGGGGCACGCCCAACGGGGACTCCGCCCCGGTCGGCGACAGCTACGTCCGGCTGTCCGGCACCTCGATGGCCACCCCGCACGTGTCCGGCAGCGCCGCGCTGCTGGCCCAGCAGCACCCGGACTGGAAGGCTGAGCAGCTCAAGGCGGCGCTGATGAGCAGCTCGCGGCCGGTGCCGGGTGCCAGCGTCTCCGACAGCGGCGTCGGCCTGGTGGACCTGGCCCGGGCGGTGTCCCAGCAGGTGTACGCGCTCGGCGGCAACCTGAGCTTCGGCCTGCTGCCTTGGCCTCACGAGGCCGCCGCCGTCACCAAGCTGGTCACCTATCGAAACGACGGCGACGCGGACGTGACCCTGCAGCTCACGGTATCCGCGCGCGCCGCCGACGGCACCCCCGCCCCGGAGGGCCTGTTCGTGGCCGACCCGCAGGTGACGGTGCCGGCCCACGGGACGGCGACCGCCCAGGTCACCATGACCCCGCAGCCACGGCGCAGCGGCATGTTCAGCCTGTTGCTCTCCGCCAGCGACGGCACCAGCAACGTCAACATCGCCGGCCTGGTCTACCAGGAGCCCGAGAGCTACAACCTCAGCGTCCTGACCCTCGACCGCAACGGCGAGGCGCCCAGCTGGACCTTCGGCTCGGTCTTCAACGTCGAAACCGCCGAATCCAAGACCATCAACCAGCCGGCCAACACGGTCACGTTGCGGTTGCAGCGGGGAACCTACGACCTCAGCACCCTCCTGACCGGGGCGGAAGGCAACATCGCGGCCGCGCGGCCGTCGATCGCGCTGGACCAGGACCTCTCCGTCACCCTCGACGGCCGTCTCTCCGTTCCCTTCGCCGTCGAGGTCGATCGCGCGGACGCGAGCCTCCTGTGGAACTCCATCTCCCTGCATTCCAAGTCGATCAGCGGCCTGGGAACCACAGTGTTCAGTCTGTCCGACGTCATCTACCATGCGCTGCCGACCGACCCGGTGACCGGACACCTGTTCTCGCTGGACTACCGGGCCTGGTTGGGGCCGGCCCCGGTGCCCGGGGGCACGCCGCCGGCAGAGGATTACGTCTACAACCTGGCCTTCCCCATCATGGGCGGCATACCGGCGGACCTGACGTTGCCGGTGCACGACCAGGAGCTCGGGTCGGTGGAGGCTCGGTACCACTCCCAGGGCGATGCCACCGCCTACCGCACCAACTTCGGGCTGACCCCGGACAATGCCTCCGGTTACCAGGCCAACCTGCCCCGGCCGCTCCCCGGCAGGACGCTGGAGTATTACACCGCGAACATCCCCTGGAGCGAGACGCTGTTTCTCTACCCGCCCGAGATCACGAGCCCGTTCTATTTCGAGCGCGTGGTGGGAAGCAGCGTCTACCAGCCCGGCGAGCAGCTCCGCCGCCACTGGAACAGCGCCCCGGTCGGCCCCTCCTTTGGACCGGACCTGCCCACCTGGGGCGCCTTCCGGACCAACAACACCCTCTCGATCTTCGTCACCCCCTTTTCACCGGCCGAAAAGGAACACGCCACCTTCTCCTTCACGGGCTCTACCACCCTCTCGCGAGACGGCATTGTCATCGGCACCAGCCCGCGGGCCGCGAACGGTCAGTTCACGGTACCGGCGGACGCGGGCACCTACAGCCTCGAAGCCACCGGCACGCGGCAGGTCCCCTGGTCCGTGCTGGGGACAGCCTTCGCCGGATCCTGGACCTTCCACTCCGCGCCCGCCGGCGACTCCGCCCCGCACCGTCTGCCGCTGCTGCTGGTCCGGGTCTCGACCCGCGTGGACGACGAAGACAGCGCGCCAGCGGGTGTGCCCTACCTGCTGGGGTTGCAGGTCCAAGGTCAGGCCGGCGCGCCCGCAGCGCCGGTGGTCAGCCTGGGGCTGGAGGTCTCTCACGATGACGGCCAGGTCTGGGAGCCAGCCGCGGTGCTGTCCTTCGGCGAAGTTGGGCTGGCTCTGGTCCAGCATCCCGAGACACCGGGATTCGTCTCGCTGCGCGCCCGGGCCGAAGATGCCGCCGGCAACCGGGTCACCCAGACGGTCATCCACGCCTACCGCACACGATCGCCCACCCCGCCCGCGGATTGACCTGGACCGCCAGCGTCCCGAGCGCGCCCGAGGCCCCGAACACCAGGACCGTCTCGCCCTTCTTCACGGCGAGCGTGTCGTCTTCATCAGGCGGCGACAGTCGGACTGTTACCCAGGGTAATTGCTGCTTCAGCTCGCCCGCCGCGTCGGCCTCGCGCCCTAGTCAAGAGCGAGGACGTCCGCCACGCCCCCTGAGCCAGTCCTGGTCGCCCGCGAGAGCCGGCGGTGTTTTCCCCAGATGCCGAGCGCGAGCAACAGCGTGACGATGGCTCCGATGGTGCCGGGACCGGCGAAGAAATACTTCCAGCTCAGGATGGTCGCGGCGAGGTGGCTGGCCAACAGCGACCAGGCAATCACCGAGACCGCCGGCCACTGCTCTGGCCTGACCCGGTCGAGCTGCCAGGCGACGATGGCCGAGAACAGCAGGAAGATCGAGACCATCAATCCGAATCCGAACCAGAACCCGTACCAGGTCGAGTCGGCGCCGTTGAATTTGAAGTGCACCGTCTTCATCGCCGCGAACACGAGGTCCGACTGCGGACCGAGGCTCTTTTGCGCGAGCATTCCGCCCCCGGTGTGCCCGGCGAAGAACAGAAGCAGCAAGTAAGTGGCGATCCGAAAGGGGGTCAGGTATTTCACGACGCGCCTCCGGCGGAGAAGAACCCTTGCAGCCAGTCGAGAACGCGCTCCCAGCCGTCGGCGTGGCCGCGGCAGGAATCCGCCCGGCCGTCGAAGCCGGCATGCCGCACCGTCAGTCGAGTGCCGCCGGCGATCGGTTCCAGCCGGTAGGTGATGGTGGTGACATGGCCGTCGTCCCAGTCGGCTCGCCAGGTCTGCACGAGCTTCTTCGGCGGGGCGACCTCCAGGAACTCACCCTCGACCGAAAAGGGCTTGCCATCGGCGCTGATGCCCTCGGTTCGCCAGGCGCCCCCCACCCGCAAGTCCCCGGTCCAGCGGGTCGTGCGGTAGGTGTCGGCCGAGCCCCACCACTTGATCAGCTCTTCGGAGGCGAGCGCGCGAAACACGCGCTCGGCCGGCGCCGAGATCTCCACCGACGCGAGAATCAGCCCCTCGGAGACGTCGGCCACGGCGCGCGGGGCTCCTTTCTTGGTCGCTGCGCTCATTTTTCCTCCAGGTAACGTTTCAGATTGCCCAGACTCACCTGCCAGAAGCTCCGGTAGCCCTCGACCCAGCCGGCCACCTGCTGCAGCGGCCGCGGCCGCAGTTGGTAAAACCGCTCCCGCCCCGACTTCTCCTCCGCCACCAGACGCGCCTCCCTCAGCACCCGCAGGTGTTTGGAGATGGCGGGGCGGCTCTGCCGGAAATCGGCGGCGAGCGCGTTGACCGGGGAGGGCCCCGCTCGCAACCGATCGAGAATCGCCCGACGCGTTGGATCGGCGATGGCGCGAAACACGTCGAAGGGTCGCGGATCGGTAACCATATGGCTACTGATGTAGCTCGAGACATCGGCGGCGGTCAAGCGCATGGTCAGCCCACCGTGCGATAGACCGAAGTCCCGATCGCGGCGCACAACTACAGAGCGCGATGACCAGTAACGCCGATCGATTCACTCGATCCCCGGCCCAGCAGGAATACGTAGCGGGCAGCGCCGCGCTCACGAAGAGGAGATCCGGGGAGGTCCGGCGCCAAATCCGACGTCAGCCGAGGTCTTGTACGCCTTGCTCGGCAAGACGGTCGCCCACCGACAGCCTCATCTTCGATGGGCTTGTCGGGGCTTCGCCGGCGCAATGCCGCTCGGGGTGCTGCGGCCAGGTGAACCTCCTCGAGCACGGAATCCGCTTTGACCGGGCGCTGCGCAAGCCCAGAGTCGCGGTCAGGCGACGTCTATCGTGTTGTTGACCGTGGCGTCGCTACCGGGAGCCGACACGGGAAGGTCGGCGTTCAACAGCCACTTGCCGTTCACCAGGAACTTGTACTCGTGCCTGCCTTTCTTGACCTGGAGCAGAGTTCGGTAGCTCCCATCGCGCTTCTTGTCCCGCAACCTATCGAAGCAGGACGGCTTCCACTGGTTGAACGTGCCGCCGATGAAGACGCTGGATCCTGGCTCTGCTCGGCATTCGAACTTGACCCATTTCCAGGCAACTGCCGGAGTGTTCTTCACAACGATCCCCCCCTTCCTCGTCCAACAGCGGTGACGTCTCGATTCGTCGCGTGATGGGTTGCCGTTCAGGACAGGAACTTCGTGACCAGGCCGTTGAAGTCGTCCGGGCGCTCGATGGGCACGACATGGGACGAGCCGTCGCCCCTGATCACCTCGAACCTGGCGCCCGGAATCTTGTCGGCGACCTCGCGGCACTCGT
>JBKPRZ010000091.1:0-3921 GCA_046734815.1 Myxococcota bacterium | reverse complement strand
TACCGGCGCCGGCGGACTGCTTTCCTGGCCATTCGTTTCGCTCGCCGCCGTGGCCTGGCCGGACTCCCGGCAGAACTTCGCCCCCAGCCAGCGGAACAGGTAATCCATGATCGAGGTGGCCCGCGGGATCTCCGGGTTGCCCGTGAACCCCGACGGCTCGAACCGCGTCCGCGAGAACTTGTCCACCAGCAGCCGCAGCGGCACGCCGTGCTGGAGCGAGAGGCTGATCGCGGTGGCGAACGAGTCCATGAGACCCGCGATCGTCGAGCCCTCCTTGGCCATCCGCACGAAGATCTCGCCCGGCTCGCCGCTCTCGTACAGGCCCACGTGGACGTAACCCTCGTGGCCCGCCACCGAGAACTTGTGGGTCATCGAGCGCCGCTCGTCGGGCAGCTTCCGCCGGACCGCCGCCGGCGGCCCTCCCGCCGGCGCCACCGGACCGAGCGCCGCCAGCTGGGCGCGCAGGCTCGCCTCCGCGGCGCTGCTGGGCTGCGCACTCCGCGCCAGCCCCGGGTCCACCTTGCTGGTGGACAGCGGCTGCGTCCGCTTGCACCCGTCGCGGTAGATCGCTATCGCCTTCAGCCCGTGGATCCACGCCTCCATGTAGGCGGCCTCCACGTCCTCGACCGTCGCGTCCGCCGGCAGGTTCACCGTCTTCGAGATGGCCCCCGAGATGAACGGCTGCGCCGCCGCCATCATGCGGATGTGCCCCAGGTAATGGATCGACCGCGTGCCGTTGGCCGCCCGGAAGGCGCAGTCGAACACCGGCAGGTGCTCGGTCCGCAGCCCCGGCGCCCCCTCGATGGTCTCCTCGCGGTCCACGTATTCGACGATGCCCTTGCGCAGCCCCTCGTCGTAGCCCAGCCGCGACAGCGCCTCGTCCAGCGTGTTGTTGACGATCTTGATCATCCCGCCGCCCACCAGCCGCTTGTATTTGATGAGGGCGATGTCCGGTTCGATGCCGGTGGTGTCACAATCCATCATGAAGCCGATGGTCCCGGTGGGCGCCAGGACGGTGGCCTGGCCGTTGCGGAACCCGTGCTCCTTGCCGATGGTGATGGCCTCGTCCCAGGCCCCGCGGGCGGCGTTCAGCAGGTCGAAGGGCACGTAGGCCGCGGCGATGCGATCGACGTGGCTGCGGTGCTTCTGCATGACCCGCAGGAACGGTTCCTCGTTCTCACGGTAGCCGTCGAACGGCCCGGTGACGTCGCGGGAGATGGCCGCGCTGGTGCGGTAGGCCCAGCCGGTCATCAGCGCGGTCAGCGACCCGCACCAGGCCCGCGCCGCCTCCGAGTCGTAGGGAATCCCCAGCGACATCAGCAGCGAGCCCAGGTTGGCGTAGCCCAGCCCCAGCGGCCGGAAGCGGTGCGAGTTCCTCTCGATCGCCTCGCTGGGATAACGGGCGTTGCCGACGATGATCTCCTGGGCGACGATGGTGATCTCGACCGCCCGCCGGAAGGCCTCCACGTCGAAGCTGGAGTCGGGCCGCTGGAACCGGCGCAGGTTCAGCGAGGCCAGGTTGCAGGCCGAATCGTCGAGGTACATGTACTCCGAGCACGGATTGGAAGCGTTGATCCGGTCGGTGTTGGACGAGGTGTGCCAGTCGTTGACGGTGGTGTCGAACTGCAGGCCCGGATCGCCGCACTCCCAGGCCGCCTGGGCGATGCCCCGCCACAGCTCGCGCGCCTTCTTGGTCTCGACCGCGCGGCCGTCGAGCACCGCCCGGGTGGACCAGGTCTGGTCGCCCCGCACCGCCTCCATGAAGCTGTTGGTCACCCGCACCGAGTTGTTCGAGTTCTGGAAGAAGACCGACTTGTAGGCCTCACCGTCGAACGAGCCGTCGTAGCCCGAATCGATCAGCGCCCAGGCCTTCTTCTCCTCGCGGGCCTTGCACCAGATGAACTCCTCGACGTCGGGGTGGTCGATGTTGAGGATCACCATCTTGGCCGCGCGCCGGGTCTTGCCCCCCGACTTGATGACGCCGGCGAAGGCGTCGAAGCCGCGCATGAAGCTGACCGGGCCCGAGGCGGTGCCGCCGCCGTTGAGGAACTCCCTCGACGAGCGCAGCGGCGACAGGTTGGTGCCGGTGCCCGAGCCGTACTTGAACAACATGCCCTCGGTCTTGGCCAGGCCGAGGATCGACTCCATCGTGTCCTTGACGCTGTTGATGAAGCAGGCCGAGCACTGCGGTTCGGGCTCGATGCCCACGTTGAACCAGACCGGCGAGTTGAAGGCCATCTTCTGGTAGACCAGCAGGTGCTTGAGCTCGGCGCGGAAGGCCTCGCGCGAGGCCACGTCGGCGAAGGTGCCGTCCTTGTCGCCCCAGCCGGTGATGGTGTCGGCCACCCGGTCGATCAGCTGCCGCACCGACCGTTCGCGCCCGGGCGTGCCCAGCTGGCCGCGGAAATACTTCTGCACCACCACGTTGGTCGCGGTCTGGCTCCAGAACTTCGGGATCTCGACGTCCTTCTGCTCGAACACCGCCTTGCCGCTCTCGGCGCTGATGCTGGCGGTGCGCAGCTCCCAGTCGACGCCGCGGTACCCGTCGTCCGGCACCCCGCCCGGCAGCGGGGGCTGGGCGGTGAAGAAGCGGCTCACGGTGTAGCCGGGCGCCTTGCGCAACCGGCCTCGCGGGGCGGCCGGCGGCGCACCGGCCGACGCCTTGCCCGCCGCCGCTGGCCTGAGCGTCTTGCCCGACTTCCTGGTCTCGTTCCTGGCCTCGCTGCGGGTCTCGTTGCGGGTTTCGGTTCGCGCCTGCTTGTCGGCCTTATCGAGCATTGGACCTTCCCTCCAACTCATGACGTCAAAGCCATTCGAAACTTCTGGATCGCCGCGGCAGCAAGTCCTGGAACAGTCCGTCGTCCGGACGAGGCTCCGTGTCGTTCTGTGTCGATCGCGTGACGCCTGAGCGTCGTTCTGGACGCCTTCCTGTCTGCTGCAGGCGCCCTGTCGTGCCTGGACCGGTTCCCCCCGAGCCCGTCCGGAGATGACCAAACATCGCGATTTCCCGAGGTCGTGTCAATCAAAAACACTATACGTAGTGATCCCCGCCCAGCCAAGCCACAACCCATTGTGGTGTCGACAAGCTGTGGATGATTTCCCGAAAACCCCGCCGCGACAGCGGCTTGCGGCGATCCACAAGCTGTGGGAAACGAGTCGTGGCATTACATTACATCACGTTTTCGGTCGCGGCCAGGGCCCCCTGCCGGCCCCCATTTTACCTGAACAAAGATTCAGGTCCAGCCGTCCCGGCCGCATTCCGAACCGGAACGCTCACGTCCGTCCACGCGTCCGCCGATGTTTGAAATCGTAAGCAGGCGGACAGCCGCCTGGGCCCAAAACTCGGAGGTCGTATGGTGCAAGAGCTTGCTTCCCTGGTCCCGACGCTGATTGCGGTTGGCGTGATCGTGAAGGTGGCGCTGTCGATTCGGGTGCCGCAGCCGGCGCGGGTGAAGGCGAACCGGGGCCGCAACCGGCGCTGAGCCGGCGCGGGCGCGCGCAGTCCGCGAAGCCAAGGAGGAGGGAGGACAGATGCCGTCGGTCGGTCTGGCCGGGATCGCGCTCCGCCGTGCGGGACAGCCCGTGATCGACCACGTCACGGTGGCGGTCGAAGCCGGCGAGCTGGCCGTGCTGACCGGCGCGCGCGGCGCGGGCAAGTCCTCGCTGCTGGCGGTGGCCGCCGGCGCTCTCCGTCCCGACGCGGGCGAGGTGGTGCTGGGCGGGCGGAACGTCACCAGCCTGCAGAGCGCCTCGCTGCCCTACCTCCGGCGCAACATCGGCTATCTCGTCGCCGACCCGCCCTTCGTCGAGGAGGAGAGCGCGCGCGAGAACGTGATGCTGGCGGCGGCGGTGCGCGGGCTGTCGATCCGCAGCGCCCGCGACCGCGCCGAGGGCGCGCTGGCCGAGCTGGCCCTGTCGGCC
>JBKPRZ010000090.1:0-8652 GCA_046734815.1 Myxococcota bacterium | reverse complement strand
GCCTTGGCCAGGGCGAAGCGCGCGCGGCGGCGCTGGCCGCCATCCAGCGCGCCCGAGGCGAGCGCCGCCTCGACGCGCGCGGCGCCGCCGGCGGGGTCCTGCCCGGCGATCAGCGCGCTGAGGATCTCGATGGTGCCCAGGCTCAGCAGCGCCAGCGGCGCACCGGCGTCGATGGCCAGCGCCCGGCGGGCCGCCTCGGCGGCGGCGCGCGTGTAGTCGGTGGCGTCGATCTTCGAGGACACCTCGCTGGCGCCCGCCAGATACAGCTCACTCAGCAGCGCGTGCCCGGCCGCCGACCCGGGCTGGTCACGCAGCAACCCGTGTCCGTCAGTCGAGCTGGGCTGCTCACCCAGCCAGCGCTGCACCAGCGCCAGCGCGAGATCGCGACGGCCGGCGCGTGCGAGTGCGAAGGCGTGCCCGGCGACGGTCTTCACCGACGCCCCGGGCAGCCGCGCCAGCTCGGCCTCGGCCTCCGCGTCGGACGCCAGGCGCAGGGCGGACGGGCGCAGGTCGTTCCACCAGCCGCGGCCGCGGCGGCCGGGCAAGCAGCTGTTGAGCGCACGGTAGATGGCGAACCGTTGTGTGGCCACCGACTGCTCCAGATCGCTGCGGCCGCGGTAGCGGTGCAGGCGCGCGTCGATGGCCGCCACCAGTTCGGGCAGCGGGCGCTCGGGGCCGGCCAGCTCGGCGCGCACCGCCGCCAGCAGGTCACGCATCAGCGCCGCCAGCAGATCCAGGCGCCGGGCGATGGCGCCCGCGCCGACCAGGGCGGGGCCGTGCCCGGGCAGCAGCACCCGCGCGTCCAGCGCGCGCAGGCGCCGGAGGTAGCCCAGCCACTCGCCATCGTCGCGCAGGCCCTCGTCCAGGAACGGCACCCCCAGGTAGGGATATCCGCTGGTGGCCACGCCGTCACCGGCGGCCAGCACCCGCCGCGCCGGCCACCACAGCACGGCGGCGTCGGGCGTCTCGACCTGCCCGCAGCGGAACAGCTGCAGGCGCTCGCCGTCCAGTTGCAGGTCCAGCGCGTCCTCGAAGGTGCGGGTGGGCGGCACCGGCGGCGGCACCTCCTGCACCTCCAGGCCGAAGGTGCGCGCGTATTGCAGCCGCTCGCCGGCGCGCTCGACAATGGCGGCGGCCGTGCGCGCGCTGGCGACGATCTCCGCACCGCGGAAGGCGGCGTTGCCACCGACGTGGTCGCCGTGGTGGTGGGTGTTGAAGACCAGGCGCACCGGCCGGTCGGTCAGCGCCCCCAGCTGGGCCAGCAGCGGCCGGGCGGCGCGCGGGGTGACCTGGCTGTCCACCACCACCACCGACCGGGGCAGCAGCAGGACCGCCGAGTTGGCGAAGTAGCCCCGATAAAGGTAGACGTCGGGCGCCACCCGGTGCAGACGCAGGTCGCCGCCCTGCCGGGGGGCCGGCGACAGCCACGTACCGAAAAAGCGGCGCAGGGCGGACACGGGCGGTGGCCGGGTAGCATAGCCGGCCCCACGTGCGCATTCCCGGCGGCGAACGCAACGCGTCCAGGACACGAGAAAAAAGATCGCGGCCGTGTCGATCCGCGGGGGCGCCGGTCGTCGCCTGGATGGAAGCAGATACGGACCCCAGCTTCCGGGAACCCTCAGCAAGGAGAACGACGATGCGATTCATGGTGATTGTGAAGGCGAACAAGGACTCCGAGGCCGGCGTGATCCCCGACGCGAAGGCCCTGACCGAGATGGGCAAATACAACGAGGAGCTGGTCAAGGCGGGCGTGATGCTGGCGGGCGAGGGCCTGCACACTAGCTCGAAGGGCGCGCGCGTGCGCTTCGATGGCCCGAACAAGCGGACGGTGCTGGACGGCCCGTTCTCGGAGGCCAAGGAGCTGGTGGCCGGTTTCTGGCTGTGGCAGGTCAAGTCGCGCGAGGAGGCGATCGAGTGGCTGCGGCGGGCCCCCTTCCAGGAGGGCGAGGTCGAGCTGCGCCAGGTGCACGAGGCCGCCGACTTCGCGGCCAGCGACCCCACCGGCGAGATCCGGCGGAAGGAAGACGAGCTCCGCCGGACGGTGGAGTCGCGCAAGTCGTGAGCGGCCCGCTGTGCAGGCGGTGCCGGTCGCACCCGGCCGGCGCCGCCGCGCTGTCCCCGACCGACGGTTTGAACGTACGATGGCCGCCATGGGCACGCGCAGCCGGATCCCGATCTCCCTGGTGGCCTGTCTCGCCTCGCTGACGGCCTGCGCGTCATCGCGCTTCGTGAAGACCATCCGCCCGTCGCCGCCGGCGGCGCTGGCGGTCCACGGCGGCGACCTGCGCGAGGCCAGCGAGCTGCTGGAGAGCGCGCGGCAGGCGGCCGAGGGGGCCGGGCTGCTGAAGGGCATCAGCGAGGTGATCGCCCTGGTGATCGACGGGCAGCTCGCCTACACCGTGACCCTGACCGACGGACGCGCCCGGATCGCCAGCGGCGGGACCGCAGCGCCAACCCTGGTCGTGCCCGTGACCGTGGTCCAGCTGCGCAACCTGCGCGCCGCCGTGTCCGACGGCAAGCTGGACGAGCAGGAGATCTTCAACTTCGCCTACGTGCTGTTCGTCCCCTGCCTCCGGCGCATCCACAACATGTTCTATTTCACGGACCCGGGCGACAAGAGCAGCTTCGGGGTCGACGACTTCATGCACTTCGCGATCAAGAACCCGCAGGGGCTCACCTATCACGGCGAAAAGGTGGTGGTGGGCGCGACGGTGCTGAACGTGGACGGCTTCTTCTTCCACCAGCCCGGCCTGACCGGCGACCCCGACGTGCGCTACGAGTTCACGATTCCCGAGGCGCTCGATCTGTACCGCCTGCTGGTCTACGAAGCGGAACGCCAGCGCCACAACCCGCTCGCCCTGCTGCAGATCGGCAACGACGTGCGCGCGCGCCTCGACCGTGCCATCACCTACACGCGCTCATGGCACTGATCCCCACCAGCCAGCAGTCGCACGATCGCGATGTCCGCGAGAGTCTGCCTGCCGGCGGGGAAGAGGGAACGAAGCGTGGGCCGCAAGCCGTTCGCGCGCTGGTCGGCGTCGGATCGAACCGTGTCCCGCATGCCGCGCGCGTTCTTGTCGGTGGCGCAGGGCTGCTGGCGATCGCGATCGGTACGGCGGTAGTCGGTGGCCAGGCCTCGGCGCCGGTGGCGATCCTCGCCGGGGTGGTGTTCACCTTGCCCCTGTGCTCGCTGGGTGAGTGGCTGGTCCACCGGGTGCTGTATCACGGGCGCGTGCCCGGGCTGGGTTTCCTCCGCCGCATTCACCAGCAGGGGCACCACGTGGCGCTGTTTCCGCCCGCGCGCTACCTGCAGCACGGTCCCCACCCTTTCATGAACATCCGCGCGCCGCTGCTGCCGTTCCGGATGGCGGGCTCCCGGCTGGACAGCGCGCTGACCGAGGGGAGCCAGGTGGCCCTGCACTTCGCCGCCGGCGTGCCGCTGATCCTGGTGCCGGCGTGGCTGCTCGCCGGCGGCCGCCCCGCGTTCCTCGCCGCCTGCTTCGGGACGCTGTCGCTGGTCTCCTTCGCGCTGGCCCACGTGCACGGCGCCATGCACACGCCCCGCGATCGCTGGATCGAGCACCAGCGCTGGTTCCGCTGGCTGGATCGCCGGCACTATCTGCACCACCTGGACGTGCGCGTGAACCTGAACTTCATGCTCCCGCTTTGCGACGGGCTGTTCGGCACGCATCGCACTCCCCCCGCGCAACACCCGTACCGAAGCCGCTCCCGCGCGCCGCAACCGCACGCAACAGTCGCTGGATAGCGGGCCTGTCCCGTCGACGACACCCCTGCCCACGCCGTCGCCGGCAGGGCATCCTGGGCGGACCAGATGATCTGACCCTTCGCGGACGCATCTTGTGTGGAGTCGAGGGGAGAGTCACATGGAACGGAGCAAGACGTGGGCGCGCCTCGAGCCGCCCCTTTATTCGGTGTTGCGGATCCTGACCGGGCTGATGTTCGCCACGCACGGCATGCAGAAGCTGTTCGGGTGGTTCGGCGGTCAGATGCATCCGCGGGTGGGGTCCGTGATCTGGGTCGGCGGCATCATCGAGCTCGTGGCCGGGCTGCTGATCGCCATCGGCCTGTTCACCCGTCCGGCCGCGTTCATCGCCGCGGGCGAGATGGCGGTGGCCTACTTCGCGTTCCACTGGAAGCTGCACATGGGCAACTACCAGTGGGCGCCCATCGCCAACCACGGCGAGGCGGCGGCGCTGTATTGCTTGCTGTTCCTGTTCATCCTGGCCTACGGCCCCGGGCTGGCCTCGGTGGACAACGCCATCCTTCGCCGCCGCGGCACCGTGCCCGGCGAGCGCCGCCGCATCCCGGTGGGCCCACTGGCCGAAGAACACTGATCACCCGGCGCCGCACGGGCGCAGGGTCACCAGCATCTCGGGGCGCACCGGCGCCGGCGCCGGCAGCTGGTCGCGCGCAACGATCCCGGCCAGCAACAGCTTCAGCGTGGCCAGCGCTGGCTCGCCGCCCAGGCAGGCGCGCGGACCGGCGCCGAACGGCAGATAGGCGTAGCGGCCCGGGCCCGCTGACCCACGCGCGAACCGCTCGGGCCGGAACGCCTCCGGGTCCGGGTACAGATCCGGCCGCCGGTGCAGCAGCCAGGTGCTGAAGGCGACGATGGTCCCGGGCGGCAACGGCGTGCCCAGCAGATCGACCTCCGCGCGGACCTGCCGCCCCAGCGTGTGCACCGGCGGCCACAGCCGCAAGCTCTCCTTGATCACCTGATCGCACAGCGCCAGCGCCGGCAGGTCCTGCGCCGCCGGCGCCCGCCGCCCGCCCAGCACCGCCCTCACCTCCTCCCGCACGCGCGCCTGCACCTCCGGGTGCGCCGCCACCAGCGCCAGGGTCCACCCCAGCGCCGCCCCCGTCGTCTCCAGCGCCGCCACCACCAACGTGATCAGCTCGTCCCGCACCCGCCCGCCGTCTCCCAGCCCGCGCAGCCGGTCCAGCAACTCTCCTCCACCAGCCAGATCGCGATCGCCCACGGCTCCGGCGACGCCCGGCTGACCATCGGCCTGCGGATCGCGATCGCCCACAGCTCCGCTGACGCCCGGCTGACGATCGGCCTGCTGTGCCGACCGACCGATAGCCCGCGCGCGAAGCGCCGCTTCCACCGCGCGTTCCAGCGACCGCAGCGCCGCCGCTGCCCGCCGCGCCCGCGGGGTGGGGGCGCCGATCGGGGGCAGCAGCGGGTTGCGGATGCGGGCCACCAGATACCGCTGCACCCGCTCGATCCCGTCGAGGATTGCCGCCGTGGGCGCGCCCTCCCCGATCAACGCTGGCCCCAGCGCCTCCGCCACCAGCCGGGCCGGCTCGCCGCCACCGGCAACCACGGGCCCCGACCGTCCCGCCAGCGCGCACGCGCACCGCTCGGCCAGCCGTTCCAGCCACGCCTCGCTGCGCAGCCAGCCCATCACCGGCGCCAGCTGCGCGCGGTGCTCGGCGTGCGCATCCGTCGCGCAGGAGATCAGCCCGTCGCCCAGCAGCGGCCGGCTCCAGCGACGCACCAGCGGCCCCTTCTCCATCGACGGCGCCAGCCGCACCAGCAGCGCCTCGGCCACCTCCGGCGCGCTGCCCACCACGATTCGCCGCGGCCCCAGCCGCAGCTGCCACAACCGCCCCGGCAGCGACGACAGCGCGCGCAGCACCGCCAGCGGATCCCGCCGGAACGCGATCAGCTGCCCCAGCCCCGGCCACCCCGGCAGTTCCGGAAGCCGTCGCACCGCCGACACCCGCAACCCCTACCACACCGGCCCCACCGCCCCCCGTGCGCGGGCATCGCGAACGCTCCACCACCTGCCCCGACGAGAACGTTTCCACCCGGCCCTTCCATCCATTCACCCACCTTGTCTTACACAGGCCTCGTCGGTGTTCCCGCGAAACGGCCGCAGAATCAGCGTCCCGACGGAACGAGAACGCGGCGGAAACGGGTACTATCGCTCCGGTGTTCACCCTATCTGGATGCAGCCGGTCCGCTGGGTTGATCGGGTTGATGTTCCTGTCCGTCGCCTCCGCTCCGTGCGCGCGGACATTCTGGCCGACCAGCAAGCCGCCGGATCAGGTGAAGCTGGCGCGCGAGCTGTGGGTGGCGCCCGACGCCACCATGCGCGTGGTGCAGCAGCCCGCCAGCGCGCCCGTCGACCACCCCGAGGAGAGCGCCCAGTTCACCGACGGTGCCGTCGAGGTGAACCTGGACATCTGGATGCCCTTCCGCGGGCTGCCCGAGATCCTGCGCCCGCAGACCGCCGACCCCGCCACCCTGGCGCCCGGGCAGGTGGTCGCGCTCGACCCGCCCCACACCATGGACCTGTCGTACAAGGTCCACTCGCCCGACGGATTCGTCGCCGACAAGCTGCCCGACTCGGAGGACCTGAAGTTCGGCCCCGCCGCCTTCTCGGTCAGCTACCAGACCGAGGCCGACGCCACCGTCACCGCCACCGTGCGCTTCGCGCTGGGCAAGTCCAGCTACACCGTCGAGGACGTGCAGGCCTTCCGCGAGGCGTACCTGAAACACGGCAACGCGCTCGAGCCGGTGGTCCGCTTCGTGCCCGCGCACGCCGCCACCGCCGCCACCACCTCGGGCTCGCGCTTCGAGGACGTCGAGGGCGGCAAGAAGCTGACCGACCTCAGCCCCGGCGAGTTCGACGCCGCCTGCGGCTGGACCAACAAGCTTGCCCGCGCCCGCCTGCCCGCCGAGGGAACGGTGATCGACTGCGACGGCCAGAAGATCCCCTTCGCCTGGCCCAACCGCTGCGCCATCGCCGGCGGCCGCCCCAAGAGCGGCTGCTCCGTCACCGTCGCGCAGGCGCGCAAGTGCATGCCCGCCTTCCTCGAGCAGATCCGCCGCGACCCCTGCGCCTTCTTCGTCGTCTCGTCGATGGGCGAGTCCAAGGACCTGCTGGCCAAGGTCCCCGAGTGCACCGGCACCGAGGCCTGCCTGTTCAGCCCCACGCCCTGACCGCAGCCCCGGGCGCTACCGCGACAGCAACACGCGGATCGTCCGACCGTCGAACTCGGTGCTCCAGCGGGCCAGCGGCTTGACCGCCGGTCCGTTGATCACCGAGCCGTCGAACTCGAAGGTCGAGCCGTGGCAGGGACAGTCCAGCGTCGCGTTCAGGCGGTTGACCCGCAGGATGCAGGCCATGTGCGTGCACAGCGCGGACATCGCCGAGAAGCTGGTCTCGCTCTCGCGCGTGATGGCCACCGGGCCGTCCATGCCCTGCGCCACCCCGACGATGGCGCTGCCCACCTCGACCAGCTGCGGAAAGTCGTCCAGCGCCAGGGTCAGCCGCCCCTGCACCACCGCCGGCAGGGCCACGAACTGATCGTCGCCCGGCTCGGGCAGCGACCCCGCACACCCGGCCACACCGGCACACAGAGCGCTGGAACCCGCACCCAGCACCTTCAGCAAGGTGCGACGGCCGAGGTTCGCTTGCCCCATGGCAGAGATATCGGCACGCGCCGATCGTTCTTGACTATCGATATGTGACCGCACGTACAGAGTTACCGAACCGAAACGCCGCGGTGTAAACTGCCCCCGTGGCCAACGAACCCGAAAGCCCGCCGCCGGCCGAGGCTCCCGACGAGCTGATTGCCTGCATCACCGCCCCCCTCACCGACGCCAAGGAGATCGTCGCCGCCTGCGAGTCGGCCGACATCTTCGCCACCCTGGCCCGCGCCGCCTGCTGTGGCACGAGCGGCTGCGGCTGCGCCCCGAAGATCCAGGTGCTGGTCGAGCGCGCCGACGTGCCCCGCGTGGCCAAGCTGCTGTCGCAGCGCTGGTGGCAGCTGATGGAGCGCGAAGGGACCCTGGAGCCGGCCGCCGCCGGCCCCGCCGGCGAAGGGCCCGAGGGCGAACATCCGCCCTGCCCCGCCTGCGGCACCGCCGCCCCGCTGGTCGAGGGCGCCTGTTCGGACTGCGGTCTGCAGCTCGAGTAGTCAGGCGGCCAGGGCCGCGCGCGCCGCCGACAGCAGCTCCTCGGTGGAAAACGGCTTGCGCAGCAGCGACGCCCGCGGCAGCCCCTCCACGCGGCGGCCGGTCTCCTCATCGGAAAAACCGGTGATGAGGATCAGCGGCGTGTCGATGCCCGACCGCCGGATGGTGGTGGCCGCCCCCAGCCCGTTGATCCAGGGCATGCGGATGTCGGTGACGATCAGATCGAACAGCAGGTTGCCCGCCACCGCCGCCATCAGCTCGACCCCGTTGCGGGCCTCGCACACCTCGCCGGCCAGCGGCGCCAGCATGCGCCTCAAGGCCGACCTCATCTCGGGACAGTCGTCCACCACCAGCACCCGCGCCGCGGGTTTGTTCCCATTCGTCGTCATGTCACCTGCCCGCCTCTGATCGTACGAACACCCCGCCAACCTGCCCAGGTGCGGTCCCGGCGCTGATCGGCATATATTCCGCGGTCGTGACATACCCTGCGACGCAGCACCTGCAGGCGTGTCTGACGGCGTTGCTGCTGGCCGCCGCCTGCGAGGCGTCCACCGTCGAGCCGCTGGACGGCGCCGCGCCGGCCGCCGGCCACGGCGCGCGCGTCGACAGACCCGACGCCGGCATCAGCCTGCCGCCTCCGCCGCCGGGCGTGCCGCCCGGTGCGTACGGCCCCGCCTGCCGCGGCAGCGGCAGCGCCACCC
>JBKPRZ010000089.1:0-3735 GCA_046734815.1 Myxococcota bacterium | reverse complement strand
GCGTCTTGGTCGCGCACGAGCTGGTCAGGAGCGCAATCATCGGTACTACGCAGGCGAGCTTCATCAATCTGGCACTGGTCATGGCGCCTCTCCTTTTAGATGGCTGAAATGGGACGTCTGCGGACGGACGGTTATTCGTGCGCCTCCTAATCGGCGACGCGGGTCAACCGCTTTACGATATCGCGCTGGCCGTCGGCATGGTAGCTGGAGCGAACCATCGGCCCCGATTCCACGTGTGGGAAACCCAGCGCGCGCGCCTCCTCGCCAAGCGCGGCGAATTCCTCGGGGGGTACGTAACGATCGACCGCCAGGTGCTCACGCGAGGGGCGCAGGTACTGCCCGAGGGTCAAGATGTCCACGCCGATCTCGCGGGTTTCCCGCAGGACTTGCACGACCTCGTCGCGGGTCTCGCCCAGGCCCAGCATCAGCCCGGTCTTGGTTATGGCTCCCTGCTGCTTGGCGTGTCGTAAAACGGCGTAGCTGCGCGCATAGCTGGCCTGGACCCGGACCTGGCGCGACAGCCGCGGGACCGTCTCGAGGTTGTGCGCGAACACGTCGGGGCCGGCGGCCAGCACGGTGTCGACGGCGCCGGTGTCGCCCTTGAAGTCGCCCACCAGCACCTCCAGCACCAGGTCGGGCGAGCGGCGCTTGACCGCGCTGATGGTGGCGGCCCAGTGGGCGGCGCCGCCGTCGCGCAGGTCGTCCCGGTCGACGCAGGTGATCACGGTGTGGCGCAGGTCGAGCTCGGCCAGCATGGTGGCGACGCGTTCGGGCTCGTCCGGGTCGGCGGGCAGGGGTCGGCCGGTGGGGACGTCACAGAACCGACACGAACGGGTGCAGATGCCGCCCAGGATCATGATGGTCAACGATCGGCGGCTCCAGCATTCGCCGATGTTGGGACAGGAGGCACTCTCGCACACGGTGTGCAATCCCAGCTCGCGCACGCGGGACTTGAGATCGGTGTAGACCTTCCCGCCCGGCATCTTCATGCGGATCCAGGGCGGGTGGCGCGGGCCCGCGGGCGCCGGCGCCGGATCGGCGGCGGGCTCGCTGCCGAGGACGCGCAGGCGGCGCGAACGGGTGTCGACGGTCGTGCTCACGCCCCACAATCTCCGCGATTTCCGACGGGATGTCGAACATCTCGGGGCGCGCTGCCGCCGCGTCGCGTGCGGGGTGCAGGACCTACCTTGAAGGGCGTGCAAGCCCCCCATACGCTTAGGAACTTTCGTGTTCCAGGTGCGCGGCGGTGGGGCGTTGGAGGCGGCAGGTCGATGACCAGCAAGACGGGGTTGGCGGTCGCGCTGCTGGCGGTCGGCTGCGTGGCCTGTGGCGAGGCTGCACCGCCCCCGGATGCCGAGGTGGTCGAGCGACCGGCAAACGCGACCTGCCGGCCGCCCGAGAGGGCGAGCGATCCACCAGCGCGGCTGAGCGAGACCGGGTGCGTGGACCCGCAGGATCCGCGGCGCCCGGCGCCCGGGCTGATCCCCTACGAGGTCAACAGCCCGCTGTGGTCCGATGGTGCGCAGAAGGAGCGCTTCGTCGCGCTGCCCGACGGCCAGCGCCTGCGGGTCAAGGATTGCGCCCGCGACCCGCAGCCCTGCGCGGCCAGCCCGGAGGACGACGGGCACTTCGAGTTTCCGGTCGGCAGCGTGCTGGTCAAGAGCTTCGCGGTGGCAGGCCGGCGGGTCGAGACGCGGCTGCTGGTGCGGTGGAACGAGCTCACCTGGAAGGGCTTCAGCTACGAATGGAACCCGGCCGGTAGCGACGCGGATCTGGTGCCCGACCAGGAGGGGGGCGTGAAGAAGGACGTCCCGGACGGTGCCGGCGGAACGCAGAGCTGGCATTTCCCCAGCCGCGCGCAATGCCTGCAGTGCCACACGGAGGCGGCAGGTGTGTCGCTGGGACCGAGTAGCGCGCAGCTCGACCGCACGTTCAAATACCAGCGCTGGGGCACCGTGAACCAGCTCGATACCTGGGACCGGATGGGGCTGTTCGAGCAGCCGCCCACCCAGCCGCGCCCCGCTCCGCTGGCGCCGCCGCAGGGGGATGCCACCCTGGAGGAGCGGGCGCGTTCTTACCTGCACGCCAACTGCTCCAATTGCCACCGGCCCCAGGGCACCTTCGAGGGCATCGATCTGCGCCGATCGACGCCGTTTGCGGCCACGGGGCTGTGCAACGTCGAGCCCGAGAAGGGCACCCTGGACGTGGAGGGGGCGCGGCGGCTGGTCCCGGGGCAGCCGGAGAAGTCGTTGCTGTCGGTGCGCATGCATCGGCTGGAGAAAGGCCGGATGCCGCAGATCGGGACCAGTGTGGTCGATTCTGCCGGCGTCGAGCTGGTGGATGCATGGATCCGCTCTCTTACGGCTTGCCCATGACCGGTGTCATGAACATGTGGTTGCTAACATGCGAAACCGAGAGCTGGGCCCCTCGGCTGGAGGAGATGTCATGAAGAACGTCGCGCGCGTGCTCGCCTACGCGCTGGTGGTCCTGGGCTGCTACTCGGGGAACGTGTCGGCTCAGCTGGCCAGCGGGGATCCGGCCAGCAACTTCACGTTGACCGACTGGGCGACCGGCGTGGGCAACGTGACCGACCTGGTCTTCATGGCCGACGGGCGGGCCGTGCTGGTGACCAAGCAGGGGATGGTGATAGTCACCGACCGAGACGGGAACGTGGTCAAGAAGCCCGCCTTCATGTTCACGGTGGACACGGAGAGCGAAAAGGGACTGCTGGGCGTCGTGCGCGACGACCAGGAGAACCTCTATTTTTACGCGTCGACGGGGGACACCGACGACGACAAGCACCGGGTCTACAAGGGACGGCTCGCCGCGGATGGGGCCGTGACGGTGGACCTCGGCAAGCCGGTGGTCAGCGGCGGGCTGGAGGGCCCGGCCAACCACGACGGCGGCGGCATGATCATCTACAAGGGGCAGCTGTACATTGGCGTCGGCGACACCGGCTCCAACGCCACCCCGCCGCAGAACAAATACGGTGCCTGCCTCAACAAGCCCAACGGCAAGATCCTGCGCGTGAACCTCGACGGATCGATCCCGGCGGACAACCCCCTGGCCGGCCTGAGCGCGGTCACCGGTTGCACCAGCCCACGCGGCGGCACCTACGAGATGCTCCCGCCTGACAAGCGCATCTACGCCTGGGGCCTGCGTAACCCCTGGCGCTTCTGGATCGACCCGCAGACCGATCTGTTGTGGGTCGGGGACGTCGGCGAGACCACCCAGGAGGAGATCACCGTCGGCGGCAAGGGCGTGCACCACGGCTGGCCGTTCAACGAGGGCACGGTCAAGTACAGCGGGCTCGGCGGCGTCACCGACTGCATGCAGATGACCCCCGCCACGGCCTGCACCGCCCCCCAGGACACCTACCCGCACGACGACTTCCGCGGCGACCGAGCGGCGTCGGTGACCGGCGGGCTGGTGCCCACCGCCGGATGCGGATGGGGGGCCTACGAATCGCGCTACTTCTTCGGGGACTACCAGCGGGGAATCATCTGGACCCTCGATCTGAAGGGCGACCGCAGCGGGGCGATGCCGGGATCGCGGAAGGTGTTCGCCAACGTGGGCTTCGAGGACATCGTCTCGTTCCGGATGGGCCCGGACGGCGGGATGTACATCGCAGCCACGTCGCTCGGGGCGGTCAAGAAGATCGTCCCCAAGAACGTGCCGGTGGCGTGCAGCGCCGCCGCGCCGGGTACCGGTGGCAGCGGAGGCGCGGGTACCGGC
>JBKPRZ010000088.1:0-3039 GCA_046734815.1 Myxococcota bacterium | reverse complement strand
GCCGCGGCCGCCGGCCCGAGGCGGGCCGAGCCTCACCGCAGGCCGCCGCCGGCGAGGCGGCCGGCAAGGCGCGGGCGGCCAGCGCCGGCGAGGACGCCACCTCGATCCGCATCGACGACCGCAAGGTGGACGAGCTGATGGAGCTGGCCTCCGAGACGGTTGTCTCGCACACCGAGCTGCTGGCGGTCCAGGCCCGCGCCGCCAAGGGCGCGCTGTCGGCCGCGGATCTGGCCACCTTCGACGCGGTGGTGGGGGCGCTGGGGCGCACCACCCGCCGCCTGCGCGAGGAGCTGCTGCGCATCCGGCTGATGCCGGTGTCGTCGCTGTTCGTGCGCTTTCGCCGGTACGTGCGCGACCTGGCCCGCGAGCGCGGCCAGAACGTGCAGCTGACCATCGAGGGGGCCGAGACAACCATGGACCGGGGCGTGCTGAGCCGCCTGCACGAGCCCCTGTTGCACATGGTCCGCAACGCCTTCGCCCACGGCATCGAGGACCCGGCCGCGCGCCGGGCGGCGGGCAAGCCCGAGGAGGCCAACCTGCTGCTGGCGGCCAAGCTGGTCTCGGGGCGGGTCAAGATCGCGGTGGTCGACGACGGCCGCGGCCTGGACCTCCAGGCCATCGCCCGCAAGGCCCGCCAGATGGGGGTCGAGACCGAGGGGATGAGCGAGGAGGAGCTGCGGCGCCTGATCTTCATGCCCAGCTTCTCGACCGCGCAGTCGGTGTCCAATCTGGCCGGCCGCGGGGTGGGCCTGGACGTGGTGGCCGAGGCGATCCACAGCCTGGGCGGCTCGGTGGACGTCGAGAGCGCGCCCGGCGCCGGCACCGCCTTCCTGCTCAACATGCCGGTGACCATCTCGCAGCTCAAGGGGCTGGTGGTCAGCGTGGACCGCGAGCTCTACATCGTGCCGCTGGGCTTCGTGCTGGAGAGCGTGGCGGTCAACCCGGCCACCATCCACGAGGTCGGGCACGCCCCGGTGATGACCTGGCGGGGCGAGCTGGTGCCGGTGATCGACACCGGCGTGCTGGTGAGCACCCGGTCCGAACGCAACCCCGCGCGCGCCTACTGCGTGATCCTGTCGTCGGGCAACCGGCGCCGCGGCCTGCTGGTCGACAAGCTGATGCGCCGGCAGGACGTGGTGATCAAGGGGCTCGACGAATCGCTGGGGCCCAGCCGGGTGGTCTTCGGGCTGTCCATCCTGGGCGACGGGCGGGTGGCCCCCATCCTCGACTGCGCGCAGATCCTCGGCCAGACCGCCCACGCCCCCCGCTCGCCGCGAAAGGGAACCGATGTCGCAGGACCCGAGCAGACGCCCTCCTGAGGTGGGAGCCGCCCCGGCGGAGGAGCCCGCCGCCAAGGTGAGTCTGCCTCCCTTCGGCCTGGCCCAGGAGATCCTGCGCCAGATGGCCACGCCCGAGGTCCTGCCCGGCGCGGGGGCCGAGCGCTCGAGCGAGCGAGCGGCGGCGGCGCCGGCGCCCAGCGCCCAGGATTACCGCGGCCGCGAGAGCCTGCTCCAGTTCGCCGACGCGGTGATGAGCGTGAGCGCGCGCGAGAACGCCGCGCCCGCCCCCGAGCAGGAGCAGCACCTGGTCACCTTCTTCCTGCAGAACGAGGAGTACGGGGTGCCGGTGCTGCGCTCGCGCGAGATCGTGCGGGTCGGCGAGATCACCCGCATCCCCGAGGCGCCGCCGCACATCCGCGGCGTCTTCAACCTGCGCGGCCGCATCTTGCCGGTGGTCGACCTGCGCACGCGCCTGGGCCTGGCCGCCGCCGGGGTCACCGCGCGCTCGCGCCTGATCCTGGTCGAGGCGCACGGCCGGGTGCTGGCCCTGCTGTGCGACGCCGTCTCGCGCATGACCCGCGTTCCCGCCTCCGCCGTCCGCCCGCCGCCCACCGAGGCCCTGTCCGCCCAGGTCGATTACGTCACCGGCGTGGCCCAGGTGCAGGGCCGCCTGGTGATCCTGCTGGACCTGGACCGGGTGCTGCTGCTGCCGGGCTCCACCGCGGCGAGCGGCTAGCGCGTCCGGGTGGCAAACTGCGAGGGATGACCCTCGAAAGCAAGCCACCGGAAAGCGTGGCCGACCTGCAAGCCAGGTTGTGGAACGGCCCCTCGGGACAGGCCTGGATCGACCTGCAGGACAGCCTGGACCAGGCATTCTTGCCGTTCGAGGAGCTGCTCGCCGACGCGGTCACGGCGGCGTCGGCCACCTCCGTGCTCGACGTGGGCTGCGGCACCGGCAGCACCACCCTGGCGGTCGCGCGGCGTCTGGGACCGACCGGCCGCAGCGTCGGCATCGACCTTTCTGACCCGATGATCACCTTCGCGCGCAGCCGCGCGCAGCGCGCGGGCACGCCCGCGGAGTTCATCAGCGGCGATGCGCAGACTCACGCCTTGCCGCCCGCGACCTTCGACATGATCATCTCGCGCTTCGGCGTGATGTTCTTCGAGGACCCGGTCCGCGCCTTCGCGAACCTGCGCGCCGCCACCCGCAACCGAGGCACCCTCCGTCTGGTCGTCTGGCGGAGCGCCGCCGAGAACCCGTTCATGACCACCGCCGAGGGCGCCGCCGCTGCCCTGCTGCCCAGCCTGGCCGCGCGCCAGCCCGACGGGCCGGGCCAGTTCGCCTTCGCGGATCCAGGTCGCGTCCAGGCCATCCTGCACGACGCGGGCTGGGCGGAGATCGACATCCAGAAGATCGATCGAACCTGCACCTTCCCGGAAAAGGATCTGCTCCCCTACTTGACCCGCCTCGGCCCGGTCGGCCGCGCCCTGCAGGAGGCCGACGATCGCACGCGCAGCGCGGTGGTCGAGAGGTTGAGCGCCGCCTTCGCCCCCTTCGTTGGCCAGGGCCAGGCCCGCTTCGACGCCGCCTGCTGGCTGGTGGCCGCCCGGACACCCTGACGTGCCCGCGTTCGGCGGATCGGCCCTCAGGTAAAACAACCGTAAAACCGCGCCCGGCGGGCCCGGCCCGGGCCGGGAATAATCGGGACCTCGATGGTTTGAGGGTGGCACTCACCACACCTCACCCGCACCCGAGGAG
>JBKPRZ010000087.1:0-11411 GCA_046734815.1 Myxococcota bacterium | reverse complement strand
GCAGACCTCCGAGCACGCGCTGCCAGCGGTGCCAGCCCTGCCCCGGCGCGGGCCCCGGCGCTCGCTGTGGTTGCTGGCCGGCGGTTGCGCCGGTGCGCTGGCGGCAGCGGCGGCGCTGCTGCTGCTGCTGCCGACCACCCCCGCCCACGAGAGCGAGGCGGCGATGGCCGGGCACCTCATCGCCGACATCCGGCAGACCTTGCCGATCGGCGACCGCGGCCTGGCGGTGGCCGAGCGCGGGGCCGAGCTGGCCTGGTTCGTGGTCGCCGGCAACCCGCGGGTCGAGCAGCCCCGGGGCAGCGTCTTTTACCGGGTGGATCGGGGCGGCCCCTTCACCGTGGCCACCCCGGCCGGTGACGTGCGGGTGACCGGCACCTGCTTCCGGGTGACGGTCGCGCCCGATCCGGAAGACACCGACACCCTGGTGACGGCGGTCGACGTCCTGGAAGGCTCGGTGCTGATCGCGAACGTGCGCGGCCAGGTGGCGCTGACCGCCGGCGAGCACGGGCGCATGGCCAGCGAGCAGCAGCCCCGCCGGGTCGAGGCCGTCGAGCCCTCCGCCCCCGTCAGCGCCAGCCGCCCCAGCCCCGACCAGGCGCGCGTGCGCCAGCTGGAGCAGGCGCTGGCCGAGGCGCGCCGCGGCCCCGAGCCGGCGGCGCCGCCGGCGGACAAGTACTACGAGTTCACCCCCGACGAGCTGCGGGCCCTGGCCGGCCGCTGCGAGTTCCGCTACGGCCTTCCCCGGCACCTGACCGCCCTGGACGCACCGTCGCTGGGCGATTCGTTGCCGCTGGATGCGGATCAGCGCGCGGCGGTGCTGCGCCTGATGGAGGAGCAGCGCACGCAATACGTCGAGTCGATGCAGGCGCTGTACGCCGAGGTGACCGGTGACCGGTCGATCGCCCTGCGCCTGGCGCCCAAGAGCCTGCAGGAAGACCTGTTCGCGAAGCTGCCGACCGAGGACCTGCGCGAGGCGCGCCGGCACATCCTGGAGGACTGGGAGCGCGGCTCGTCGCTGCCGCAGCGACCCGCGCACACGGCGGCGGACCGTTTCCTGCGCCTTCTGACCAGCGCCCAGCAGAGCTTTTACAGCAAGCTGGTCGAGCTGGTGGGGGTCGACGCCGCCCGCAAGGTGCGCGACGCGGCCATCAGCGACGTGGTCTCGTCGGGGGTGCCCAACTGCCACAGGCGGGCGGCGGGCCGCCCCCTGGACGAGCTGAAGAAGTAGCGGGCCGGCGATCGGGGTAAAACCCGGTCGCGACCATGACGCGCAAGAAGCACCGCCTGATCGAGATCGACTGGCCGGCGTTCGAGCTGCCGCCGCGCCCGCCGGTGGCGCCGGTCGAGGAATACCTGCGGCGCATCGACCAGGCCCGGGCGGCCATGGAGGCGCGCGGGCTGAGCCACCTGGTGGTGTACGGCGACCGCGAGCACTTCGCCAACCTGGCGTACCTGACGAACTTCGATCCCCGCTACGAGGAGGCGTTGCTGGTGGTGGGCCGCGACGGGCCGCCGCTGGCGGTGGTGGGCAACGAGTGCGAGAACTACCTGCCCATCAGCCCGCTGTGGCAGGCGGGCAAGCTCCGCCAGGAGGTGTACCAGACCTTCTCGCTGCCGGATCAGCCGCGCGAGCGCAGCCGCCCGCTGGAGGAGCTGCTGCAGGACCAGGGGATCGGCGCCGGCGCGCGGGTCGGCTGCGTGGGCTGGAAGACCTTCGCCCCGGGAGAGCACCGTCAGGGCGCGCGGGCCATCGAGCTGCCGGCGTTCCTGGTCGACACCCTGAGGGAGCTGTGCGGGCCGGAGGCGGTGGTCAACGCCACGGACCTGTTCATCCGCGCCGACGGCGGGCTACGCACCCGGGCCACCGTCTGGGAGATCGCCCAGTGCGAATACGCCAACGGGCTGGCCTCCGAGGGGGTGCGGCGGATCCTGTTCGGGCTGGAAGAGGGCCGGCGCGACGACGAGATGGCGGCGCTGGCCCGCTACGACGCCATCCCGCTGGGCGCACACATGACCGTGCGCACCGGGCAGACGATGATCTCGCTGTCCAGCCCCAGCGGCAACGTGGTCCGCCGGGGCAACCGCTTCTCGTGCAGCCTCTGCTACCGGGGCGCCAACGTCTGCCGGGCCGGGTGGGTGGCTGACTCGGCGGCGGATCTGCCGCCGGCGGCGCGCGATTACGTGCCGGCCTTCGCCGGCGTCTATTACGAGGTGATGGCCCAGTGGTATCGCCTGCTGGCCGTCGGCACGCCGGGCGGGCGTTTTGCCGAGGTGATCGAGAACGGGCTGCCGGGGTTCGGCGTCTATCTCAATCCCGGGCACCTCACCCACCTCGACGAGTGGCTGAGCTCGCCGTTTTATCGGGGGTCCCAGATCCCGCTGCGCTCGGGGATGATCGTCCAGTCCGACGTGATCCCCTCGTCGAAGACGTATTACTCCAGCCGGATGGAGGAAGGGCTGGTGCTGGCCGACGCGGACCTGCAGCGGGAGCTGGCCAGCCACTTTCCCGACCTGCTGGCGCGCTGTCAGGCCCGGCGGCGTTTCATGATCGACGGATTGGGCTTCGAGCTCGCCGAATCGGTCCTGCCGCTGTCGAACATACCGGCCCTGGTGCCGCCGTTCTTGCTGCGGCCACGACTGGTGCTGGCGCTGGAGGCGTGATCGCGACTGTCAGACCTTCCGGACCTCGTCCACGCGGGCATCCTTGACCGCGTAGGGAAACGGCTGCGCGCCGACGCGGGCGGCGCCGAACTCGCCCTGCTTGCTCAGCGCGATCAGGCAGGCGGAGACCGCCTGGTAACCCTTGGCCTGGATCCGCGTCAGCGAGCGGCGGCAGGCCTCGGCCGGCGAGGCGCCCTGCCGCATGAGCTCGAGCGCGAACACGGAGGGTGCAAAGCGCATCATGATGTCGCCGTCGCCGGTGGCGGCCACACCGCCCACGTCATTGTCCACGTAGGCGCCCGCGCCCGGGACGGCCACGTCGCCGACGCGGCCCTTGAGCTTGAAGCCCTTGCCGCTGGTGGAGGTGCCCACGCAGAGGTCGCCGGCGCGGTCCAGCGCCACCATGCCGATGGTGTCGTGGTTCCAGCTGGTGGGGCGTCTGGGGTCCGCCTTCCAGGCCTCCCACTGGGCGCGCGCGCGGGCGGTCAGCAGCGGCGTGCTCTCCTCGGGAAAGCCGACCTTGCGCGCGAAGCGGGTGGCGTCCTCGCCCACCAGCAGGGTGTGGCGCGTCCGCTCCATCACCTTGCGGGCCACGCTGATGGCGCGCTTGACCCGCTTGAGGCAGCCGACGGCGCCGGCGGCGTGGGTGGGGCCCCAGAAGATGATCGCGTCGTTGGTCACCTCGCCCTCCTCGTCGGGCAGTCCGCCGAAGCCCACGCTGAGGTTGTCGGGATCCAGCTCGACCAGGTTGACCCCGCGCTCGACCGCGTCCAGCGCGCTGCCGCCCGCGGCGAGGGTCTTCCAGGCCTCGACGTTGGCCGGCTGCCCGAAGGCCCAGGTGCTGATCACCGCCGGACCTCCGCCGCGGCCGCGGCAGCCGGCCAGCCAGCCACCGGTCGACAGCACCGCGCTCGCCATCAAGCTCCGTCGCGTCAGCATGTGGCCTCCTGCTTCCTGGCACCATCACCCGGGGACCGCGGGAAAGTCCACCGGGAACGAAATTGCTGCCCGGCCGTGTGATCCACGGGTAAATATCGCGTTGGCCTCCGAGGGTCCCCAGAAAGATGAACCAAGCCGTGTGGAAGAGTCGACTCTCCTGGCTGTTGCTGGCCGCGGCGGGCGGCCTGTCCACCGCCGTGGTGCTGGCCTCGCCGAAGCCGGGCTCGCGCGCCGCCGCCGAGACGCCCGCGGACTTCGTGGACCCGTTCATCGGCACCGGGGGCGAGGGGCACACCTACCCGGGCGCGACGGTGCCGTTCGGGATGGTGCAGCTGAGCCCGGATACCGACGTGCGCCCGTTCCGGCAGAGCTTCCCCTGGGCGGCCGGCTACCGCCACAGCGACAGCACCATCCTCGGTTTTTCGCACACCCACTTCTCCGGCACCGGACACTCGGACATGGGCGACGTGTTGCTGGTGCCCACCGTCGGTCCGCTGCAGCTCGACCCCGGCCCGGCCGACAACCCCGACGCCGGCTACCGCTCGCGCTTTTCCCACGACCGCGAGCGCGCCACCCCCGGCTATTACTCGGTCTACCTCAGCGACCCGAAGATCCAGGTCGAGCTGACCGCCACCAACCGGGTGGGCCTGCACCGCTACACCTTCCCGGCCAGCGCCGATGCCCGCGTGCTGCTGGACCTGGTCAGCAGCATCTACAACTACGACGGCAAGGTGTTGTGGTCGCAGATCCGGGTCGAGTCGAGCACCCTGGTCACCGGCTACCGCCAGACCAAGGGCTGGGCCCCCAACCGCCAGATCTACTTCGCCCTGCAGTTCTCGCGACCGTTCACCTCGTACGCGCTGTTCAACGAGGCTGACGAGACCTACAAGGGCTTCGGCAAGTCGGGCCGCCAGCTGGAGAACTACCCGGAGATCGCCGGGCGCAAGCTCAAGGCCAGCTTCAACTTCAAGACCGGAGCCGGTGAGGTGATCCTGGCCAAGGTGGCCATCTCGGCGGTGGGGATCGACGGCGCCCTCCAGAACCTGCGCGCGGAGGTGCCCGACTGGGACTTCGAGGGCGTGCGCCGGCGCGCGCGCGAGGCCTGGAACCGCGAACTGGGCCGCATCGACGTGGAGGGCGACCGCAAGCAGAAGCAGCTGTTCTACACGTCGCTGTACCACGCGATGCTCGCGCCGGTGACCTACATGGACGTCGACCGCCGCTACCGCGGGGCCGACCAGGCCATCCACGTCGCCGACGGATTCACCAACCACCACATCTTCTCGCTGTGGGACACCTTCCGGGCGCTGCACCCGCTGTTCACCCTGGTGCAGCCCCAGCGGGACGCCGACATGATCCGGTCGATGCTGGCCCACCGCGAGCAGAGCGTGCACAAGATCCTGCCGATCTGGTCGTTCGGCTCGCACGAAACCTGGTGCATGATCGGCTACCACGCGGTGGCGGTGATCGCCGACGCCTACGTCAAGGGGGTGCGCGGCTTCGACGCCGCGGCGGCCCTGGAGGCCATGCAGGCCAGCGCCACCTATGCCTCTTACGGCGGCCTGGGCGAATACATGGCCCGCGGCTTCGTGCCCATCGACAAGGAGAAGGAGGGCGCCTCCAAGACCCTGGAATACGCCTACGACGACTGGACCATCGCCCAGATGGCCCGGGCGATGGGCCGCGAGAAGGACGCCGCCGCGTTCGAGAAGCGGGCCCAGTCCTTCCGCAACATCTTCGATCCCGCCAGCGGATTCATGCGGGCCAAGCAGACCGACGGGCGCTTCCGCGAGCCGTTCGATCCCATCTACGCGCAATACGGCAGCGACTACACCGAGGGCAACGCCTGGCAATACACCTGGTTCGTCCCCCACGACGTCAAGGGGCTGATCGGCCTGATGGGCGGCCCCAAGGTGTTCGTCGACAAGCTGGACCAGCTGTTCACGTTGAAGGCCGACGACCCCAAATACAAGCAGGTGGAGGACATCGCCGGCCTGATCGGTCAATACGCCCACGGCAACGAGCCCAGCCAGCACATCGCCTACCTGTACAGCTACGCCGGCCAGCCCTGGCGCACGCAGGAGCGCATCCAGCAGATCGTCAGCACCCTGTTCGACAACACGCCCGAGGGGATCAGCGGCAACGAGGACTGCGGGCAGATGTCGGCCTGGTACATCTTCAGCACCCTGGGCTTTTACCCGGTCAGCCCGGGCCGCGCCGAATACGTCATCGGCCGCCCGGGGCTACCCCGGGCGGCGATCGCCGTGCCCGGCGGCAAGACGTTCACCGTGCGGGCCATCGACCTTTCGCCCCGCAACTTCTACATCCAGTCGGTCAAGCTGAACGGCGCTCCCCACGACAAGTCGTTCATCCGCCACGAGGACATCCTCAAGGGCGGCGAGCTGACCTTCACGATGGGTCCCACGCCCAACCGCACCTGGGCCACCGCCGCCTCCAGCGCGCCTTATTCGATGAGCAAGTGAGCGCGGATCGTTCGCTGAAGTGACCGTCAGAACCCCTCGGGGATCTGACCGTGCAGGAAGGTGATGGTGTTGGGGGCGCGCGGGCCCGACCACAATGCGCGGCTGGGATCGGCCGGGTCCAGGCCCTCGTCGGTCGACCAGGTGGGCTCGGCGTCCGGGGCCAGAGAGTGCAATCCGCTCTGCCAGCCGCCGATGATGTACGTGTGCCCGGCGGCGCGGCACCGGTGAAAACGCGTCCAGGCGCGGGCAAACTGGTGGCCGGCGCGGGTGCCGAAGGTCTCGCAGGTGCGGAACCACCACAGCGCCCCGTCGGGCTGCAGGCGGTCGCGCACCCGGGCCAGGCGGTCATGGTGCGGGTGCCCCGACGCCAGCGCCGACGCGTCGAGCGGCTCGCTGCCGATGCGCGCCAGCCCCCAGCGGCCATGGCCCCAGAACTGGATTTCCTGGATGCGCGCGCCGGGTTGCACCGCGGCCAGCCAGTCCAGAGCTTCGGCCCAGCTGGCCGCGCCGTGGCTGCCGTCCAGACGGCCCAGCGCGCGGTACAGATGCCGGCCCGCGCCCCATACCTGGCTCAGACCGGGTAAAAACCGAGGCCGCGGGCAGGTGCGGTCGTAGATCATCAGGCGCAGGGCCATCGGTTTCATTATAAGAAGGGGATCGCCGTGCCGCCCATCGCCTCCTCGCCCGCCCCGACCCGGCAAGCCTCCCCCCTGCGCTACCTGGCGGTGGTGCTCCTGGGCCTCGGCGGGCTGGGCGCCCTGACTGGCTACCTGGTGTGCGGCGACCGCAAGAGCCCGTCGGCGGGGGCACGGGCCATGGCCAGCGATCGGCTGGCCGGGCTGCGGCCGATGACCAGCGGGCGGGTGCCGAAGCTGCGCCTGGCCCGGCCGCAGAAGGTCCCCGCCCTCGGGCACACCGGCGATCCCCCGCCGCCCGAGCTCCTGCCGCCGCGCGAGCGGCTGGCCCCGCTGATCACGATGTACGGCGAGTTCTTCGATGCGGTCGGGCTGGAGGCCACCGAGATGCGCGAGCTGCGGCGGCTGCTGTTCCAGGCCCACCAGTTCGTGCTGCGGGCCCAGCCCCAGGCGGGCCAGCCCGCGCAGCCGGAGGGCGAGCTGCCGCGCCGGCGGGCGCAGGCGCTGGCCCTGTTCCAGAAGGAGCTGGAGAACACGCTGCGGCCCGATCAGGCCGAGCGGGTGATGGCCCACCCGTTCGTCAAGGAGCTGCTGAACTGGAACGAGCCCTTCTTCGAGTCGGACGCCCGCGGCCTGGCCAGCGTGCGCGCGGACCTGATGTCCCGCGAGGCCAAGGGCGCGACGTACATCCCGGAACCGCTGGAGTAACCGTCAGGCGAGCAGCTCGGCCCGCACCTCGGCGAACTTCTCGACGGCGAAGGTCAGGTCGTCGCGGGAGTGGGCCGCCGACACTTGCACCCGGATGCGCGCCTGGCCCTGCGGCACCACCGGGTAGCTGAATCCGACCGCGTAGACCCCCTTGGTCAGCAGGGCATCGGCGAAGCGCTTGGCCAGGGCGGCGTCGCCCAGCATGATCGGGACGATCGGGTGGATGCCGGGGCGGATGTCGAAGCCTTTGCCGGTCATGGCCTCGCGGAAGTATTTCGTGTTGGCGGCCAGCTTCTCGCGCAGCTCGCTGGCTTCGGACACCAGCTCGATGGCCTTGAGCGAGGCGGCCACGATGGGCGGGGCCAGCGTGTTGGAGAACAGGTAGGGACGCGAGCGCTGGCGCAAGGTCTCGATGATCTCCTTGCGGCCGCTGGTGTAGCCGCCGCTGGCGCCACCCAGCGCCTTGCCCATGGTGCCGGTCAGGATGTCGACCCGGCTGGAGACACCGTGGTGCTCGGGGGTGCCGCGACCGCCGGGGCCCACGAAGCCGACGGCGTGCGAGTCGTCGACCATCACCAGCGCGTCGTGGCGGTCGGCCAGATCGCAGATGGCCGGCAGGCTGGCCAGGTCGCCGTCCATGGAGAACACCCCGTCGGTGGCGATCAGGCGGACGCGGGCGTCGGCGCTCTCGTTCAGGCGCTGTTCCAGGTCACCCATGTCCGAGTGGCGGTAGCGCAGCCGGCGCGCCTTGCACAGACGGACGCCGTCGATGATGCTGGCGTGGTTCAGCTCGTCGGAGATGACGGCGTCCTCGGCGCCCAGCAGGGTCTCGAACAGGCCGGCGTTGGCGTCGAAGCACGAGCTGTAGAGGATGGTGTCTTCGGTCTGGAGGAAAGCGCTGAGTCGGCCCTCCAGCTCCTTGTGCAGGGTCTGGGTGCCGACGATGAAACGGACCGACGACAGGCCGTAACCCCAGCGGGCCAGCCCCTCGGCCGCCGCCGCGGCGATGGCCGGGTGCTGGGCCAGGCCCAGATAGTTGTTCGCGCACATGACCAGCGGATCACCTTGCCCCAGGCGGACGTGGGTGCCCTGGGGCGAGGCGATCAGGCGTTCGTCCTTGTACACGCCCTCGGCGCGCATGCGCGAAAGCTCGGCGATCAGCCGGTCCTTGATTCGGCCGTACACGGCGGCTGCGTTCCTTTGTTCAGGCCATCCAGTCGAGGATCACCCGGCCCGACTTGCCGGCCAGCATCACCTCGAAACCGCGGTTGAACTCGCTGTAGGGGAAGCGGTGGGTGATGACCGGGCGGATGTCGAGACCGGACTCGAGCATCACGTTCATCTTGTACCAGGTTTCGTACATCTCGCGCCCGTAGATCCCCTTGATGGTCAACATCGAGAAGATGACCGTGTTCCAGTCGATTGACATCTCGCCATCGGGGATACCCAGCACGGCGATCTTCCCGCCGTGGGCCATGTTGGCCAGCATGTCGCGGAACGCGTGCTGGTTGCCGGACATCTCCAGCCCCACGTCGAAGCCCTCCTGCATGTGCAGCTCGCGCTGGATCTCCTTCAGAGGCTGCTTTTGCGGGTCGACCGCCCGGGTGACGCCGATCTTGCGGGCCAGCTCCAGCCGGTAGTCGTTGACGTCGGTGATCACCACGTGGCGGGCGCCGGCGTGGCGCACGACCGCCGCGGCCATGATGCCGATGGGGCCGGCGCCGGTGATGAGAACGTCTTCACCCAGGACCGGGAACGACAGGGCGGTGTGCACGGCGTTGCCGAAGGGGTCGAAGATCGCCGCCACGTCCTTGTCGATCCCGGGCGGGTGCACCCAGACGTTGGTCATGGGCAACACCAGATATTCGGCGAACGCGCCCGGCCGGTCGACGCCAATGCCCTTGGTCCCCGCGCACAGGTGGCGGCGGCCGGCCAGACAGTTGCGGCAGCGGCCGCAGACCACGTGCCCCTCGCCGCTGACGATCTGCCCCGGATGGAAGTCGGCCACGTTCGAGCCCACCTCGACCACCTCGCCGACGAACTCGTGCCCCACCACCATCGGGACCGGGATGGTCTTCTTGGCCCACCCGTCCCATCGGTAGATGTGCACGTCGGTACCGCAGATCCCCGTGCGGTGCACGCGGATGAGCACATCGTTGATGCCCGGCCTGGGCTCGGGGACGTCCTCCAACCACAGGCCCGGTTCGGCCCGACTCTTGACCAGTGCTTTCACCTTGATTCCTTTGGCACCCGATGCGGGTGGACGTTGTACGTGGATCTGACCTCGAAGTTCCGGCGCCGCCACCGACCCCGTCCGGTCTCACGTGCTCCGGGTCGGCAGGTTCCGGAACGGCGCTGAGCGGACCAGCCTCAAGTCTCCGGGAACAAAAGGCAAATGCCAGCCCTCCGCCGCGGCCAACGCGGCGTCCCACGGGACTCGGGATCGCTTGCTATTGAACTTTGGTCAATGAGACAGCAGAATCGCTCGCGCATGAGACGGGGCCATCCACAGACGACGCGCGCGCTGCCGCTGGTCGGCCGCGATGTCGAGTCGTTCAGGCCCCGCTTCGCCGTCCTCGCCGCTGCGCTGGCGCTCGCCGGGTGCAAGATCTCGCGCGTTCCCCCGCCGACGGCGACCGACGCAGTCGTCGACGCCGCCGTCCCGCCGCCGTCCCTCCCGCCGTCCGGCACTCCGTCCACACCCCCGGGAGTGCCGCCCACCAACCCTGCGTCGCCCGAAGGCACGCCGCCAGCGAGCCCCGACGCCGCCGCGCCCCCGTCCACGAACGCGGGCGCGGCGATCGTCCCCCAGGACCGTCTGCCGCTGACCACCTGCGGGCGCTGGGTGATCGATGCGCGCGGGCGGCGGGTGAAGCTGGCCGGGGTCAACTGGTACGGGGCCAGCGACGTCAAACACGTCGTCGGCGGCCTGGACAAGGTCGCCCTCGACCGGGTGGCGCAGACCATCCGCGACCTCGGCTTCAACTCGGTCCGGCTGCCCTTCTCCAATGCGATGTTGCGGACGCCGCGGGTGGCGCCCGAGGCCATCGCCGCCAACCCGGCCCTGGCGGGCAGGACGCCGCTCGAGGTGTTCGACGCCACCGTGGCGGCGCTGACCGAGGCCGGGCTGCTGGTGGTGCTCAACAACCACTCGACCCACGCCATGTGGTGCTGCGGCTTCGACGACGACGGCCTGTGGTGGAACGGCGATACGAGCGAGGAGGACTGGATCCGCGACTGGGAGCTGATGGCCGACCGCTACCGCAAGAACCCGCGGGTGGTGGGAGCGGACCTGCGCAACGAGATCCGCATCGCGCGCCCGTCGGGCGGCATCCTGCCGCGCGTGCCCAGTTGGGGCGGGGGCGGCGCCAACGACTGGGCGGCCGCCGCCTCGCGCGCGGGCAACCGCGTGCTCGCGCGCGCCCCCGGCTGGCTGATCCTGGTCGAGGGGATCAACTCCGCCGAGGACCTCAGCCAGGCCCACGCGCGCCCGGTGGCGCTGAGTGCGCCCCGCCAGCTGGTCTACTCCGTCCACCAGTACGGGTTCTTCCGCGTCGGGATGCCGGCCATCCCCGGCCTGGGCGGCCCCACCTACGCGGCGATGGCGGCGGCCGAATACGTCGCCGCCAACCGCAAGCAGTGGGGCTACCTGCTGGAGGGCGAGGCCCCGGTCTGGATGGGTGAATTCGGCGACGCCGCCGATTCGGATCCGGCCTGGTTGACCAGGCTGGCCGCCTACCTGACCGAGACCGACGCCGACTGGGCCTACTGGCCGCTCAACGGCGGGCCCAAGGCCAGCGGAGACAGCGAGCCCTTCGGCTTGCTGGAGGACGACTGGACCACCGTCCGGAACGACTGGCGGCTGGCGCTGCTGCGCAAGCTGCAACCCGCCACCCGGGGACCGGGGGTGGGCGCCGAGCTGTGCCCCTGACCATCACCACGAGCAGCCGATGCAGGAGGGAACGATGAACACGTCCAGACCTGT
>JBKPRZ010000086.1:0-21017 GCA_046734815.1 Myxococcota bacterium | reverse complement strand
GAGCAACAGACCCTCGGCCGTGCTGTAGCCGATCCCCTCGAAGCCCGCCAGGACCGCCAGACCCAGAGGGGCGGCGCTGGAGCGGCCGCCGGTGGCCGCCCAGGCCGCGGGCGCGTCGTCGAGCAAGGCGTACTGGAGGTTGAGTAGATCCACGAGCTCCAGCCGGTCAGTGAGGCCGTAGTCGATGGCGGGGTAGAAATAGGTCTGGCGCTGGTCCTGATGGTCGTGGAGCGTGCCGCCGGTGCGCAGCCGCACCTCCATCATCCGCGCCGGCAAGGTGATGGGATCGTCCACCGTGCGCGTGGGGAGCCGCCGCGACGGCGTGGCGCACCCGGCGGCGAGCAGCACCAGCAGGGGCGCCGGCCAGCTGGTGCGACGGGGAGGAACACAGGACATCCGAGTGCACTTTACCTGCAGCGGCAACGACCCCGGTACAACCGTGGTCACGGGGACGACCGATCCGCCCCGCGCTGCGCGACCGCGGCGACGTTCCCGTCGACTGCGGGGGCGTGATCCGGGCTAAAACATCCCCCGGAGGACGTGATGTTCAGCCGCCTGTCCTGGATCGCTCTGCTCGCGCTGGCCACCGCCGGTGGTGCGCGCGCGGAGGCGCCGATCGTGATCAAGTTCAGCCACGTGGTCGCCACCGAGACGCCGAAGGGCAAGGCGGCCGAGTTCTTCAAGAAGCGGGCCGAGGAGCTGACCAGGGGGCAGGTGAAGATCGACGTTTATCCGAACTCGAGCCTGTACAAGGACAAGGAGGAGATGGAGGCGCTGCAGCTGGGGGCGGTGCAGATGCTGGCGCCGTCGCTGGCGAAGTTCGGGCCACTGGGGGTCAAGGAGTTCGAGGTGTTCGACCTGCCCTACCTGTTCGACGGCTACCCGGCCCTGCACAAGGTGACCCAGGGGGCGGTGGGCAAGCGGCTGCTGGGGCTGCTGGAGCGCAAGGGCATCAAGGGGCTGGCCTACTGGGACAACGGCTTCAAGGTGTTCAGCTCGAACAAGCCGATCGCCAAGCTGGCGGACTTCAAGGGACAGAAGATGCGCATCCAGTCCAGCAAGGTGCTGGAGGCGCAGATGCGGGCGCTGGGCGTGTTGCCGCAGGTGATGGCCTTCTCGGAGGTGTACCAGGCGCTGCAGACCGGGGTGGTGGACGGCACCGAGAACCCGCCCTCGAACCTCTACACCCAGAAGATGCACGAGGTGCAAAAGTACGTGAGCCTCACCGACCACGGCTACCTGGGCTACGCGGTCATCACCAACAAGAAGTTCTGGGACGGCCTGCCCGCGCCCGTGCGCGCGCAGCTGGAGCAGGCCATGGCCGAGGCCAGCGAGTTCGCCAACAAGATCGCCAAGGAGGACAACGACCAGGCGCTGGAGGCGGTCAAGCAGTCGAAGAAGACCCAGGTCTTCGTCCCCGCCCCCGCCGACCGCGCCGCCCTGAAGCAGGCGCTGCTGCGCACGCACAAGGAGATGGGCGGCAGGATCGGCAACGACCTGATCCAGTCGATCTACAAGGAGACGGGATTCGATCCCGGCAAGGCGACGCCGTAGGGAGATCGATGAGAGCATGCCGGTTCTTGAGCGCGGCCTCCCCTCGAATGCAGAGTCGCGCCCAGCGGTGACGCCGATGCGTAAGCTCCTCGATCATCTCGAAGAGTGGTTGATCGCCGCGCTGATGGCGGCGGCCACACTCGTCATCTTCGTCGCGGTCGTCCATCGGCACGCTTGCGGCCTCCCCATCCCGCATGTCCAGGACTGGTTGATCTCGCTGAACTTCGGCTGGGCCCAGGAGCTTTGCATCATCCTGTTCATCTGGATGGTGAAGTTCGGGGCGGCCTACGGCGTGCGCACCGGCATCCACGTGGGCGTCGATGTGCTGATCAACCGGCTGCCGCCGGCCTGGCGGCGGGCCTCGGTGCTGTTCGGGCTGGCGGCGGGGGCGCTGTTCACGGCGATCGTGGGCACGCTGGGCTGGCGCTTCGTCTGGGAAAACGGGATGCACTATTCGCTGGTGCACGCGCTGGGGCGCGACACCGGCGACCTGATCGAGGGGCCCACCACGCCCGACCTGGAATGGCCCACCTGGGTGGTGTACCTGTGCGTGCCGCTGGGCTCGTATCTCATGTGCCTGCGCTTCGTGCAGGTGGCGGTCCGCTTCTTCCGTACCGGCGAGCTGCCCCACACCGACGACACCCAGGTGGAGGGGCTGGAGCCCGCGCCGCCACAGGAGACGGCCTGACCTGCGCCCTCCGCAACGAGCGGCCGAACGAGCCACGCACGCGACTGACCGCGCGGCATTCGCCTCGCTCGGAGGCCGCATGACGGCACCGCCTGCCTCGGGCGCGCCGCCCATGACGCCGAAACGAGCCGCCGTCTGGCTGGCGGCCATCGCGGTCGTCCTGGTGGCGCTGGCGGTCTTCGGCGGCAACGTCGGGCTGGTGTTTGCGCTGCTGATCGGGTTTTTCCTCACGGGCATGCCGATCTCCATCGCGCTGGGGCTGACGGTGCTGGCGTTCCTGTTCCTGATGACCCAGGTGCCGGTCGAGTCGGTGGCGCTCAAGCTGTTCACCGGCATCGAGAAGTTCGAGATCATGGCGATCCCCTTCTTCATCCTGGCCGGCAACCTGCTGACCCACGGCGGGGTGGCCCGCCGGATGATCGCCTTCGCCACCTCGATGGTCGGGCATTTCGCCGGCGGCCTGGCCATCGCCGCCATCCTGGCGGCGGCCCTGTTCTCGGCCGTGTCCGGCTCCAGCCCGGCCACGGTGGTGGCCATCGGCTCGATCATGCTGCCGGCCATGCTCCAGCACGGCTACCCGCGCCGCTACGCCGCTGGCGTGATCACCATCGGCGGATCGCTGGGCAACATGATCCCACCGTCGATCGTGCTGGTCATCTACAGCATCGCCACCAGCGGGATGATGGTGCAGGGGCCCGACGGCAAGAAGGTGGGCGCCGCCTCGGTGGGCGAGCTGTTCATCGCCGCGCTGGTGCCGGGCATCGTGCTGGGCTTCGTGCTGGGGGGCATCGCCTGGTACCGGGCCGCCCGCAACGGCTACCCGCGCCTGCCCCGCGCCACCTGGCGCCAGCGCCTGCGCGCCCTGCGCGACAGCTTCTGGGGCGTGATGTTGATCGTGCTGGTGCTGGGCGGGATCTACTCGGGCCTGTTCACCCCCACCGAGGCCGCCGCCATGAGCGCGGTGTACGCCTTCGTGGTGGCGGTGTTCGTCTACAAGGACCTGCACCTGCGCGACATCCCGCGGGTGCTGCTGACCTCCGCCAACATGTCGGCGATGCTCCTTTACATCATCACCAACGCGGTCCTGTTCTCGTTCCTGATGTCGCACGAGAACATCCCGCAGCAGATGGCCGCCTGGATCACCTCCACCGGCCTGGGACCGATCCAGTTCCTGCTGATCGTGAATCTGCTGCTGCTGCTGGCGGGCAACGTGATGGAGCCGTCGTCGATCGTGCTGATCATGGCCCCCATCCTGTTCCCGGTGGCGGTCAAGCTGGGCGTGCACCCGGTGCACTTCGGCGTGCTGATCACCATGAACATGGAGATCGGTATGTGCCACCCGCCGGTGGGCCTGAACCTCTACGTCGCCTCCGGCATCGCCAAGATGGGCATCACCGAGTTGACAATCGCCGTCTTCCCCTGGCTGGTGGGGCTGCTGCTGTTCCTGGGTGTGGTGACTTACTGGCCGGCGCTGTCGTTATGGCTGCCGGGGCTGCTGTTCGAAGCGCGCTGAGAACGCCGCCCACACCACCGCCAGGGCCGTGCACAGGATGGTCCACACGGTGTAGCGGTTGTCCGGGCCACCGGCGGTCAGAAACACGCTGAGCAGGTACGACAGCCCCGAGGCGGTGTACACCAGCGGCAGCAGCGGGCCGCCGCGCAGGTACCAGAGCAGGCTGAACGGCAACATCAGCAAGGAGATCGCCAGGTAGATCCAGGCCGAATACCCGGGCCAGGTCTGCTGCAGGTCGAACCAGCCGAGGATCCGCTCGGTGCGGTCGGGGACCTTGTAGACGGTGGCCATCTCGCCCAGCGGGCCCTTGTCGACGTAGAAGTAACGCCGCTTGGGCTCGAGGTGGCCCAGGCGCAGCAGGCGGGCGGCCATGTCGGCCTTCTGCGCCAGGTAGGCGCGCGGATGGGCCCGGATCTCCCGGATCCAGTTGCTCCGCAGCCGCGCCAGCATCTTCGGGTCCTGGACGTCCTGGAACACGGTCACACACTCGTCCCCGGCGAAGAAGCCGCAGTAATAGAGGGTGTCGTTGTAGTCGGGCCGGAACTGCACCCGGATCGCATCCAGGCCGATGCCCGGGCCCATCACGCCGGTGTCGCGATCGATGAGCAGCTGTCCCGTGCGCACCGACATCGCGGCCAGGTCGAACACGGCCGCCCGCTGCCAGAAATTCTCGGCCCGGGCAAGCGGCGCCAGCACGCCCTGCAGAGTGACGGTGACCCCGAAGGTCAGCGCCAGGGACAGCCCGCCGGCCACCAGCAGCCGCAGCCCGCGCGCCCGGCCCGCCAGCCGCGGCAGGTCGATCAGCAGCGGGATGGCCAGGGGCCATACCGCGGCCGCGCCGTTGTGCCGGAAGGCGATCGCCAGCACGAAGAACAGCGCCGCCAGCACGTAGCGGGGCCAGCGCCGCGCGCTGAGCAGCAAGGTGCAGGCGATGCCACACAACATCGCCGTGTGCATGAAGCTGTCTTTCCAGACGCCCGCCAGACAGCACAGCGGCGGCAACAAGCTGCCCACGCCGGCCAGGGCCAGCACCCGTGCCACGGCAGGACCGGGCAGCGCCCAGCACACCGCCGCCAGGCCGACCCAGTAGAAGGCGGCGTCCAGCAGGAACATGCCCCCCTGACCCGGGATCAGATGATCGATCTGGCGCCAGAGCATCGCCATCACCACCGGGTGGTGATCGGTGAACAGGCCGCTGCGCGCCTGCCGGAGCTGGACGCCCGAGTCGCGGGACATGAACCCCGGGTAAAACAGGGCCACGGTGATGATGAACGCCACCGCGGCGAGCAGGGCGAACAGCAGCGCGCCCCGACGGATTGTCAGCGCGCGCCGGAGGCTGTCGATCCACCCGCGGCGATTCACCGGCGGCAAACCAGAAGCGGACAGAGGTTCGGGCTCCACCGCGGTCAGCCGAACTTCGATCGCTTGGCATCGCCGGCGAACATCTGGACGGTGTCCAGCGACACGTCTTCCAGCGAGCGGCCCAGCAGCGGCAGCTTGGCCAGCAGGTCGTGGGTCAGCGTGATGATGTGGCAGCCGGCCGCCTCGGCGTGCGCCAGGTTGTAGAGCTCGCGCGGGCTGGCCCACAGCAGCTCGACGTTGGCCAGCGGCCGCGCCAGCTGCACCGCCTCGGTCACCAGCGGGATCGGGTCGCGGCCGGTGTCGGCGATGCGGCCGGCGAAGATCGACACCACCGCCGGCGGCCCGCCCTGCAGCGCCGGCAGCACCTCGCGCACCTGGCCCAGGGTGCACACCGCCGTGACGTTCACGCTCACCCCCGCGGCCGCCAGGCGTCGGATCACCGGGGCCGCGCTCTCGCGGCGGGTGTTGGTGACCGGGATCTTGACGTAGACGTTCGGGCCCCAGCCGGCGATCACCGCCGCCTCGCGCTCCATCTCGCCGAACTCGTCGGCGAACACCTCGAACGAGATGGGCCGGTCGCGCACCGCCGCCAGCAGATCGCGCGCGAAGGCGCGGTAGTCGGTGACGCCCGCCTTGCGCATCAGGGTCGGGTTGGTGGTGAACCCGCGGATCAGCGGGTTGCGGGCCAGGGCGAGGATGCCGGGCAGGTCCGCCCCGTCGGCAAAGATCTTCACCCGCAGCGCCGCCGGATCCAGGCTCATGCGCGTCCCTCCTGTGCCAGCGCCGCGATCCAGGGGACCGCCTGCAGCAGCGAAGGCACGCTGAGATCGTAGGCCACCGCGTCTCGCTCGGCGTAGTCACCGCTGGTGACGTAGACGGTGCGCGTGCCGGCGCGGCGGCCGGCCTCGATGTCCCGCCAGCGATCGCCCACCATCACGCTGCCGCCGAGGTCGATGCCGTGGTCGCGCGCCGCCGCCAGCAGCAGGCCGGGCGCGGGCTTGCGGCAGCCGCAGGCGTCGGCGTCGTCGTGGGGGCACACCCGCACGTCGTGCAGGGGCAGGCGGGCGCGCAGCTGCGCGTGCAGGGCGTCCACGACGGCGCGGGTGGTCTCCCCGCGGGCGATGTCCGGCTGGTTGGTGACCACCACCAGCAGCCAGCCATCCGCCGACAGCCGGGCGGTGGCCTCGGCCACGCCCGGCAACACCTCCAGCTCGTCCAGCCCGCGGGGCGGGTGGGGGACGCCGTCGCGCACGAAGGCGCGGTTCAGGACGCCGTCGCGGTCCAGGAACACCGCTCGCCTCATCCCGCCTCCCGTTCCGCCAGCAGGGCGGCCAGCGCGCGGCGCATGGCCTCGCCGCTGCCCGCGGCGCAGCGCCAGCCCAGCGCGCGGATGCGCTGGGTAGAAAGCCGCACCACCGGCACGTCGCCCTTCCAGCCGCGTGCCCCCCCCGAGTATTCGTAGCGCACCCTGCCCGGAGCCAGGCCCAGGCAGGCGACCGCCAGGTCGGCGATCTCGCGGACGGTGATGTAATCGCCGGTGGCGACGTTGAAGACCTGGTAGGGGCCCTCGGCGCGGGCGCTGGCCAGCAGCACGGCCGCCATCACATCCTCGACGTGGATGTACGACTTGGACTGCGAGCCGTCGCCCAGGATGCGCAGGCGGGTGGGATCGCGGCGGAGGGCGTTGACGAAATCGAAGCCCACCCCGTGGGTCTGGCGCGGCCCCACCACGTTGCCGAAGCGGAACGCGCGCGCCACCAGACCGAACATGTGCGCGTAGGAACAGAGCAGCGCCTCGCCCGCCAGCTTGCTGGCACCGTAGGTGGACACCGGCAGCAGCGGGCCGCGGTCCTCGTGGCAGTCAATCGCGCCGACGTCGCCGTAGACCCCGCTGCCCGAGGCATAGAGGATCTTGCGCGCGCCGGTGCAGCGCATGGCTTCGACCACGTTGTGGGTCAGCAGGGTGCCCTCGTGGAAGTCCACCGACGGGTCGGTCATGGCCCGGGCGATGTCGGGGTTGGAGGCCAGATGGATCACCAGGTCGTGGCCGGCCAGGGCCGCTTGCAGCGCGGGCAGGTCCTTGACGTCGCCCCGCACCGCCCGGAAGCGCGGGTCGGTGATGTGGGCGTGGTGGGCGGTGCGACCGGAAGAATAGTTGTCGTAGATGGTCACCGCCGCAGTGGCCGGGTCGGCCAGCAGCCGCTCGACGAAGTGGCTGCCGATGAAGCCGGCCCCGCCGACGATGAAGGCGCGGGTGGTCATCGCAGCGACTCCCACTTCGTGCTCCGCCGCTGCAGCGCCGGGTGGCTGACCAGCAGGTGCCAGACCACCGCGCACAGGCCTTCGGTGTGGGGCGTGATCCGGTCGGGGTGCAGCGGCGGGATCACCACGCAGGCGTCGGCCACCTGGGCGGTGAAGCCGCCGTCGCGCCCCACCACCCCGAACACCTTCGCCCCCACCTCGCGCGCCAGCTCGGCCGCCCGCACCAGGCAGGCGGACACGTTCTTGCGCGCGTCGCCGCCGCCCACCGAGAAGACCAGCAGCGCGTCGGCCGCCCCCAGCCGCGACACCCGCAGCCACTCGGCGAAGGCTCCGTCGAAGCCCTCGTCGTTGATCCGGGCGGTCAGCTCGGACACGTTGTCGGTGGGCGCGTAGGCCTCGAAGCCGCACAGCTTGCGGAAGTCGTTGACCGCGTGCCCGGCGTGCGCGGCCGAGCCGCCCACCCCCAGCAGGAACAGCCGCCCGCCGCCGTCGCGCACCTGGGCCAGGCCGCTGGCCAGCCGCTCGATCAGCGCCGGGTCCAGCGCCCGCAGGATGGCGACCGTCTCATCGAGGTAGGCGCGCGCGAACATCAGCGGCGGCCATACAACGCCACCGCGTGCACGATCAGGGTGAACGTGAAGGTGACGAAGCCGGCGATGATGCTCATCAACCCCAGCACCGCGAGGTGGTTCTGCCACTGCAGGCGTTCGAAATGAAACCCGTCGTGCACGTACAGCAGGGCCAGCGGCAGCGCCAGCCCCACCCCCAGCAGGAACAGCCCCGCCGACGCGAACACCGTGCGCGTGTAGGGGAAGACGGTCAGCCAGCGGCGCCGCTCGCGCTCGTTGCTGGCGTACAGGGTCTGGGCCACGCAGCCCAGGTAAAAGCTCTGCAGCCCCAGCGCGAACAGGGCCATCCCCAGCATCTGCCAGTGCAGAGACAGGGTGATGGGGCCGAAGCTGGCCTCCCCCACCGCCGCCGGCAGCGCAAACAGCAGGCCGATCAGCGCCAGCAGGATCCCCGGCTTCAGCAGGAAGAAGTCGGCGCCGGAAACGAACATCGCCCGCAAGTTGATCCAGGCCGCCTTCCAGGGAGAGAACCAGCCCGACCGCTTGTGGTGCGACAGCCGGCCCTCGCGATCCTTCAGGAAGTGCACCGGCACCTCGGCGGTGGGAAGCCCCATGCGCACCGACTTGAGCACCATCTCGGAGGCGTATTCCCAGGATTGCGAGCGCAAATCCATGCGGGTGAGCGCCTCGCGGGTGATGCCGCGCATGCCGCAGTGGATGTCCGAGAAGCGGCTGCCGTAGAGCACGTTGAGGATCCAGGTGGTGACCGGCGTGCCCAGGTAGCGGTGCAGCGGCGGCATGGCCCCGTCCTGGATCGACCCGCGGAACCGCGAGCCCATGATGTATTCCTGGCCGTCGCGGAACTTGTCGACGAAGGGAGCCAGCTCGCGAAAGTCGTAGGTGCAGTCGGCGTCGCCCATCAGCACCCATTTTCCGCGGATGAACGGCAGGGCATCGATGTACGCCCGCCCCAGCCCGCGCTTCGGCGTCTGCAACACGCGCGCCCCCGCGGCCAGCGCGATCTCGCGGGTGCGGTCGCTGGAGCTGTCGACGATCAGCACCTCGCCGCGCACGCCGGCCTGGGCCAGCCCCTGGTGGCACCAGGCCACGAAGTCGGCGATGGTCAGCTCCTCGTTCAGCGCCGGGATGACGATGGACAGCTCGGGATCCGGCTCGTCGCTGGCGGGCAGGTGCAGCACCACCTGCGGGTCGCTACCCGGACCCGACAGCAGCCCCAGCCCGGCCGGGGCGGGCCGCACCTCGGCAGCTTCTCTCCTCGAGGGGGCGGCACACACGACCGGGGCAGTCTAGCGGAGGTGCCCCGAACGTCAAAGCGACGCCGACGCGCCGCCGCGGGCCCCCGTCAACCTCCGCTGGAGCGTCCGGTCACGAACGCCTCCAGGTCGCGCAGCCCTTGCGGCGAACCGATCTCGTAAAACCGCTGCGTCACCTCGTATCCGGCCAGCTCGCCGGCGACGCTGAGCTGATGATAGAGGTCGGCCAGGTCGGCCACCGCGTCGGCCGGGACGCGCTGGACCACCGTGCGCGCCACCACCGTCAGCCCATAGTCGATGTGCTGCATGCGCGGATCGGCGGTCCGCTTGTCGTAAACGTGCAGCCGCCCGCCCTCGAAGATCACGTTGCTGCGGTCCCAGCGGCCCTGGTTGCGCATCACCGTCATCAGCGCCGGGCAGCCGCAGCCGCGGAACGCCGCCGCCACCTCGGGCAGGGCGATGGGCAGGTACGAATCGCCGTACAGCACGAAGAACGAATCGGCCAGCACGCCGCTGTCCAGGCACAGGCGCAGCGCCCCGGCGGTGCCGCGCGGGCGGTCGCCCTCGTCGACGTAACGCACGCGCAGGCCGAAGCCGCCGCCGTCGCCCAGCGAGTCGCGCACCATCTGGCCGCGGTAGCCGATGCTCATCACCACGTCCGTCACCCCCTGGCTGGCCAGCAGCTCCAGCTGGCGGTGGGCGAAGGGGCGGCCCGCCACCGGCACCAGGGTCTTGGGGATGTCGTCGGTGAACGGGCGCATGCGCGTGCCCCGGCCGCCGGCCAGGATCACCACCTGCACGTTCAGTCCCTCACCGAGACCACCGAGCCGTCGTGGTCGAAGAAGAAACGCACCTCGGTCAGCCCCTCGGCGGCCATGGCCTGGCGCAGGGCCTGCGGGTTCTCGGCGTAGAACAGCAGGAAGCCACCGCCGCCGGCGCCCACCAGCTTGCCGCCCAGGGCGCCGCTGTCCATGCCCACCTGGTACCAGCGATCGATGCGCGGGTTCGAGACATCGGGCGAGCGGCGCCGCTTCCACTCCCAGTGCTCGTGCATCAGGGCGGCGAAGGCGCGCACGTCGCCAGCCTCCAGCGCCTCGCGGATGCGCAGGCCCAGCGCCTTGGTGAAGTGCAGGTTGTCCAGCATGGCCGCGTCCTGCTGCTGCGAGCGCTGGTTCTGGTCGGCCAGGATGGCCGAGGCCTCGCGCGAGTAGCCGGTGAAGAACATCAGCAGCCGTTCTTCCAGGTCGTGCAAGGTGGCGTTGGACACCGACAGCGGCGACACCCGCACCGACCCGTCGGGGACGAAGTCCATGGTGACCAGGCCGCCGTAGGCAGCGACGTACTGGTCCTGCTTGCCGACGTTGGACTGCAGGACGTCGATCTCGATGTGACAGGCCTCCTCGGCCAGCGCGCCGGCGGTGACGTGCTCGCGCTTGAAGGCGTACACCGCGCGCAGCAGGCCCACCGTGAACGATCCGGACGAGCCCAGGCCCGTGCCCGCGGGGATGTCGGCCAGGCTGACCACCTCCAGCGCCGGGCCGATGGGGTGCCGGCGCAGCACCTCGCGGATCAGGCGGTGCTGGATCTCGTCCACGGTGCGCACCCGTTCCAGCTGCGAATACTTCAGCAGGTAGTCATCGGTGAAGGTGCGGTTGATGCCGATGTAGATGTATTTGTTGATCGCCGCCGACACCACGAAGCCGCCGTGGGGCCGGTAATACGAGGGCAGGTCGGTGCCGCCGCCGCCCAGCGCGATCCGCATCGGCGTGCGCACGATGATCATGGGCGGGTGGCCACCAGGGTGAAGCCGAGCGACTCGGTGGGGTCGGGCAGGGCCCGGTCCAGCAGGCGCGCCCCCGCGGCGCAGGCGAGCATCACCGGCGCCACCAGCGGCAGGGTCCAGGCGCGCGGGCGGGCGCTGGTCGAGGCCTCGTGCCCCATCTTGCCCATGGCCTGGGCCAGCCCGGACACGTCGGCCACCCGCAGCGCCAGGTAGCTGTTGAGCTTGTGGGCCAGCAGGCTCCACAGGCCCCCCTGCGGGTCGATCTGTTCCACCACCAGGCCGGCCTGGTGGCACAGCTGGCGCAGCCCGTGGGGGCTGTAACGGAAGTAGTCGTGCGGCTCCTCGTGCAGGCGGAACGAGAAGGGCGCCGACAGCAGCAACACGCCGCCCGGCCGGAGCACGCGCGCCATCTCCCGGACCAGGTCGGCGGGCGCCGGCGTGTGCTCGAGGACCTGCGAGCTCAGCACCGTGTCGAAGGAGGCGTCGTCGAAGGGCAGGCGCTTGCCGTCGTAGGTGACGTCGACCGCGGAGCGGCCGCGGCGGCCGCTCTCGGTCAGCAGGAAGGTGTCCTCGTATTCGACGCCCACGTATTCGGTGACGTAGGGGCGGAACAGGTGCTCGAAGGGCTTCTCCCCGCAGCCGACGTCCAGCAGCCGGCCGTGGGCGCGCGGGGCCACCCGGGCCAGCGACGCCTGCAGGTGCGACAGCTGCAGGTCGATCCAGTCCGAGGTGCCGCGCAGGGCCCGGCGGATCGGTTCCACCTGCAGCAGGTTCATCAGCGCGCTCACCGTCCACCCATTACCACGATCCCGCCCCGCCGCCGACGCCGCGCCGCCACAAACCACGCCCACCGGGTCGACGCAGGCGGCGGGTCGGGGGCGGCGGTCCTCGGTGTCGAGCGGGCGGTCCGCGCCCGCATCGATGGGCCGCGCTGACATGACGGCGGCCGGCGCGACGGCCTGGCACCGCACCACCGGCGTGTTAGGGTCCGCGCGCATGCGAGCCGGTGGACGCGCGCAGGCCCAGCGCGTTTCGGGGGCCGATGAGGGCCCGGGCGGCGGCTGCGGCGCACGTCTGCTTGCTGCCGGTGGGGGCGGTGTCGTGACGGCGGCGGCCTCCGGTGCGACGAGCGTCTTCCTGCTGCCGGCGGGGGCGGTGAAGTCCTGACGACTGCGGCCTCCGCTGCGGCCATCCTCCTTTACCTCCTCCCGGTCGGGGCGGTGACGTCGTGACGGCAGCGGCGTCGGCGGCAGCCATCCTCCTTTACCTCCTGCCGGTGGCGGTGGTCGTCTGGTTCCAGCGCGGGCGCGGGGCGGCGGCGCTTGCGATCGCGATGCCGATGGCGGTGGCGGTGGATCTGCTGGGGGTGCTGGTGCTGTCGCTGATGTTCCGGGTGGAGACGGCAGTCCTGCTCGCTCGCGGGGGATGGGTGGTCGGGGCGGCGGTCTGGTGGTGGCGGGACCGCGGGCGCGTGCAGCCGGCGCCCCCGCGAACGGGGGAGTCGCGCGGCGTCGCTGCCCGGGTGATCGCCGCGCTGGGCCCCGGGATCATCACCCGCGTCGGCCCCGCGATCATCGCCGCCCTCGGGCTGGTGCTGCTCAGCGTGTGGCTCTCGCGGCCCTATGCGATCTGGGACCGGTTGTGGCACGAGCCGCTGGTGGCCTCGCTGCGCGGGCAGCGGCTGCCGTTCCAGAACGTGTTCGAGCCCGGGCGCACGTTGCACTACCACTTCTCCGGTGACGTGATCGCGGCGGCGTTGCAGGTGCTGTCCGGCAACGTGCTGCACGCCTCGCGCGCGCTGTCGCTGGCCCACGACGTCCTGTTCGGGCTGATGGGCGCTTGCCTGGCGTTGCTGATGCGCGCGTGCGGCCGCGGGGCACTGGCATCGGTCGGGCTGTCCTGGCTGGTCGCGCTGGCCGGGCCGATCACGCTGATCCCTATCGACGACCGCTATCGCTACTGGGGCTACTCCATCCACAACTTCCTCACGCTCAGCTACCGCCCGCACACCGTCCTGTTCGGCCTGCTGGCAACCGGTGTGTGCGCCATCCTGCTCGATCGCACCCGGCGCCGGCCGGTCACGCTGGTGGTGTTGCTGGCGCTGATGGGTGTCACCGACGAGGTCTCGGCGGTGCTGCTGCTGGGCGCCCTGGGCGTGGCCTGGCTGGGCGACCCGGCGGTCGTGCACCAGGACCGCCGCCGCGGTCTGATCGTGTTGCTGCTGGCGGCGGCGGCGATCCTGGGTGCGAACCTCCTGTTCCGCGCCTCGCTCGCCCCCGGCGGGCCCGCCAGCGCCATGCAGATCGTCTCGCCGCGCGCACCGGGCTTCGGGCACCCGCCCTTGCCCATCACCGCCCGCTCCGGCGCTCTGTCCCTGCTGCTGGATCTCGTTCCCACCGTCGCCCTCGCGGTCGCCCTAGTGATCGCTGGCCTTCGCCGCGCCCCCGCCCTCCTGGCCCTGTCGCTGGTCGCATTCGGCGTTGCCGGTCTCACCGCGGTCGAGATCAACCACACGCCCATCGAATCGCACCGGTTCATGTCGGCGGCCCTGCTGGTGGTCCCGCTGCTCGCCTTCGCCGCCGCCCGCGGCCGCGCCGCCCGCCTCCTGCTCGGCGGTGCCGGCTTGCTGGCCTCCGCTTCGACCCTGGCCTGGGTCTTCCTGGCGATGCCCCGGTACGGCCGCAACTACCGCGACCCCGGCAGCTACGCGCTCGACTGCCGCCGCGCGGTCGGCGCCCACCTGGGCGAGCGCCCCGCCGCCACCTACCTCTCGCCCGCGATCTGGCACGCCTACTCCGGCTGCCGCCCGGTGTACACCGCCGGCACCGCCCCCGCGCAGCAGTGGGGCATCAGCCTGCTCGCCGCCCTGGGCCCCGCCGCGCTGCCGGCCACCGAGGCCCTCCCCCGCCAGGGCCCCCTCCCGGTCGTCTGCGCGCGCAACGCCGACACCGACCCGGTGTGCGCCGAAGCATCCACCCGCCCCTGCCAGCCGGCCGGCGACTCCGTCCGCATCTGCCACCGCTGATCGCGCGCGTCCCTGGCGCGGCGGAGGCGGGCGTGTTACCTCTAGCGCATGCGTCTTTCCCGGATGCATCGACACCATCGCTGAGCGGCCCGCCGGGTTTCCCCCCAGCGGCGCCGTCGTCTGCGCCCGGGGAAGCCGCCGCCATCTCGACCGTCTCGCTGGTGTCCGCCGCGTTCTCCCGGGCTGGTGATCGTGTACCCAGCCAGTGAAAGGAGAACGTCATGTTGCGAGGAACGAGAGTCCTGACCGGGGCCGAGGCCGCCCGCTTCGTCGAGCTGACCGCCACCTTGCGGAGGTGGCTTCATCGACGCGGGTTATGAAGAGGTGGTGGTCCCGGCCCTGTGGGACCAGCAGACCTTCATCGACAAGGGCGGGCCCGAGATCGTCGGCCAGATGTACAGCTTCGCCGACAAGAAAGGCCGCCCCATCTGCCTGGTGCCGGAGGTCACCGGCGTCATCCAGCGGCTGTGGCGCGCCTGGGCCGCCAGCGCGACCCGCCCCTACCGCGTGTTCTACGTGGCCCGCTGCTACCGCTACGAACGCCCGCAGAAGGGCCGCTGGCGCGAGTTCACCCAGGTCGGCGTCGAGCTGCTGGGCGGGGGCGCCCCGGACGATCGCCGGGAGGTGGAGGAGCTGCTGCGGTCGGTCCTCGACCGCCTCGGCCTCCGCTACCGCTTCGACGGCAACGTGAAGCGAGGGCTGGGCTATTACCTCGAGGACGGCTTCGAGGCGGTGGCCCCCGACCTGGGCGCCGCCAAGCAGGTGGCCGGCGGCGGCCGCTACGCCGAAGGCGTGGGCTGGGCCATCGGGCTCGATCGCCTCCTGCTGGCGCTCGAGCCCGCCACGAGGCAACCGTGACCGCCGCCGCCTCGATGACCGGCGCCGGGTCAGTGGTTGGCGGCGGACAGGCAGCTTGCGAAGCGACGGTCGACCGACTGGGCGAACCAGGCGGTCGACCGCGGGCGGCTGAGCTTCGGGCTGTCCAGCATCACCTGCGGCACGACGGCGTAGTCGGGCACCGCGCCCATCTCCTCCTGGTAGACCGCCTTGATCGCCCGGTAGGTCTCGGTGGATTCGAACGCCAGCGTCTTTTCCCGGCGGGCGTCGTCGCGCAGGCGGCGGTCTGACAGGTTGGTGCGGTACAGGTCGCGGAACAGCCGCAGCGCCAGCATGGTCTGTGTCACCTCGTCGGTGGGGTCGCCGTCGCGGCCGTAGGCCAGGAAATCGCCGTCCAGGACCAGCTTGCGCCCGGTCACGCGCGACAGCTGCGCCTGCAGGGCGGCGTTGCGGCTGGCGTACACCCCGGCGTTGTAGTCGGCGAACCGGTACAGCATCTTCGAATAGCCGGCCGGGTGGCCGAACAGGCGCGCGGTGCCGTAATAGACGCCGCCGTCGCGGGTGTAGAGCGCGTCGCGCACGCTGGCCGGCTGCCCGTGGTGCTCGCGCGCCCAGGCCTCGGCGAACTCGACGCTGACCTGCATCGGCCCCGCCGTGGTGATCGGGTTCAGCTCGGCGAAGCTGCGCACGTCGAACAGCTTGCCCGCCAGCTGGGCGGCGCCGAACGCGCCCGGGTACGCGCCCTCGTAATAGGCCAGCATGTCCCGGAACACCAGGTCCAGGTCGCGCTCGGTGCGCACAGCCTGCAGCCGGTCGTCGAAGCTGCGCGGGTCCGCGGGCGCACGCGCGGCCAGCAGCCGCCGGAAGATCGGTCCGCCCAGCGGCCCCAGCCGCGACTGGTACGCCGCCAGCCGGGTCTGCACGACCTTGGCCAGCCCCGGCACCATCGGGTCCTCGTGGAATCCCGACTCCTGCCCGATGATGGCCAGCACCGCGCACACCGCCGGCGGCTCGGTCTCCAGCCCGTTGGCCACCAGCGCATCCGCCACCGCCTTGCCCCAGGCCGCCCGGTCAGGAATCTTCGGGACCAGCGCCGTGATGTCCGCCGCCGACAGCCGTGGCAACGTTCCCGAGCCCGGCCAGGCCCCCGGCGGCTGCCGCCCGCCCGAGCAGGCCGCGACCCCCAGCGCGAACGCCAGGGCCAGGCACGCGCGGGCGCGGCGTCCGGCGGGGGAGCTCCCGGAAGCTGTCACCACCCGCGATCTTGCCAGACCCGCGCCCCGAAGGCCCATTTCTCGCAAAATGGGTCCCGGATCACGCCGCGGTCCGGCCTCCTGCCGAGGGCACGGCCGCCGCTCCCCAACGCCCCCCAACGACTCCCACGGAGGAGCGCGCCGCGACTCCCCCACCCGCCGTCCCCGGGATCCTCGAATGACCCGGGCCGCGAGGCCCCGGGGCGCCGGGCCCCGGAGCCCCACCAGTCGGTCCACGCTCACGATTCGCGGGCGTGCGTTGCCGGCGATCCCCCGCCGTCACCATCGGAACCGCGGCGACGGACGCCGCTCGCGAACCGTCATTCGTGCTTTCCCCCCGTCGCGACTTTGGGAGTAGAAACGGGCTGTCCCGAGGCCGGAGGCAACCGCCCTCGCCCCACGTTCGGCTCCCGCCGGCATCTCGGGTAGGCCCCCAAACCTGCGTTCCCCGCTGGGTCCCCGCCGCCCGGTCGCGTCCTGCGCGCCTCGACGGTCCGGAAAAGGAGTGCTCATGAGCCATCACCGCTCGCGCGTGCGCCGGCGCGCCTTCCCCGTGGTGACGATCGTCTCGCTCGCGCTGCTGGCGTTCGGGGCCCGACCGCCGGCCGCCAGCGCGCAGACCGCCGCGGTGGTCACCGGCACCGTGATCGACGCCGAGACCAATCGCCCGGTCGCCGAGGCGCTGGTCACCGTCACCTCGCCGGCGCTGCAGGGCGAGCAGTCCGTCATCACCGACGCCGCCGGCCTGTACCGCATCCCCAACCTGCCACCCGGCGCCTACCTGGTGCGCGTCGACAAGGACCGCTACCGGTCGTTCGAGCAGGCCGACGTCCGCCTGCGCGCCGCCAGCACCGTGCGCGTGAACCTGGTGATGTTGCCCGAGACCCTGCGCACCACCGAGGAGGTGCGCATCATCGAGCGCGCCCCCACCATCGACATCGGCTCGAGCGCCATCGGCACCAGCATCTCGACCGAGATGGCCACCCGCGTGCCCATCGCCCGCCCCACCGGCCGCGGCGCCGCCGTGCGCTCGTTCGAGTCGGTGGCCGAGGTGGCCCCCGAGGCGCGCGTCGACCGCTACGGCGTCGGCATCGCCGGCACCACCTCGCCCGAGAACCGCTACATCATCGACGGGCTGCCCATCAACAACACCGCCTACGGCATCGGCAGCACGCCGCTGTCGATGGAGTTCGTCAAGGAGGTCACCGTCGTCACCGGCGGCTACATGCCCGAATACGGCCGGTCGACCGGCGGCGTGCTCAACGCCGTCACCAAGACCGGGTCCAACCGCCTGTCCGGCGCGGTCTGGAACTACACCACCCCGGGCGCGCTGGAGTCCACCCCGCGCGTGGTCCTGCAGGAGGGCAGCGCGGTGGTGGCCGACCGGCCGCGCACCCGGCTGATCACCGACGCCGGCTTCGAGCTGGGCGGCCCCATCCTCAAGGACCGCCTCTGGTTCTACACCGGCCTCGACCTGTCGCTGAGCAACTACGACCTGTACCGCAGCTTCTACGCCAACCGGGTCGACGACGCCGGCGTCCCCATGCGCGACGCCAGCGGCCAGACCATCCGCGACTACATCCCGAACACGCGCCGCCACGACCTGGCCGAGGCCCGCAGCGCCCAGGCCATCGCCAAGCTGACCTTCCTCGCCTCGCCCGACCACCACCTGTCGCTGACCAGCATCGCCGCCCCCTACCGGTCGGGCAGCGACAAGAACTTCGGCATCAACAACCAGACCGGCGAGCCCGACCGCCTGACCAACGGCACCTTCGTGGCCCAGGCGGGCATCTACCGGACCGACGCCTTCGACAACGTGCTCAACTGGGCCGCCTCCTTCGCCGGCAAGAAGCTGACCGTCGACACCACCGTCGGCTGGCACCACGAGACCTACGCCCGCCTGCCCAGCGACGGCTCCGAGCCCGGCAGCATGACCGGGCTGTCGGGCGTGCAGCAGGTGATCTGGCGCCGCAACACCCCCGGCGCCCACCCGCTGACCGACTTCGAGACCGTGCCCGACGGCTACTGCGACGCGCCCGGCACCGCCAACGCCGTCCGCTGCCCGGTCACCGAATACACCACCACCGGCCCCGGGTTCATGCGCCAGCTGAACCACGACCGTTACCAGGCGCGCACCGTGCTGACCGCCGTGGGGCGGGCCCTCGGGTACCACGTGCTGAAGCTGGGGGGCGACGCCGAGCTGGGCAGCTACCGCACCAACACCGGCTACAGCGGCGTCTTCACCCTGCGCGAGGCCACCTCCGGCGCCAACTTCCAGGTGTTCCGCGGCTTCGGCTACCTGACCAGCCCCGACGACGCCTACTTTTACTCCGCCCGCTACACCGCCACGAACAACTACAACTTCGGCGGCTTCCTGCAGGACAGCTGGTCCGTGCTGGACAAGGTGACCGTCAACCTGGGCGTCCGTTACGACGCGCAGATGATGTACAACACCCAGGGCAACCTGGCCCTCAGCCTGCTGAACCAGTGGTCGCCGCGGCTGGGGCTGATCTGGGACCCCACCCAGCAGGGCCGGTCCAAGCTGTTCGCCTCGTTCGCGCGTTACTACCACGCCGTCCCGCTGGACATGGCCGACCGGTCGTTCTCGGGGCAGCCGCGCGTGCGGGTCACGCCGCTGTCGGCCCGCTGCGACCCCCGCGACACGGCCATGCAGCAGACCAACTGCCTGGACCCGGCCAACCAGCAGGTGGTGGGCGCGCCCGAGACCCCCAGCCAGCGCTGGGAGACGGTCTCCACCGGCCAGGTCCCGGTCGACCCGACCTTGAAGCCGCAGTCGCTGGACGAGTACGTGCTGGGCGGCGAATACGAGCTGTTCCGGGACAGCCGCTTCGGCGCCAGCTACAGCCGCCGCCGCCTCAACCAGATCATCGAGGACCTCAGCCGCGACGAGGGCGTGCACTACTTCATCTCGAACCCCGGCAGCGGCGAGGCCTTCAGCTTCCCGCGCGCCCAGCGCGACTACGACGCCGCCACCTTCTATTTCATGCGCAGCTTCTTCGGCAGCTGGCTGGCCCAGGCCAGCTACACGGTGTCGTGGCTGCGCGGCAACTACTCGGGCCTGTACCGACCCGAGACCGGGCAGCTGGACCCCAACATCACCGCCGACTTCGACCTGGAATCGCTGCTGCCCAACGCCACCGGCTACCTGCCCGGCGACCGGCGCCACCAGATCAAGCTGTTCGGCGCGGGCGAGCGCGCCTTCGGCCAGCGACACCGCCTGCGCGGCGGCATCGGCCTGCGCGCCTTCTCGGGCGAGCCCACCGGCTACCTGGGCTCGCACGTGCGCTACGGCGCCGGCGCGGTCTACGTGCTGGAACGGGGCAGCGGCGCGCGGCTGCCCTGGCAATACGGCGGCGATCTGCAGCTGGGCTACAGCTACGTCTTCGGCAACGGCGTCGACGTCACCGCCCTGCTGAACGTCTACAACTTCCTCGACATCCAGCGCCCGGTGTCGGTGGACGAGCGCTGGACCAACTCGGACGTCCTGCCGGTGCCGGGCGGCCGCAGCGCCGGCGACCTGGGCCGCGTGATGACCCCCACCGGCGCGACCTTCGATCCCGCCACCCAGATCAACCCGAACTTCGGCCGCACCACCGCCTACCAGCAACCCCGCCTGGTCACCTTCGGTTTGAGACTGGGCTTTTAGGCGGGGAGCCCTCTCCCCGATGCAGGTAAGGCGGCTCGAACTTGCGAGTAACGAATCTCTCCGCCGGGCAAAGCCCGGCTACGAACTCAGAAAGTGAAGACTTCCTTCATTCACGAGAATTCTCGCTGAACGAATTCAACTCAGGATGCCTTGGGAGCGCACCATGATGACCAGACCTTTCGACAATTCGATCCTGGCCAGCGGCCGTCGGGCGGCGCGACCGACGCTCGGGCTGGTGGTGATCGGGCCGTTCATGCTCGCATCGTCGCTGCTGGTCGCCGCCTGTGATTCGCAGCAGCCGGCCATGTTGTGCGCCACCTCGGTGGGCACGTTTGCCGTCAAATACACGTTGATCGAGGGCAGCGGGGCATGCGCGCAGCTGTCGAGCGGCAAGGTGGGGGTGGAGAGCTACCTGCCGCGCACCACCGACCACCCCGGCTTCGAGCGCCCGGTGGTGGCGATCCGGGCCGAGGAGATGGGCACCCTGATCCGGCAATACGACGCGGCCGCGCGCATCGACGCCAAGCAGGTGACCTCCACCGCGAACTTCAGCGACGTGCATCCGACCGCCGAGGGGTTCTGCCGGGTGGGGGCCATGAACGCGGCCTCGATGACCCTGGCCGCGATCGCCGCCGCTCCCGACGCCAGCAAGCCGGCGCTGCCCGCCGTTGATGTGGGCTACGAGTGGAACGACCTGCGCTTTTACGTCACGCCGTCGTCGATCGGCGCCCAGTTCTCCGCGGAGCTCACCTACCGCAAGGACGGCTGCACCGCCCGCTACCGCGCCAACGGCGTCTTCCCCTCGGTCTCCTGCAAGGCCACGAAGAAGGCCCCCGACGGCACCATGACGACCGTCAAGGACGAGGGCCTGTGCTCGCCCTGCGCCGACCCGTCGGTGGGCCGCTCCCGCGGCTCGGGCATCCACCCCGACGTGGAGACCTTCTGCGACGACAAGACCCTGATCTGCCTGGTCAAGAACGAGACCCCCTCCCTCCGCCCCGAACATCTCGTCTGCCGCTGACCCCGAGCGGCGGCCCCCTCACCCCTCCCTCTCCCCGCTGCCGCGGGGCGAGGGCGAACAATCCCCTCGGCGCCCGCTTCCCCTTCGATCCGATCCCGCGCTCACTCCCGCCCATCCGATCCCGCGCTCACTCATGCGCATCCGATTCCGCGCTCACTCGTGCCGTCATGGTGGCACCGGGTGGCGCGTTCGCCCTCGCCCCGCGGCAG
>JBKPRZ010000085.1:0-6031 GCA_046734815.1 Myxococcota bacterium | reverse complement strand
GCGCCGGAGCCGGCAACACCGGCGGCGTCGGCGGCCGAGGCGGAGCCGGAGGCTCGGGCGGCTCCGCGGACGCCGGGCCGGGTGTGCACGACCCGTTCGACGCGGGCCCGAGGCCGCCTTCATGCCCGCCCGCGCCCCCCTCGGGATGCCCGGACGCCTCGGTCCCCGACGGGCTGCCGGGCCCGGACGCCGTGGCCATGGACGCCGCCGTCCCGGACCGGCGCATGCGCAGCGATGCTCGGGTGCCGGATGGTGGCTTCCGCTACCCCAGCCCGGAGGGACGTTTGTGCGGCAAGGCCCATCACACGCTGGCCCGGACGCCCGCCGAGCTGCTGGTGGTGCTCGACCGCTCGCGCTCGATGGAAGAGGACACCAGCCCCGGCCGCACCCGCTGGGACGACGCGCGCGACGCGGTCGTCGGCGCGGTGGCCAGCTCCAGCAATCTTGCGTGTGGGCTCAAGGTGTTCCCGAGCATCGGCATGGACGCCACCACCGCCGCCTGCGCGGTTGGCAGCGGCGTCGAGGTGGCCGTCGGTTTCGGCCACGCGGGGGTGATCGGCAACGCGCTCCTGCACGCGGGTCCGCCGACCTCTCCGCTGGGCAGCGGCACGCCGACCGAACCGGCGATCCTGGCCGGCACCGCCTATCTGAAGACGGTGACCACCCCGATGCCGAAATACATGGTGCTGGTGACCGACGGGGAGCCCACCTGCGCGAGCCCGAGCATGGGCCTGCCGGTGAATCCGCTGGAGGCGGCGATCAGAGCCATCTCGGCCGCCGCCGCCGCCGGGTTCAAGACCTTCGTCATCGGCATGAGCGCCGATGAGCTGATGGCAAACCTGAACCGGCTGGCCGACGCGGGCGGCATGCCGCGGGCCGCACAGCCGCGCTATTACCCGGCCGAGAACCAGGCCGATCTCGCGGCCGCCCTCGAGGCCATCTCCCGCGCGGTCACCACCTGCGTCTTCCCGCTCGTGACCCGGCCGCTCGACCCCGATTTCGTGGGCGTGAGCGTGGGATCGACGCGCGTCCCGCGCGACCTGGACGGGCTCGACGGCTGGGACTACGTCAACGACGGCACGGCCATCGAGATCTATGGCCCCGCCTGCGAGGCGCTGAAGACCGCCGCCGCGCAGACCGCCGACATCTACTTCGGCTGCCCGGAGTGAGCATCGAGACTGCATCCGCACCGCCAGGATCGAGGAGGGAACACCACATGATCGAGAAGACCATGGTCTGCTGCGTGGCGATCTGCATGAGCTTGTCGCTCTCCTGCGGAAAGCCCGAGATCGTCGGTGGACGTGGCGAGGGTCGTCCCTCCGCTGGCGGTCCCGCGGGCTCCGGCGGACCGGGCTTTGCGCTGCCCGACGGGGGCGCCGCCGGCAGCGCGGCGGGTACGCCGATGGCGGAGCCGATCGAGGATTGCGAGACGGCGGCGAAGGCGGCAGGCAACGTGGGCTGCACCTTCTACTCCCTGCCGTTCGCGTACAAACACGAGTGGATGCTCCCGGGGGCCTGCCACGCCATGTTCGTGGTCAATCCCGGCCGTCAGCCGGTCAAGCTCCAGCTCGACAAGGGCGGGGTGGCCATTCCTCTGGCACCGCTCGCGCGGTTGCCTCGGGGCAGCGGCCTGGCGCTGGACCTGCTGCCCTACGACGAGGCGGCGGGGCTCGCCGGCGGTGATGTGGCAATCCTGTTCCTCCGCGCCAGCGGCATGGAGGCGAAGTACCAGGACAGCGCCTGCCCCGCGGGCGTGACAGCGGGCGAACGCGGGGTCTTCGCGGAGGAGGGCCGGGCCAGCTTCACCGGCAAGGCCTTTCGCCTGAAGGCGGATCGGCCGGTCGCTGCCTATCAGATCTGGCCGTACGGCGGCGGCGGTACCCACGCCCCCTCCGCCACTCTGCTCCTGCCCACGGAATCGTGGGGCCCGGAGTATTACGTGGCCGCGCCGGAAAACGCGACCGGACCGACCTTCGCGGCGGTAGTCGCGAACGAGGACGGCACCGAGGTCACCCTGCGGCTCACGGCAGACATCCTGCCGCTGCCCGGGATGCCGGCCACGAAGACAGGTCAGATGCTGCGGGTGACGCTCGACGCGGGAGAGCTCGTGTGGCTGACGACACCAGCCCAGCGGCAGGCGGTCCCCTACCCGTTGAAAGAAATGAAAGGTCTGGCCGCCACCCTGGTCGTGTCCAGCAAACCGGTCGGCGTGCTCGGCGGGTCGGAGTGCACTTACTCGCCAGCCATTCCTCCGTTGCTGCATCAGCAGGGAGCCTGCGACACCATCCAGCAGCAGGTGCCGCCCATCCGGGCACTGGGCCGGGAGTACGCCGCCGTCCGCCACCGCAGCCGGCTGCCCGCGAAGCGTCCGGCGCCCTACCCTGATGGGCGCCTGCCTCCGTGGGGCGAGGAACCCGGCGGCTGGCAGCTCATGGGAGTCGCCGACGGGACGACCCTCACCTACGCGCCGGCGCAGCCGGAGGGCGCGCCGGCGTCGCTCTCGGCCGGCCAGGTGGTGCAGTTCTCGACCAAGGAGCCCTTCATCGTGCGCAGCCAGAACGCGGACCATCCGTTTTATCTCGGGGCATGGATGACGGGGAGCATGGCCACCGCGAACGGTCAAGGCGACCCTGATTTCGTGAACGTGCTTCCGCTGGCTCAATATCAGAGCTCGTACGTCTTCTTCACCGACCATACCTATCCGGAGACGAACCTGGTGGTGGTCCGACAGAGGGGCGCGGACGGCCGTTTCGCGGACGTGCGGCTCGACTGCGCGGCGGCGCCGATCTCCGGCTGGCGCCCCCTGGGCGAGCTGGAATTTACCTGGGTCGATCTGGTCACCGGGTATTTCGAGCCGGGCATCCCCGGCTGCAGCAACGGCCGCCGCGAGATGACCAGCGAGGCGCCGTTCGCGGTGACGGTCTGGGGGTGGGGCACGAAGGGCGTCACTGTCCCGAGCCTCATCCAGCCCGGGACGGTGTCGGACACGACTGACGGCTCGTACGGCTTCCCGGCGGGCGGCGCCCTCCGCCCGATCAACCGCGTGCGGCCCCCGATCGAGTGAGCGCCAGCGCGCCGGAGCTGGCGATCACTTGCAGGTGGCGTCTCCGCGGCACCGGAACCAGAGCACCAGCCCCGGGCAATCGAGACCGGTGACGTCGTAGACCTTGCGGTTGGCGGAGCAGGTCAGAAACAGGCCGTCTTTTCCCCGGACGGCTCGACCCAGTTCCTCGCCAGTCGGGGACTTGAAGACCCAGGCGTCCTCGTCGAGGGTGACCGGTGTGACCTGCAGGGTGTAACAGGTGGCCCCGTCGGGCTTGAGGACGGTCCAGCTCTGGCGGCGGTCGCCGTCGGTGGTCCAGATCGTCTTCACGCCGTTGCCATAACATTCAACGACGACTGTGGGATGTTCGGACGCGACGTACCCCCCGCACATGGGGTCCGGGCCCACGTCGCACATGGCGATGGTTTCGACGAACAGCTTGGGGCAGTCGACCTCGGCGCAACTCTTGACCTCCACCGGCCCGGTCGGTGGACTGACTGGCGGCTGAGTGGGCGGCATGCCGGGCGCCGGCGGCGGCAACGGGGGCTGACCCGGCGGCGTGGGAACGGGGCCGCCCGCAGGGCCTGGACCGGCCGGGCCGGGAACGCTGGGGTTGGCGCCGTTGGTCGTGTCGTTGTTGCCGCACGCCAGGCCCAGGGGCGCCAGGGCCATGGTCAGGAACATGATCGAACTGAGCTGCTTGCTGGTCTTCATGACTGGTACTCCTCCGCGCGGCTCGAGCTGACTCGATTTCCCGCTGCAGACGCCTTGGAGCCGCGACCGGTCCGGATGTTCACGGTTTGCGTTCGCTCCGGGCTCATACCCCGTGAACATGCGGGGCGTTCGCGGCTCCAAGGAGTCAGCGATGAAGAGTCATGGTTCTGGCGGCGGCAGCCACGCGAACGGCATGGCGGGAGCTGCGGTCGCTGCCGGCGTCGATGCGGCGGCGCCGACCGATGCGCGGATCGATCGGCCGACCACCTCCGATACGCCCGTGGTCGAGCCCGCGCCTGGATACCTCTTCGTCCTGGAGGCGGGCCGGGGCGGAGCGCTGATCCAGCGGCTGGCCGGCTACCTGCTGCCGCCGGGAACCAGCTGCGCCGACGTCGAGGCGCCTCCGTCGAGCGCGGGCGCGTTCAGCCTGGACGGCGGCGGCGGCGGCGCTCCTGCCGACGGTCGGGAGGGCAACTGAATGATCCCGCTCGACAGCATTCGCGTTGCGGCGGCGGGAACCACTTGCGACGCGCGCGTCGTTCGTGGTCGAGTCCCGGATCGTGGCCTTCGCGCGCATGGCCCCCACGGCCGCCGCGGCCGTGACCACGTTCCTTTCCCCGCTGGCGTCAGCGCAGACTGTGTCCGGCCCGGACCAGCTGTCCTGCCCGGCGGTGGAGGAGGTGCGCCGCGAGCTGCCGCGCACGGACACCACCGCCGGCTGGACGGTGACCCTGGCGGAGGCCCCCGGCGGAGCGCTCGCGCGCGAGCTGGTGATGCGCGATGCGAGCGGGCGGGTGGTGCTCGGCCGCCGTTTCCTGTTCCAGCCGCACGACTGCGCCGCGGCCGCGCGGGCGGTGGCGATCGTGGTCGAGCGCTACTTCCGCGACCTGCAGACCAGCCGCGAAGATCCGCCGCCACCCGAGCCGATCACCCGGCCGGATCCCCGACGCACCGACCGCCCGGCCCGCCTGGTGCTGGCCGCGGGACCGGTGTGGAACGGGACCGATCCGGAGCGCCTGTCCGGCAGCTTCGAGGTGCGCGCCCGGCTGTGGCGTTTCCTGGAGGGATCCGCCGCCTTGATGGCACCGGCCGCCCACCGCGAGCAGCGGGTCGGCGAGATGGGCGGCCGCGCCTCGCGGGCGAGCCTCCCGGTGCGTCTGCGGCTGCTGGGCGCCACCTCCGGTCGGCTGCCGCTCAGTGCCGGCATCGACGGCCTGGTCCTGTTCGAGCGCGCCCAGGCCTCGGGGGTCACCGCGGCAGCGGTGCAGCGCCGGCTGGTCTACCTGTTCGGGCCCAGCGCCGGCCTGGCGGTGCCGCTGCCGGGACGCTGGCGGCTGGGCGCCGATCTGGGCGTCTACCGGGCGCTGCCGGCGGCCCCGTTCGTGGTGCAGGGGCTGGGCGAGGTGCTGGCCCCCGCAGCCTGGCGCGCCATCGCCGGCCTGCACCTGGGCTGGACGGCCCTGTGAACATTTTCGCCTCTCGCGGCTCCAAGCGGGCTGCGGACCACATGCGGGTGTCAGCGTCCGGGCCGTCGCTGCTTGACCGGTGCGTCGCCGGAGAGCCGGAGGCCTGGCGTGAGCTGCACCGGGAGTACCTTCCCATGGTCACCTCTTCCCTCCGTCACCTCGGCGTGCCGGCGCACGAGCTGGACGACGCGCGGCAGGAGGTGTTCGTCCAGCTGTTCCGCTATCTGCGCCGATTCCAGCAGCGTTCGGAGCTGCGCACCTGGGTGTACAAGCTGTGCATCAGCCAGGCGGCACGCCTGCGACGCCGGCACAAGCTGGACGCGACCTGGCGCTGGCTGTGGCCGGGCCGCGGGCGCGCCACCGCCGCCCAGGGCCTGGACTGGCCCGAGTCGGAAGTCGCTCGCCGCGTGCGGGCGGCGCTCGACGGGCTCAAGCCGATCTTCCGCACGGTGTTCGTGCTGTACGAGCTGGAGGGGCTGCCCGGCGAGGAGATCTCCCGCATCACCGGCCTGCCCTTCTCGACGGTGCGCCGCCGCCTGCACCACGCCCGGCTGGCATTCGCGGCGCAGATCAACGAGGAGCCGTCCGGATCATGAGCGACGAGCGCACGCCGCTGCCGCCGCGGTTTTCGGAACAGCGAGACGCCACCGGCACGCTGCTCCGCCGGTATCTGCGCCAGCAGCCTGCGCTGAACGAACCGCAGGCCTGGCAGGAGTTGCGCACCCGGCTGCTTCCGCGGCCGCGGCCGCCGCTGTGGTCGTTCGCGCTGCTGCTGGGCGCGGGAGCCGCCGCGGCCGCGGTCCTGGTC
>JBKPRZ010000084.1:0-7340 GCA_046734815.1 Myxococcota bacterium | reverse complement strand
CCCCGCGCCACCGGCCCCGCCGGGTCCCGACGGGGAGCCCGGCATCGAGGGCGACGGGCCGCTGGGGTTCGCCGGATTGCTGGGCGGCGATGGACTGGCGGGCGGCGACGGATTCGTCACCGGCGGCGCCGATCCCGCGGTCGGCGTCTCGGTCACGCCGCACGACGCGAGCAGCGCCAGCGCGAGCCATCGGATCGGACGGGTGGACGGCATGGCGTCAGCTCCTCGGCGGAAGGCACTCGGGTACCACATTGCGGTACACACCAGTGGCCCTAGCTCGCGGAACCGGCTCTTTTCGCCCCGCCACGGGGCGGCACACGGGCGTCAGGCGCCGCTAGAACGTGCCGCCGAGGACCAGGCCGCCGCCGCCCGGCATGGGAGCGGGAGCCAGGCCGAACAGCTCGCTGCTGGTGTTGTTGTATTCGGGGACCAGCAGCAGGATCACGCCGGTCGACGCGAGCAGCAGGCCGCCGATGCGCGCGACCCCGCTCCAGAAGTGGCCGCTCTGGGCGTCCCGGTAGAGCTGCGTCTGCCGCTCGGAGTCGCCCCGGAGCGCGTCGGCCTGCGCCTGCTTGTCGTCGGCGCGGTTGGTTCCCCACTGGCCGATCCCGAACGCCACCGCCCCGACGCCCAGGAAGCTCCAGCCGGCGATGTCGGTGTACCAGGGGCTCACGCTCGGCTCCTTGACCTGCGGGGCGCTGCGGGCGGCGGCGACCAGCGCGCCGGCCTCCTCGGGCCTGAGCACGCCGGGCACGTCCTTGCCCGTGGCCAGGTAGCGGCCCAGGGCGTTGGCCCGGTTGGCCTCCAGCCGCACCAGCCCCTGCCGGTTCAGGTAGCCCGAGCGCAGGTACAGCCGCGCGTTCAGCCAGTCGGCGCCGCTGAGCTCGCCCACCGAGGCCAGCACCACCGCGTCGGCGTCGAAGCGTTCGGACACCCGGCGGGCGTAACTCTCTTCCAGGGAGCGGCGCTCCTGCGGCGAGGAGAAGCGCAGCCGGCGCAGCCCCTCGGCGGCGAAGCCGCGCTCGAACTCGGCGTCGAGCACCTCCTGCCGCGCGGTGGTCTCGCTGGCGGGGATCACGATCCGCTTGGGCGTGGCGACCATGCCGCCGTCGCAGTGGGCCTCGGCCCAGTAGGGCTGGTCGGCCAGGGCGGACAGCTCGACCGGCGCCTTGCCGGCGGCGACGCCGTTGACGGCGATCTGACAGCCTTCGGGGCGCGAGACCAGGGTCAGCTTCACGCCGCCGGTGGGCGCCTCCTTCAGCAGCTGCTTGGCCGCGGCGCTCACGCGTTCCAGCTGATCGGGCGTGCGGCCGGGGAAGGCCAGCGACGTGTCGGCGGCGGCCTGCTTGGCCTTGCCGCTCTCCTTGGCCGCCAGGTGCGCCGCGACCAGCAGCCCGCCAGCGCGGTAGGCCAGGTCGTCACCCTTGCTGCCCAGAGGCGCCTTCTTTGCGCCCTCGCGCAGCTCGCCGCGGATGCGCTCGAGTGCGGTGACCGCGGCGCCGGCGTCCGAGCCGATCTTGCGGGCCGCCTCGTTGACCTCGGTCTCCAGGCGGGAGACGTCGACCGGGCTCTGCGGCTCGGCCCGGAAGCGGGCCAGGGTGGGCAAGCCCTCGCCCTGCTCGACGCTCCACTGCGGGTTCTGCTTCAGCCCCTCGGCCAGCGCGATCATCAGCGCCGAGTCGGGGTCGCCGCCGCCGCCCACCACCACCGGGACCACGACCAGCCGGCTGGCCGCCACCGCGCTGGAGCTCCAGCCAACGGCAGCCAGAGCGACGGCGAGCACGGAGGTGCGGAACCTGCCGGGGGTGCTGAAGTTGTGATACCCAGAGCCTTTGCGCATTGACGGTCTCCTAGGGCGAGAGGTCAGGATAGCGTGTCGGCCCGGAGCGCGCGAGCCCGGGGGCGCGCGGCCGCGTCGAGCCGCAGGCGGCCGTGCGGCCGCAGCCTCATAACACGTACTGCGAGAGGTCTTCGTCGCGCAGCACGTCCGCCAGTCGTTCCCTGACATAGGCGGCGGTGATGGGGATGCTGCGCTCGCCCAGATCGGGCGCCTCGAAGGACAGCTCGTCCAGCAGCCGCTCGAGGACGGTGTGCAGGCGGCGAGCGCCGATGTTCTCCATGCGCCCGTTGATCTCGGCGGCCATGCGGGCGATCTCGTCGATGGCGTCGGGACGGAAGTCGACGGTGATCTTCTCGGTCGCCAGCAACGCGACGTATTGCTTGGTCAGGGCGTTCTCGGGCTCTGTGAGAATACGCACGAAGTCGGCGTCGGTGAGCGGCTCGAGCTCGACGCGGATGGGGAAGCGGCCCTGCAGCTCGGGCACCAGGTCCTTGGGCTTGGACACGTGGAAGGCCCCGGCGGCGATGAACAGGACGTGGTCGGTCTTGAGGGGGCCGTATTTGGTGGAGACGGTCGAGCCCTCGACGATGGGCAGCAGGTCACGCTGCACCCCCTCGCGCGAGACGTCGGGGCCGTGCCCGCCCTGCTCGCGGCCGGCGATCTTGTCGATCTCGTCGATGAAGATGATGCCGGCCTGCTCGGCCCGGCGGATCGCCTCCTTGGTGATGCGATCCATGTCCAGCAGCTTGCCGGCCTCCTCCTCGGTCAGCGCGTCCAGCGCTTCGGGCACCTTGAGGCGGCGGCGCTTGGTGCGGCGGCCGCCGCCGGGGAACATGTCGCGCAGGTTGAGGACCATCTCCTCCATGCCCGTGCCGGAGAAGACGTCGATGAACGAGGTGGGCGTGTCGACGGTGTCGATCTCGACGGTGCGGTCGTCCAGCTTGCCCTCGCGCAGCAGGCGGCGCAGGCTCTCGCGGGTGGCGTTGCCGTTGTCGCCGGGGGGCGGCTCGGGCGGCGGCGGCTCGCTCATCCCCGGCAGCATCGACGCCATCGGCATGCGCGGGGTGCGGGGGGCGGGCGGCAACAACACGTCCAGCAGGCGCTCCTCGGCGTTCTCGCGGGCGCGCCCGCGCACCCGTTCGCGCTCCTCGTCGCGCAACATCGAGACGGCGGTCTCGGCCAGGTCGCGCACCATCGAGTCCACGTCGCGGCCCACGTAGCCCACCTCGGTGAACTTGGAGGCCTCCACCTTGACGAAGGGGGCGCCGGCCAGCCTGGCCAGGCGGCGCGCGATCTCGGTCTTCCCGACGCCGGTGGGGCCGATCATCATGATGTTCTTGGGGGCGATCTCGTCGCGCAGCGGAGGCGGCACCTGCTGGCGGCGCCAGCGGTTGCGCAGCGCCACCGCCACCGCCCGCTTGGCCGCGCGCTGGCCCACGATGTAGCGGTCCAGCTCCTCGACGATGGCCCGGGGGGTCAGCGACTCGGCCGGACGCAGCGGGGGCGTGGACATCACAGCTCCTCCAGCGCGTGCTCGTCGTTGGTGTAGATGCAGATGTCGCCGGCGATCTTCATGGCCCGCTGGGCGACCTCGCGCGCCGACAGGGTGGTGTTCTCGACCAGCGCGCGGGCGGCGGCCAGGGCGAAGCTGCCGCCCGAGCCGACGGCGGCGGCGGCGCCGTCGGGTTCGATCACGTCGCCGGTGCCCGACAGGATCAAGGTGCGCTCGCGGTCGGCCACCAGCAGCAGGGCCTCGAGGCGGCGCAGCGAGCGGTCGAGCCGCCAGTCCTTGGCCAGCTCGACGGCCGCGCGCAGCAGGTTGCCGCCGGTGTCCTTCAGCTTGGTCTCGAAGCGTTCGAACAGGGTCAGCCCGTCGGCGGCCGAGCCGGCGAAGCCGGCCAGCACGCGTCCGTCGTGCAGACGCCGCACCTTGCGGGCGGTGGCCTTGACCACGGTGTTGCCCATGGTGACCTGCCCGTCGCCGGCCATGACCACCTGGGCGTCCCGACGGACGACCAGCACGGTGGTGGCGCGGGTGCGCGGGGTGAACATGGACGAAGTTTATGACGTCGAGGACCCCGCCGGCGCAACAACGTCATAGGGTACGGCGATCAACCGCTGCGGGCGCGGGGGTGGGCGCGGTCGTAGACGGTCATCAGGTGGTCTATGTCCACCTGGGCGTAGCGCTGGGTGGTGCGCAGGCTGCTGTGGCCGAGCATTTCCTGGATGGCCCGCAGGTCGGCGCCCTCGCCCAGCAGGTGGGTGGCGAAGCTGTGCCGGAGGGTGTGGGGGGTGGCCCGGCGGACCGCGGCCCGGGTCACCCGCCGGTGCAGCAGCCGGCGCGCCTGACGGGGGTCCAGTCGCTTGCCCAGGCGGCCCAGGAACAGGGCGTTCGTGGTCGGAGCCGCCCGGCGGGCACGGGTCTGCATCAGCGCGCCCCGCAGCGGCAGGTAGCGCTCGACGGCGGCGCGGGCCTTGGCCCCGACGGGGACCACCCGGTCCTTGCGACCCTTGCCCTGCCGGACCGTGACCAGAGCGCCGGTCCCGTCGGGGACGATGTGGCCCAGGTCCAGGTTGCAGGCCTCGGAGATGCGCAGGCCGCCGCCGTACAGGACCTCGAGCAGCGCCTGGTCGCGGGCGGCCTCGGCCCGGTCGCCGGGGGCGGCGGTGTCGAGCAGCCGCTGCGCCTCCTCCTTGCCCAGGAAGGCGGGCAGCCGCTGCGCGCGGCGGGGCGGCCGCACTCCAGCCAGCGGGTTCTGCTTGAGCACCCGCCGGCGCACCAGCAGGCGAAAGAAGCTGCGCAACGAGGACAGCTTGCGCGCGATGCTGACGGCATCGTTGCGTCCGTGCAGGCTGGCCAGGAACGAGCGGCAGATGGGCAGGTCCAGGTCGGCGGGGCGGATGCGGTGGTCGGCGGACCAGCCGCGCTCGGCGCGCAGGTGGGCGAACAGCTCGGTGAGATCGCCGAGGTACGCGCGCACGGTGTGGGCGGAGGCGCGCCGTTCGGACTGCAGGTGCTGGCGGTACAGGTGGACCAGGTCGTCCATGAAGGACGATCGTAGGGGCAGACGGCGGCGGCCGCGAGTTTTGCGGGTGCGCGGCGGGTCGGTCAGCTGCACCAGGCGGCGAAGGCCTGCAGCGCGCGGGTGCTGTGCAGGTGGCGGCGGTCGCGCTTGTTGGGGCGGCCGGGCAGCGGCGGGAGCAGGCCGAAATTGATGTTCATCGGCTCGAAGCGCTCGTCGGGCAGGCGCGGGCGGGTGACGTGGTGGTGGAGGGCGCCGATGGCGGACTCGGGCGGCGGCGGGGCGACGGCCCGGCCCTGCAGGCGGGCGGCGCAGAAGCGGGCGGCCAGCAGGCCCATGGCGGTCGATTCGATGTAGCCCTCGACGCCGGTGATCTGCCCGGCCAGGCGCAGCTGCGGGCGGGTGCGCAGTTCCAGCTCGGGGCCCAGCAGGCGGGGCGCGTCCACGTACGAGTTGCGGTGGATGGAGCCGTAGCGGAGCAGCTCGGCGCGGGCCAGGCCGGGGATCATGCGGAAGATGCGGGGCTGCTCGGGGTAGGCCAGGCGGGTCTGGAAGCCAACCAGGTTGTAGGCGGTGCGGTGGCGGTTCTCCGCGCGCAGCTGCACCACCGCGTGCGGGCGGCGGCCGGTGCGCGGGTCGATGAGACCGATCGGGCGCATCGGGCCGAAGGCCAGGACGTCCATCCCGCGGTCGGCCATCACCTCGATGGGCAGGCAGCCCTCGAAATATTTCGCCTCCTCGAACGAATGGGGCAAGACCTTGCGCCCACCGCGTATCGCCTCGACGAAAGCCTGGTATTCGTCGCGGTTCAGCGGGCAGTTGAGGTAGTCGCCCTCGCCGTTGCCGTTGCCGTTGCCGTTGCCGTTGCCGTTGCCGTTGCCGTTGCCGGGCTGGGCGTCCGGGGTCTGAAGGCCGTTGTCGCTGACGCCGGCCGCGTTCGTGCGGCCGCCGTTCTTGCGGATGGGCCGCTGGCGGGAGGCGCGGAAAGCGATCTCCATGTCGATGGTGTCGGCGTCGACGATGGGAGCCAGGGCGTCGTAGAAGTAGAGCGGTTTGCCGCACAGGTCGCCCAGCACCCGGGCCAGGCGCCCGCCGGTGAGCGGACCGGTGGCCAGGATGCAGGGGCCCTCGGGCAGATCGTCGACCACCCGGCGCTCGATGCGGACGTTGGGGTGGTTGGCCAGGCGGGCGGTGACCAGGCGGGAGAACGCCACCCGGTCCACCGCCAGCGCGTCGCCCGCCGGCACGCGGGTGGCGTCGGCGCAGGCGATGATGATCGAGCCCGCCCGGCGCAGCTCCGCCTTCAGCAACCCCGCCGGCGACTCCGGCGCATCCGAGCGCAGCGAGTTCGAGCAGACGATCTCCGCCAGCAGCGGCGTGGCGTGCGCCGGCGACAGCAGCGCCGGCTTGGATTCCAGGATCGCCACCCGCAGTCCGGCACACGCCAGCTGCCAGGCCGCCTCGCACCCCGCGAGACCGCCCCCGATCACCGTGACCGCCGCCCCCTGCCGGGAATCCTCGGGTTGCATCTGCCGCAAGCCTACCGCATCGATACTCCCCCGGGACGCCTCGACAGCAGCCGGGCAGCACCTCCGGCATCTGCTCGGCGCTGACCCGGGCACCGGGTTGTCCTTCCAACGAATCGGTGAGATGGCTGACAAGCTTGGCGGGCGCGCGGCATCACTTGAGAATGTACGCGGCGAAGCCGATGATGAGGCGGTGAGCGAGGTGGCCTCACCCTCGGCGACCCTGGCGCGGGGGGTACAAGTCGGCAACTACGTCGTCGACAAGAAGATCGGCGAGGGGGGCATGGGGGCGGTGTACCTGGCCATGCACCCGGACCTGGGGCGCAAGGTCGCCATCAAGATCCTGTTGCCGGAGCACTCGCAGAACCCGGACCTGGTGACGCGTTTCTTCAACGAGGCCAAGACGGCGGCCAGCCTGCGGCACCCGGCGCTGGTGGACGTCTTCGACTTCGGGCAGCTGCCGAACGGGGCGGCGTACCTGGTGATGGACTTCCTGGAGGGCGAGAGCCTGGCCGCCCGGTTGCAGCGGGTGGGCAAGCTGCCGGCGGCGGCGGCGATCGACATCGGCCGGCAGATCGCGGCCGGGGTGGCGGCGGCGCACGGACAGGGGATCGTCCACCGCGACCTCAAGCCCGACAACGTGTTCCTGGTTCCCGACCCCGAGCACCCGGGGCGCGAGCGGGTGAAGATCCTCGACTTTGGCATCGCCAAGCTGGTGTTGCCGAATGCGGCGCTCAGTGGAAGCTCGAAGCAGGTGCGGACCAGCACCGGGATGTTGCTGGGCACGCCGCTTTACATGGCGCCCGAGCAGTGCCGCGGCTCGGGGCAGGTGGACCACCGGGCCGACATCTATTCGGTCGGCTGCATCCTCTTCATGATGTTGACCGGCCGGCCGCCCTTCAACCACGAGGGCGTGGGCGAGGTGCTGGCGGCCCACCTGCACGAGCCGGT
>JBKPRZ010000083.1:0-9210 GCA_046734815.1 Myxococcota bacterium | reverse complement strand
CAGGCTGAGCAGGGTGGCAGCGATCGACAGCAGCGAATCGGTGCTGGGCCCCCGCCGCCGGCGGGGCGTTGAATCCGCGGAAGGTGAAGACGGGGCCGCCATGGCGCCCAGCATCCGCCGGCCTCGTCCGATCCGAATTGGGACTTCCTTTCGCCCGCCGAGAGCATGCAGCTCCTGGCGGCGGAGCGCGATCCGGAGAAGCGCACGCTGCTCCTGTTCGCGCTGCGGACCGGGGCACGAGCGGGGGAGCAGCTGGGCCTGGAGTGGGGTGACGTCGACTTCGCCAACAGGCAAGTCGTCCTGCGGCGGTCGATGGCCCTCGGTCAGCTGGTGCCGACGAAATCGGGGCGGGAGCGGCGGGTGCCTTTGACCGATGAGCTGGTGGCAGCATTGAAAGCGCACCGGCACCTTCGCTCGAAGCTGGTGTTCTGCAGGGACGACGGGTCGCCGGTGACCCTGCGGCAGCTGCTCACCACCCTCAGGTCAGCGTGCAGGCGGGCGGGTCTTCGCCAGCTCCGGTGGCACGACATCCGGCACTCCTTCGGCTCGCAGCTCGCGATGGCGGGCGTGCCCCTGCGCCAGGTCCAGGTCTGGCTCGGCCACTCCAGCATCGTGACCACCCAGCGGTACGTCCACCTGTCACCAGGAGGCGGCCGGGAGCTCATCGGAGCGCTCGATACCACCGCCGCCCCGTGCAAACCAGGTGCAAACGTAGCGGGCGACGAACCACCAAGTAGCGAGACCGTAAGAAGAAAACGGGTCGGGGCGACAGGATTCGAACCTGTTCGGCTGACCGCGCGGCGCGCCCGTGGGCACCTCGGCGCGCTTTTGCCGGACTTTTACCGTCATCGGCGACGCATTCCTCCTAACATCGGCCACAGTTCGTGGGACCAGCCCCGGTCGGCGCGCGAAGTTTTGCCGAAGGAGGATGCCCGTGAGCACCACGTCGGTCGCGAAGAGGACCTGCGTTTTCCTGCTGGCCTTGCTGCTGGCGCCCGGGCTGGCGCGGGCCCAGGGCGGCAACGCTGGATCGATCATCGGCTACGTCTATGATCAGACCGGGGCGCCGATCGGCGGCATCCAGGTGGCGGCCACCTCCCCCACCCAGATCGGCGGCGCCAAGGTCACGTACACCGACGAGCAGGGGTTCTTCCGGCTGCCGGCGCTGTTCCCCGGCACCTTCGAGCTGCGCGCGACCGCTCCCCGGCTGCGCACGGTGGTGCAGAAGGACGTGCAGGTGGGCATCACCGTGCCGGCGGAGGTGAACCTGGTGATGGAGGTGGAGACTGCCAAGGTCGAGGAGATCAAGGTGGTCGAGAAAGCGCCGCTGGTGAGCACCACCGCCGCCAACCTCAAGGAGGTCTACGACCTCGACTTCATCGAGAACACGCCCTACGGAAGCCGCGACCAGGTCCACCGCCAGGCCATCAACAACATCGCCGGCGCGCTGAACGGGCGGGTGCGCGGCGGCGCCGCCAACCAGACCCTGTACACCCAGGACGGCTTCGAGCTCTACGCCCAGTTCCCCGTGCTCAAGTCGTCGGCGGCCTTCGAGATCCAGGGCGGCGGCTACGGCGCCGACATGCCCACCGCGCCCGGCGGCCTGGTCAACCTGGTGACCAAGACCGGCTCGAACCGCTTCGAGTTCGAGCTCAACGCCACCGCCGACAGCAGCTGGCTGCGCTTCTTCACCGACCAGCGCGACGCCACCGCGCCCACCTACTTTTATCTGATCAGCCCGATGGTCTCGGGCCCCATCGTCAAGGACAAGGTCTGGTTCTTCTTCGCCACCGAGAGCCACCTCATCCAGCGCGGCCGCGCGGGCGACAGCGAGGGAATCCTGCCCGACCCGACCCTTTACCGGAAAGGCATCCAGAAGGGCACCTTCAAGGTCACCTGGCAGCTGAGTCCGCGCAACCGACTGACAAGCCTGAACAACTTCGATTCGGCGTACGAGTTCAACCAGCGCGACGGCCTGGGCATCGCGCCCGAGGCCCAGCAGAACCGCTGGGATCACCGCAACTTCGAGGCGCTGATCTGGGAGAGCGTGCTGAGCGACACCCTTCTGTTCCGCAGCCAGGCCGGCTACCTCTGGTTCCCCTTCCACCAGTTCCCCACCCAGTGCCGCTGGCAACCCGAGCTGTGCAACCACGTCCCCTCGTACGTGAACCTTCTGCCCCGCCGCCAGGAATACAACAATAACAACAACCACCTTTACAACATCACCAACAGCTTCCAGTTCGCCAACCAGCTGCAGTGGTTCGTCAGCAGCAAGCGCCTGGGCGAGCACAGCCTGCAGCTGAAGGATCGTTTCTACACCGAGCAGAACACCCAGGAGCTGTCCCACCCCGGCGATGCGCTGTACGAATACAACGGCACCGTCCCCTCGACCCTGACCACCTATTACTCGAACGACCCGCGCTACGAGGACGCGCGCTACGGCTGGTACATCAGCCGGGCCTCGGTCCGCCGTCACACCACCACGGTGAGCGACGCCTGGCGCCCGACCCGCTACCTCACCATCAGCGGGGCGCTGTCACACGTCTGGGCGGTGGCGGACAACAGCCGGGGCGACCGGGTGGTGGACAACCAGGCGGTGGTGCCCAGCTTGACCGGCGCCTGGGACGCCACCCACGACGGGCGCACGGTGCTGCGCGGGAGCGCCAGCCAGTACGTCGACACCGACATCCTGGCGGTGGGCCGCCACACCCTGGGCAGCCAGGCCCAGCAACGTTGCCGCTGGAACGACGTCACCGCCGCGTTCGACAGCGGCTGCGTCTACAGCGGCGGGCTCACCAGCAACACCGTGGGCCTGCCCTGCGGGCCCACCGGCCTGGATGCAGACGGCACCCCCTGCCGCGAGAGCTTGCGCCTGCCCCGCACCTTCGAGCTGACCCTGGGCAGCGAGCGCGAGGTCATCCAGGGGCTGGCCCTGTCGCTGGACCTGGTCTACCGGCGGTTCACCCACCAGTACCACACGCGCGAGACCAACCGGATCTGGAACCAGACCGGCACCGGCCTGCAGACTTTGGGCGGCTACCGCAACGGACGGCCCGAGAGCATCGTCGACATGGGCACCGAGGACGGCGCCGAGCGCCGCTACGCCGGCGTCAGCTTCTCGGTGGCGCGGCGGGAGGGACGCCTCAAGACCCAGGGTTCGTACACCTTCAGCCGCCTGGAAGGAAACGTCGACGGGCTGAACAGCCCCTACGGCACCATCCCTCCCCGCGACGTCTTCCTGTATGGCCCGCTGCCCGACGACGTCCGCCACGCGCTCAAGCTGACGATGCAGTACCAGCTGACCAGCTGGGCGTCGGTGGGCCTGCGCTACAGCTACCTGTCCGGACAGCCCTACAACCGTCTGTTCTTCAACCCCGAGACCAACGGCTTCGACGTCTACCGCGCACGCGTGGGCGCCAACCCGGGCAACAACCTCAACGACCCCGGCGACGACCGTTCCCTGCGCCTGCCCGACCGGCAGGACTTCAACGCCCAGCTCCGGGTCAGCCTGCTGCCGCTGCTGCGCCAGCGTCTGGACCTGTACGTCGACGTCCTGAACGTGCTGGGCCTGCGCACCGCCACGGCAGTCGGCCAGAACGACGGCCAGGACTTCGGCGTCGAGCGCACCTGGATGGACCCCTTCCGGATCCGCCTGGGCCTGAACTACCGCTACTGACTGCCGATTCCCGCGCTCAGAACACGCGGTGGACCACCACCGGGCCGGCGGTGGGGGTCTGGACGACCTTGACCGTCTCCTGGGTCTGGAAGGTGGCGCTGCTGGTGGGAGCGGTATAGGTGGCGGGCAGGTTGCGCGCGACCGGGTCGGTGGGGCTGACAACGGTCATGGTCTGGCCGGTGGCGGCGGTGCGGACGCTGCCGGCGAACAGGCCCGAGCCCTTGAGCACGCGCAGGGTGCCGGTGTTGCTGGCCGAGAAGCCGTCCAGCAGCACCACGGTCTTGCCGCTGGCGATGAAGGCCACCAGCGCGTTGGCCCAGGCGGTGCTCAGCTGATCCAGGGTGGCGTCGTCGGCGCTGCTCTGGGCGTAGATCAGGAAGACGTCGTTGTCCGGCAGCTGCGCGGCGACCTGATCACCGGGGACGGTCTTGGTCAGCAGGGCGCGGTGCCGCGCGGTCGCCACCTTGTTGATGGCGGCGTTGACCGACTGGATGGCGCCGACGCTGGCCTGGCCCTCGAAGGCCAGGATGCGGGTGGGCGAGCGCGACGACAGCAGGGCGGCGTTGCCCACCAGGTTCTCCAGGCCAGTGACGGTGGCGGCGTAGTCGTGGCCGATCACCACCAGGTGTCCCGCGCTGGGAAGCTGGCAGGTCGAGGCCGCACACAGCCCGCTGCCGCAGGGCTTGTCGCAGCCGCCGCAGTTGTCCGGGTCGGTCGCGGTGGTCACGCAGCGGCCGTCGCACAGGGTCTGCGTGGCGGGGCAAGTGATGACGTCCGGGGCCACGTCGGGTCTGGGCGCGTCGGGTGCCAGGTCGGCCGGGGCGTCGGGAGCCAGATCGGGCGCCAGGTCGGGGGCCCGGTCGGGCGCCGCGTCCGGCGCGGAGTCGCGGCTGACGTCGGTGCGCTGGTCGGCGGGCAGATCGACCGGGGCGTCGGGTCGGTCGGGGGTGAGATCGGGGGGCGCGTCGACCGGGCCGGCGTCGGCGGCGGGCTGAGCGTCGGGCTTGACCGCCTCTATCGAGGGGCCCACCAGCGCACCGCAGCCGGCGAAAGCGCCGAAGATCAGAAGGAGCAGCGAGGGAAAGAAGAGGCGCAGACGCGGGCTCACGGCGCACGTACCTGGTTGATGCGGGGAGGAGGCGGATCCTCCGACGGCGCGGGCGGATCCACCCGGCCGGCCGGTGCGGGGGCCACCGGGGAGGTGGCGGCGGTGGCGGGCGGCGGGGCCGCTTCGGCGGCGGCGGCGCTGGGCGCGGCGGGAGTCTTCTTCACCACCACCAGCTCGACCCGGCGGTTGCGGGACCACATCTCCTCGCGCTGGCCGGAGGTGACCCGCGGCTTGCTGGCGCCGAACCCGCGCGCGGTGATCTTGCCGGCGGGCACGCCCATCTCGATCAGCGTCTTGCGCACGCGCTGGGCTCGCTCCTCGCTCAGCCACTTGTTGAAGGTCTCGGGGCCGCGCTGATCGCTGTGGCCCTCGACGTCCAGGCGCTCCCATTCCGGGTGCTGCTTCCACAGGGCCAGCACCGCCGAGAGGATCTTCTGGCCTGCCGTCGTCACGCGCGCGCGCTGGCTGCGGAACAGGACGGTGTCGTCGAGGACCACCCGGTCGGCCACCAGCTCGATCTCGCCGCTGTCCGGGCAGCCATCGGTGTCGTCGACGCCGTTGACCACCTCGGGCTGCATCGGGCACTTGTCGCTCGCGTCGGCGATCCCGTCGCCGTCGTTGTCGTCGTCGGGGCAGCCGTCCTCGTCCTGGAAGCCGTCCTTGTCCTCGGGCCGGTTCGCGCACTGGTCTTGCTGGTCGAGGATGCCGTCACCGTCGGTGTCGTGAGGGGGGGCCTCCCCCGGGATGGGCAGCAGCGCCAGGGTCGCCCGCGGGGCGGGCCTGCGCTTCGGTTCGAACAGCGCCACTTCCAGCCCCACCAGGCCGATCTGGGCGTCGGCCCCGCCCGCGCCGCTGCCGCTCTGGACGATGTGCAGGTAACGCACGAACGGGCTGAGGATGGTCGGTCCCGCCATGAAGCCAAAGCCGGTGCCCGCTTCCGCCAGCGGGCGGATCAGGCTGCCGGTCAGGCCCGCGCCCCCGGCCACCTCGAGCCACAGGCCCACCGATCGACCGATTCCCCCCGGGCGGGCGAACGGGCTCAGCCGCACCGCTGCGGTCAGCGCACCCAGCCCCCCCATGCCGCCGTCGGGCCGGGCCGGGCCCTCGGTGAAGCCGCCGCCACGCAGCCGCAGGCCCAGCAGGGTGTTGGGTCCCACCGATCGATACCCCGCCACCACCGCCGAGGCACCGGGCCCGTAGGCCAGGCTCTGCGGCTCGCTGAGGGGCTTGCTGGCGCCTGCCTCTCCGACCAGCAGCCAGGTCTCCTCGGCGCGCGACTGGCCTGGCGCGGACGTCACCGCCGCCACGGCCAGCGCCGCCAGCATCGATCGCGTACCGCCAGGCATCCTCCTGACCGTCGCCTGAAGTGCCCGGGATCTTTAGAAACGCGGCCAAATCCGCGATGATGCGACGCGCGTCTCAGGCGGCGACCTGATCCACCCCCAGTGGCCAGCTCTCCTCCTTGAACGTGGGCTCGACCCGGGCGAGCTCGGCGCGGACCTCGCCGATGGTCACGCGCTTGCGCGGGTCCGCGCGTAGCCCCGCCTCCAGCACCTGCGCCAGCGAGGCGAAGCGCGCATCGGCGCGCAGGCCGTTGAGCGCCGGCGGAAAACCGTCGTGGGCGAAGTGGGCGGCGACCACCGCCGGCAAGGTGTCGCCCTGGAACAGCCGGCGGCCCACGAACAGCTCGAAGGCCAGGCAGCAGAACGAATACACGTCGGCCGGTGCGGGGTCGGCGTCCGGGGCCTGTCCCTCGCTGACCCACACCTCGGGCGCGCCGTAGAACGGGCTGGCGCAGCCCGGGCGGACCTTGCGGCCGGCCAGGCCGAAGTCGACCAGCACCGCCGGCAAGGTGACCGATGACAGGTGGATGGCAGACGAGTCGGGCGGCACGTCCACCGCGCGCAGGATGACGTTGGCCGGCTTGACGTCCAGGTGGCCGATGCCCAGCGAATGCATGCGCTGCAGGCCCGCCGCCACCCCGTCGAGGATCGAGAAGGCCAGCGGGAAGGTGAGGTCGCGACGGGCGAGCACCCGTTCGATGGTCGGGCCCTCGACCAGCTCCATCACCAGGATCGGCTTGGGCCGCGCGCGCGCATCGAAGGTGACGAACCCGGCCAGGTTCGGGTGCGAGGGCAAGGTCAGCAGCGCGCCGGCCTCCTCGCGGAACAGGCGCAGGAACTCCTCCTCGGACAGCATGCGCGCCACCGATCCGTCGTACGACGGGATCTTCAGGGCGAAGCGCTCGGCGCCCGGATCGTGGCGGTCCTCGGCGCGGCAGACCACGAACACCGACCCGGCGGTGCCCCGCCCGATCGGCCGCTGCACGTAGAAGCCGCCCAGCACCCGGCTGGGTGGCAGCCAGGTGGGCAGCAGGAACTCGGCCTCCGGCGGCGACGACACGTCGTCCTCGCTGGCCTCGGCGGGCAGGTCGATCAGCCGCATCAGGGTGCGGCTGACCACCTCGCCGATCAGGCGCGGCAGGTCCGCGCGCACGCCCGCCACCGCCGCCCGCACCACCCGGTCCAGCTCGGCCGGGGGCGCGCCGCGGGCGGCGTGGGTGATGGCCGCCCCCAGCTCCTGCAGCGGCCGCGCGCCCGCGATGTGGCTGACCACCCGCTGCGGCTGGTTCAGGCGCCGCCAGACGCCGGCGCTCAGCTCGGCCAGGTCCTGCACGCACTCGCCCAGCTTGTCCAGCCAGCCGGTGCCCCGCCCCACCGTCAACCCGGTCAGCGAGCGCGCCGCGCCCACACGCTCCAGGGTGCGCGTGGTGGTCAGCAGCGACCGGCGCAGGGCCTCGACCGGCGCGGACATGCCCGGCGGCAATGCATCGGCCAGCGCGCCCAGCGCCGCCACCACCGCCCCCTCGCTGTCCGAGGGCTCGCGCAGCCGGCGGGCCAGGGTGGCCACCGCCACCAGCACCTCGCGCAGCTCGGTGGCCACGGTGGCCTCGCTCAGCACGATGAAGTCCTCGGGGCGCTCGAGGCGCGCGCCCAGCAGCAGCACCAGCTCGCCGATCTCGGCCAGCTCGTCGCGCACCAGGCCCTCGCAGGCCCGGGCCAGCCCGGCGCAGACCGGCCGGCGCAGGGGCGAGGGCGGCTCCTCGCTCAGGCGGGCCAGCAGCCGGTCCAGCGCGCGCAGCCGGCGCTCGCGCGTGCCGGTGACCGACTCGTCCCACAGCGGGAAACCCTCGCCGTCGATGGCGTGCACCAGCGCGCGCAGCCGGCGGCGGTGCAGCTCGAGGTGCGCCAGCGAGCCGGGGGCCAGCGGCGCGGCCTCGCGGGCCAGCAGCCACGAGCGCAGCCGCACGATGAGGTCGCCGAGCTCCCCCGGGACCCGGGAGGTGGGCTCCAGGCCGGAGACCACCAGCAGGTCGGCCATCAGGCTGGACTCCTGCAGCCCGCGGTCCAGCTCGCGCAACAGCTGGAAGCCGCGCTGCCGGTCGTCGGCGGTGTCCTCGCGCAGCCGCTCCAGCAGCGACAGGCTCAGCCCGGCGGTGCCCAGCGCCGCCTCGACGTGCGGCCGCAGCTCCTTGCCCTCGACGAAGGCCATCTGGGCGGCGGCCATGTGCTGGCGCAGCGAGGGCCGGCGGCCGTAGCCGAAGGGCGACAGCTCGGCGTCGAGCACCCGCCGCAGCGCCACCCAGCCATCGTCCTGCGAGCGCGGGTCCCCGGCCGGTTGGGCCACCGGCACGCGCAGCTTCTCGAGGGCCAGGGCGGTGGCCCGCCCGGCCAGCCGCCAGCCCGGGTGTTCGGCCAGCAAGTCGACGAAGGCCTCGATGCTCTCCAGCTCGCCGGCCTCGAGGACGTGGGGCAGCAGCGCCTCGGCGGCCTCCGGCTCGACGGCGGCAGCCCGCCCCAGGCCGAAGATGAGCGCCGCGCCCAGGCCACGGTCCCGGGTGGGCAGGTCGCTGTGCAACAGGTCCTGACAGCGGTTGACCCGCTTGGTGGGCGAGTGGGCCACCGCCGCGCCCAGCGAGGTGGCGGCGCGCCGCCATTCGGTGGGCCCCAGCTCGGGCGAGAGGCCGCGCTCGATCTCCTGGTCCAGGGCCGGCTCCAGCGCGGCCAGCAGCCCGCGGGCGGCGGCCGAGTGCCGCCAGACGAGGGTGTCCCGATCGGACAGCAGGCGGCGGAAGGCCGATCGCACGCTGACCCGGCGGAAGGTCTTAACTCCCAGGTCGTCACCCTCCAGGCCGCGGCGGGTGGCCTCGCGAGCGGCCCGCTCGAGCAGGCGGGAGGCCACCCGGCGGGCGGGCAGAGCCCCCGTGGAGGGAACCACCAGCCACTCGCGTTCCAGGTCGGGGCGGCACAGCAGCGCGAGGGCCAGGCGGTCCACGCCGGTCTCGATCCCGATGGGCAGGCGCATGGCCACCGACACCCGCGACCGCACCGGCGGCGTCGACAGGCCCCGGCGCGAGGTGGAGGCC
>JBKPRZ010000082.1:0-6853 GCA_046734815.1 Myxococcota bacterium | reverse complement strand
GGACTCCACCGGGCGGGGCAGCAGCGCCTGGGCCTCCTTCCGCCAGCGGCGGAGCTTGCGCCGCTCGGCGCGCACGTCGGCCGCGCTGGCCAGCAGACGCGCCACCACCAGCCGGCGTCCCAAGGTCGAGGCGGCGAACCGCCCCAGGGTGGCGGCCACCTCCTCCGCATCGGCGGGCCGATCGCGCGGCGCCGGCGACAGCAACGCCGCCAGCAACTCGCGCAGCCCGGCCGGCACCTTCGGCGGCAGCGGCAGCAGGGCCCGCCAGGCCTCGCCCTCCGGGCGCTCGAAGGGCCGGCCGCTCAGCATCTCCCACAGCAAGGTGCCCAGCATGTAGAGGTCCGACCGCGCGTCGCCCGGCTGACCTCCGTCGATCTCGGGCGGCAGGTGGCGCGGGCTGGGGCGCATGGCGCGCGGAAAAGGCGGATCGCTCGCCCGGGTCGAGGCCGCAAAGGGGCAGTCCAGCAGCCGGACGGTGCCGTCGAAACCCAGGTGCACCTGCTCGGGCCCCAGCCGCCGGTGAGCCAGACCCGCCTCCTCGAACCGGTGCAGGAAGGCGAGCGCGAGCGCCAGCTGCTGCGCGACGGTGGCCGCCGCCCGCGGCGGCACCGGGCGGCGGGGCAGCTGGGCGAGGAGCCGTCCGCCGCCGCAGTCCTCGGCCAGGAACATCCGCCCCTCCAGCCGCCCCACCGCGAAGGCGCTGGCCAGCCGCGGATGGCTCAACCGCCGGCTGATGCGGCTGGCGCGGGCGAAGGCCGCCTCCAGGTCCTCCGAGTCGCGGCTGGCCAGCCGCACGTGCTTGAGGAGGCACGGACGGACCCGCCCGCCCCGGCGCGAGAACGCCAGCCCGATCTCCGGCACCGCCTCCTGCACCAGCGGCGTCGTTACTACGAACGGCCCCAGGCGCAGCGGATAACGATCGGGCACACCTGCAGTCTTACCTGCAGATCTCGTCGCAGAACAGGTCGTTTTCGAAGTTGCGGCAGCCGTCGACCACGTCGAAGCAGTTGGCGTCTGCCGCACATTCCTGGTCGCAGCGGCAGTTCACGTCGTCGGGTTTGCAGTATTTCAGCCGGCACATGTCGGCCTGCTGGTAAGCGGTCCGCGCAGCGGGCATGGCGCTGTCGAGGCAGCGCTGGACACAGCCGGTGTCCGCCGCACAGATCGCCACGCAGTTGCGGACATCACCGCAGGTCTTGGCCGGCGGGCCGTCGGTGCGGCGGACCACATCGGGCTGATCACCGACCACGGGCGGGCCGGGCGGCGGCGGGGGCGGCGGTGGCAGGTTCGAGGGCGCGTCGGCGACCGGAGCGGTGGCATCGATCCGGGCGGGCAGGCCGCTGCCGCCGTCGGGGGTGGCGGCCGGGGACGGCGCCGAAGAGCCACACCCCACCGCCAGCGCCACCAGAGAACCGATCACGATCGAACCGAACGTCCCGGCCCGATCGGCTGCCATCCGGGCCCACGTGCAACGCATGAAGCCTGCCTTTCTGTTGGACAACGCCGGGGGCCTGCGCAGGTCCTGGACGATAGTGCGCGGGACCCCCTCTGTCCACGTTCCTGGGACGGATCGCCGACCCACGTTAATATTTGAACATGTCCGAGAAGGTGAAGAAGACCGACCAGGAGTGGCGCGCCAGCCTCACCCCGGAGCAATACCGGGTGCTGCGCGAAAAAGGCACGGAGCGGGCTTTCACCGGTGCGTACTGGGACAGCCACGACCCGGCCCGATACCTGTGCGCCGGTTGCGGCCAGGAGCTGTTCGACTCCGGAACCAAGTTCGACTCGGGCACCGGCTGGCCCAGCTTCAGCGCACCCGTCGCGTCAGAGGCGGTCGGCACCGAGCGGGACACCAGCCTGGGCATGATGCGGGTCGAGGTGCACTGCAGCCGCTGCGGCGGTCACCTGGGTCACGTCTTTCCCGACGGCCCCACGCCCGGCGGCCTGCGCTACTGCATCAACTCCGCCGCGCTCACCCAGCGCCGCAAGCCCTGATCCGGATCCGGACCGTCGCCGCAGGCCCCCGTCAGGCGAGCAGCTGCATCAGATCGTCGCGGGTGAGGCCGGTGGCGGCGCCGGCGTCGCCCAGGGCGGCGTCGAACAGCGCGCGCTTGTGCTCCTGGAGCGCGAGGATGCGCTCCTCGACGGTGCCGGTGGCGACCAGCCGGTAGACCATCACCGGCTTGTCCTGACCGATGCGGTGGGCGCGGTCGGCCGCCTGCGCCTCCACCGCCGGGTTCCACCAGGGGTCGCACAGGAACACGTGGTCGGCGGCGGTGAGGTTAAGGCCGACCCCGCCGGCCTTCAGCGAGATCAACATGACCGGCGGGCCCTCGTCCGACTGGAAGCGGGTCACCACCTCGGCGCGGTCGCGGGTGGCGCCGTCCAGCCGCACGAAGGACAGCCCCGCCGCCGTCAGGCGCGGCTCGATCAGATCCAGCAGCGAAGTCCACTGCGAGAACACCAGCGCCTTGTGCCCCTCCAGCGCCGCCATCTCCAGCGCCTCGGCCAGCCGCTCGAGCTTGCTGGAGGTGCGCGCCTCCTGGCCGGGCAGCAGGGCCGGATGGCAGGCCGCCTGCCGCAGCCGCAGCAGCGCCTCCAGCGCCTTCATCACCCCGCCTCCGCCCTGCAGCAGCGCCACCAGGTCGGCCTGCGTCGCCGCCCGCACGCTGTCGTACAGCTCGCGTTCGCGATCGTCCAGCGCCACCCGCAGCACCGATTCGGTCCGCGGCGGCAGCTCGGGGGCCACGTCGCGCTTGTGCCGGCGCAGGACGAAGGGCTTGATCTTCCGGCGCAGCTCCTCGCCGGCGTCGCCGCTGCCCTCGGCGATGGGCCGGGCGAAGCGGTCCTCGAAGTCGCGGCGGCCGCCCAGCAGGCCCCGGTTGCAGAAGTGCATCAGGCTCCACAGCTCGTCCAGGCGGTTCTCCACCGGCGTGCCGCTGAGGGCGATGCGCGTGTCCGCCTCCAGCGCGTAGGCCGCGCGCGCGATCTGGCTGTCGGGGTTCTTGATGGTCTGGGCCTCGTCGACCACCAGCAGGTTCCAGCGGCGCGGGGTCAGCTTCTCGGCGTCCAGCCGCAGAAGCGCGTAGGTGGTCAGCACCACCTCGGCGGCCGGGTCGAGGGTGCGGCCGGCGCCGTGATAGGCGCAGACGCGCAGATCGGGTCGGAAGCGGGCCAGCTCGGCCTGCCAGTTGGGAAACACGCTGGTGGGACAGACCACCAGCGTCTTCTGACCCGCGCCCACCACCGCCAGGGTCTGCACGGTCTTGCCCAGGCCCATGTCGTCAGCCAGGATGCCGCCCAGGCTGGCGCGCCGGAGAAAGGTCAGCCAGTCGACCCCCCGCTGCTGGTACGGCCGCAAGGTGCCGGTGAAGGTGGGCGGCAGCGGGGCGGCGGGCAGCTGCTCCCAGCCGGCCAGCAGCGGGACCAGCCGCTGCAGGCTGGGCGGCGGCGGCTGGTTCAGGTCGTCGCACAGCAGGCCCAGGGCGGGCAGGGCGTGGGTGGCCAGCCGCCCGTCGGCCTCGCGGGCGGCCAGCAGCTCCGCCACCCGCTGGCCGTGCCTGGACAGCCACTCCATCGGCAGCGGCGCCCAGCCACCCCCGTCCAGCGGGCACAGCCCCAGCCCCTCCTGCCAGGCCCGCACCACCGCCGCCGCGTCGACGAAGCGGCCGGTCTCGGTCGGCCCGCCCGCCTCGCTCACCTCGAACTTCAGCTCGAAGCGGACCGCCTCGCCCGCGCCCTCCACGCGCAGCCGGGGCTGCAGCCGCAGCTTGGTGCCCACGATGCCGGCGGCGTCGCCGGTCAGGGTGCCGCGCCACCGGCGCAGCTTGCCCACGAACAGCGGCACGTCCGCGCCGTCGAAGCGCGCCCGGCGCCCCGGCATCAGGTTCAGCTCGCTGCGCAGCCGTTCCACCAGCTGCCGCTCGCGATCCACCGCCCGCACCGGCACCGGCCCGCGCAGGTGCACCATCTTGCCGTCGTCGATGCGCACGCAGGGAGGCGAGCCGTACACCAGGGTCGGCAGCACAGACAGCGTGCCCGCCTCCATCTGCTTCAGATCGATGGCCACCCGCGGCTCCAGGTCGCGCACCACCGGCGGCAGCCCCCGGCTGCGCACGTCGACGGCCATGCGCCGGCTGAGGTCGGGCAACACCCGGGTCACCAGCTCGGCGCGCTCGGTGGCCCGGTAGCGGTTGCGGATGGGCAGGTTCTGCAGCCACCCGCCCGCCAGCTCGGTCTCCCCCAGCCGGGCCAGCGAGCCGTCGTTGCACAGGGCGACCGCCGGGCTGACCACCTCCACCACCCGCGGGTCGCGCTGGATGGCCACCACCACCTCGTCGCCCTGGTCCTCGATCACCGCCTGGGGCAGCACCTCCTCCTCGACGATCAGCACCGGCGTCCCGTCCAGCAGCACCGTCCGCGCGCCCACCAGCACCTTCAGCAGCGCATCCAGCTTGCTGGGCGGAAGCACGTTCCCGGCTCCCGCCTCCAGCAGCAGGTCGGCCCTGAGGTCGTGTTGCTCGGGCTGCACCATCCCCGCCCGCCCGGGCTGAGCCAGCAGCGCCGACAGGGTCCCTGCCAGCGGGGTCTCGGGTCCGTCGCCCGCGGCGATGAACCGGCGCAGGCGCAGGCCGCCGTCGGCCCGCGAGAACCGGTACAGCACCCGTCCCCAGGACGCCGTCGACGCCGCCGGCGCGGGAGCCTCGGCCGCGCCGCCGGACTCCTCGGCCGGACCGGCCAGCGCAATGGCGGCGGCGGCGACGTGCTCGCAGGGGCTGACCCGGCCGCCGCAGTCGCAGTCCCACTCGCGCTCGCCCGGGTACAGCACCACCGTCACCGCCACGGGCCGTCCGGGCACGCGCACCCGGTAGACCACCTCCTCGGCCTCGCGCGACTCGAGGGCCACCGCCCCCGAGCGGTGCAGGGTCACGGCGGAGGACCAGGTGCCCGGGCGGCTGTTCCGCCGCACCACCGCCAGCAGGGCCTCGGCAGGGCTGAGCGCCATGGTCGGCTAGGCCGCCGGTGCCTCGGCGTCGTGGGCGGTCGCCAGGCGCGCCGTCTGGACCACGTCGCGCGCGTGGAAGCGGACCAGGCTGGTGAACAGCCCCAGCGCCAGCGGCCCCAGCAGCAGGCCGGTGATCCCGAACAGCATGATCCCGCCGATCAGCGAAAAGAAGATGAGGGCGCCGTGGATGTGCATGTCCGATTTGATCAGCAGGGGCCGCAACAGATTATCTATCACGGACACGACGAACACCGACCACAGCGCCAGGAACAGCGCCGGCCAGGGCCGCCCGGTCAGGAAGACGATGCCCGCCAGCGGCAGCGCCACGATGGCCGTGCCCACCGAGGGGATGAAGGACGCCAGCAGGGTGAGCAGCCCGAAGAACAGCGGCTTGGGCGCCTGGGCGATCAGGTACCCCACCATGGCCACCGAAGCCTGGGCCAGGCCGGTCAGGGCGTTCGACCCGATCACCGACCGGGCCACCGTGCGGCACTCGTTCATCAGCTCGCCGGTGCGGGTCGGCCCCATGGGCGAGACCTCCGTCAACCAGGCCACGAAGCGCTTGCCGTCGGCCAGCACGAAGAAGAAGGCGATCATCATCATCGCCAGGTCGAAGGCGAAGTCGGACAGGGTGCTCAGCGCGCTCTGCAGCTGCAGCGCCGCCCACCAGCCCGCCTGGGCGGGGGTGCCGGGCAGGCTGTACATCGATTTGGGCACCGCCTGGCGCACCCAGCGCTCGATGCCGTCGGGCAAGAAGCGGATCAGCCCGCCCAGCCCACCGTGCTCCAGCGTCTTGCGCACAAGCACCACCGCGTCTTGCGCCTGGCGGACCGCCTCGATCGCCAGCACGGTCAGCGGGGTGATGATCAGGGTGGCGGCCAGGATGGTGAACAGGGCAGCGCTGAGGTAGCGCCGGTGCCACAGCCGCGCGGCCACCCGGTTGTGCAGCCCGCTGATCAGGGTGCCGAACACGATGCCCCAGAGCAGCGGCTGCCAGATGGGCGAGAAGATCAGCAATACCAGGCCCAGCGACAGCAGCAGGAAGACCGTCGTGCTGCCGCCCCGGCGGGCGGCCAGAGCGGGGTTGGGACCGGGGCTCGCGGCCATGCCCACCAAAGATGTTTCGTCCGCCCCGTCGGGGGAAGGTGGGTCCGGCGCGGTGGGCGATGTAACATGGCGGAAAGCACCATGGGCGGGAATCCCTCACAATGACTCGCATCGTCGGCATCGCCGGCAGCTGGCGCCGGGGGTCGTACAACGCCGCTCTGCTGCGGGCAGCGCGTGATCTGATGCCGGACGGCACCAAGCTGGAGATCGCCTCCATCCGCGATATCCCCCTTTACAACGGCGACCTGGAGGCGGAATCCGGGCCGCCCGACCCCGTGGTCGAGCTGAAGGAGGCCATCGCCAGCGCCCACGGCGTCCTCATCGCCACGCCCGAATACAACGGCTCGATCCCCGGCACCCTCAAGAACGCCATCGACTGGTCCAGCCGCCCGGCCTCCGACATCCCGCGGGTCTGGGGCGGCCGTCCGGTGGCGCTGATGGGCGCCACGCCCGGCCCCGGGCGCACCCGGCTGGCCCAGGCCGCCTGGCTGCCGGTGTTCCGCCGCCTGCACGCGCAGCTTTTCCTCAGCATGGAGATCCAGCTGGGCGAGGCCGGCAAGCTGTTCGACGGCGACGGCGTCCTGGCCGACACGCGCACGCGCGGCGACGTGGCCGCCTACCTGGCCGGCTTCGTGGACTTCGCCCGCGCCGTGGGCGGCTTGCGCGAGACCACCACCCGCTGACCCTTCTTGCGGGCCGGCGCCACCCGCTCGGGCGCCGCGGCCCGGGCCGGGGCCGGGG
>JBKPRZ010000081.1:0-21004 GCA_046734815.1 Myxococcota bacterium | reverse complement strand
AGCGCCAGATGCCGGAGCACCAGGTGGCTGTTGACGGCCACCTTGGGCTCCACCTGCACCAGGGTGCGGCGGCCGCGCAGGAAGAACGGCCAGCTGGTCGGGGTGAGGGCGCTGCTCATGACCAGACAGTCGTGACGGGTCAGGTCGGCGGGGCGGCGGGGAACGCCCCGGCGCTCGAGGTACGCGGGACTGGCCACCAGCGACATCCGCGTGGGCTCACCCAGCTTGCGTGCCACCAGACTGGAGTCGTCGAGGAAGCCGGCCCGCAGGGCCACGTCGAACCCCTCCTCGACCATGTCGACCCGCCGGTCGGTCAACACCACCTCCAGCTCGACCCGGGGGCAGCGCCGCAGGTATTCCGCCAGCACCGGCCCCAGCACCGTCTGGCCCATCTCCATCGGGGCGGTCAGGCGCAGGCGCCCGGTGGGCTCCGCTTCACGGTCCGCTGCCGCTCGGCCCGCCTGCTCGACCACTTCCAGCGCCGGCGCGACCTCGCGCTGGTAGCTGCGACCGGCCTCGGTCAATCGCAGGGCCCGGGTGGTGCGCTCCAGCAGGCGCACACCCAGCTGGTCCTCCAGCTGGGCCACCCGCAGGCTCACGGTCGAGCGTGGCACCCGCAGCGCCTGCGCCGCCGCCCGGAAGCTGTTCAGCTCCACCACCTTGAGGAACACGGCCACCGCATTCAGGTCACTGGGCATTGTCCACCTCCATGGACAGTAGATCCAGATTTCGTGGATTGTCCAGGACACCTGTCGCGCTCATCCTGTGAGGCGAAAGGAGATCGACATGACCAGCACGAAACCTCGCACCATCCTCATCACCGGCGCCACCGGCACCGTATCGGGCGGATTGATCGCCGCCCTGTCCGGTCAACCGGGACTGACCTTGCGCGCCCTGGTGCGCGACCCGGGCAAGGCCGCCCGCCTGCGCGCCGCCGGGGTCGAGCTCGTGCGCGGAGATCTGGACGACGCCAGCACCCTGGGGCCCGCCTTCGAGGGCGTCGATGCCCTCTGGCTGCTGACCGCCCCGGGGCCGCGCGCCCCCGAAAACAACATGAACGCCCTGTGGGCGGCCCGCCAGGCCGGCGTGCGCTGGGTGGTGCGGCTGTCGGTGATCGGCGCGGCCACCGACGCCCCCACCCGCAACGGCCGGCTGCACGCGCTGTCCGAACACGAGGTGATGGTCTCGGGCCTGCAGTGGACCATCTTGCGACCCCACTTCTTCATGCAGAACCTGCTGGGGTCAGCCGCCGCAATTGCCGGCCAGGGCGCCCTGTACCAGAGCTTCGGCGAGGGGCGGCTGGGTCTGGTGGACACGCGCGACCTGGGCGCGTTCGCGGCCCGCATCCTCACCGCGCCCGAGGGACACGCCGGCAAGATCTACACCCTCACCGGCCCGGCCAGCATGTCGGGAGAGGAGATGGCCGGTGCCCTGGGCAGCGCCGCGGGGCGGAGCGTGAAATACGTCCCGGTGCCGCCGGCCGCGACCCGCGGCGCGATGCTGGAGATGGGCGCCTCGAGCTGGATCGCCGACATGATGGTCGAATACAGCCGCGCCTACAGCGACGGCTGGGGCGACTTCGTCACCGGGGACTTCGCCCGGCTGATGCAGCGGCCGCCCCGCGCGCTGTCCGAGTTCGCGCGCGACCACGCCGCCGCATTCGGCGCCCACGCCGTGCATCGCACAGAGTGAGTGGCGGGCGTCGTCCCCCCCCGCGTGCGCGGGCCCACGCGCATCGCGCGTTCATCTGGACGGTTTCCCGACCTCGCCCGTCAAAGGCTCGTTGTCGATCGACTTGCCGGAACCGGGAAGGAGCTGAACATGGCAGCGCGTCTGGCCGTGACCGCCTTGCTCGTGCTGTCCGCTGCCCGCGCGCGCGCCGATGACGGCGACCCCGGGCGCCTGCGGCTGTCGATGACGGCCGCCCTCGTACCCCGGGCGACATTGCGCACCGCTGAGGACGAACACTTCAGCGAGCGCGGCCCCCACCGCGCCTTCGCCGGCCGTCTGTCCCTGGACTACGCCTGCGGTCAGGTGTTCTTCGTCGGGCTGGGCTCGCAATACGTGTACTGGCTGAGCCAGGGGCAGACCCTGGCCGAGGGCCCGGCCGAGGGCAGCGAAGCCGACCTCCACGCGCGCATCGGCGCCAACAGCCGGCTGACCGAGAGCTGGCAGGTCTTCGCCTACATCGCGCCCGGCTATTCCGTCCTGGTCCCGTCCAGCGGCGTGCCGACCAGCGCGGACCCGCGCGGCCTGGTGGTCGATGGCACCGTCGGAACCAGCCTCGACCTGCTGCCCGCCATGTTCTTCACCCTCGAGTTCGGCTACCAGGAGGGTTTCCAGATCGCCCGCGAGGAGAACGGCGCAGCCAGCGACCGTCAGACCCGCTTCATCCACGTTGGCATGGGCCTGGGCCTCCGCCTGCTGTGAGGGACGTTCAGAGGAAGGACTTGGGCTGCCCCGTCGCCTCGATGACCGACATCCACACGTCGTCCGTGGGAATCACCTGCTTGCGGCTGCGGGTGGCCAGCGCCATCGGCACGTGCACGAACCGCCCGTGCCAGCGGCCGATCAGCATCTCGGTGTTGCCCGCCATCGCCGCGTGGACCGCGTTGCGGGCCATGTTCCAGCAATAAACGCTGTCGGAGGCCGAGGCGGGCACGATCGGGGGGCCGCGCTCCGGGCACCGGGTAGACCACGGTGCCCCGCTCTGCTTCGATTGCTCCGGCCGTGGCGGTGTCGCCCAGTATCCGACGGTATCTGGAATGAGGTTTCGACCGCCTTTCCATCGCGGAAAATCGCGGTAACGCCGATCCGGCCAGCCCACCGCACCACCTGCCGATTCGGGTGCAAACGCGCCTTGCCCCAACCGGGCAGGCATGGTGACCTGTGTGCACGGGGTGGCTCGATGATCAGAACCGCGCTGGTCTGTCTGGAAGGCTCGGCCGAGACCGAGCTCGCGATCGACCTGGCCATCGAGACGGCACAGCAGCTGGGGGTGTCGCTGGTGGGACTGGCCGTCGTCGACGAGCCCGACATCCGCTCCGGCTCGCCCACCAGCATCGGCGGCGCCAGCTACAAGAAGCAGCGAGACGAGGCCCTGCTGGCGGAGGCCGAGCAGCAGGCCAGGCGGTGGGAGCGACACTTCCTCGACCGGTGCGAGCACGCCGGGGTGACCGGCCGGTACCGCCAACGGCGCGGCAGGCCCGCCGCGGAGATCCTCGAGGAGATGCAGGCCCACGATCTCACCTTCATGGGGCGCAACACGAACTTCCGGGTGCTGACCCAGGCGGAAGATCCGGGCACCCGCGACCGCGTGCTGCATCAGGCCCGCCGGCCGGTGGTGCTGGTCTCGGAGACGGCGCACGATCGCGGCAGCCCTGACGTCTTGCTGGCATATGACGGCAGCTCGGCGGCGGGACGGGCGATCAAGAGCTTCGCCGAGAGCGGCCTTCACCAGGGACGCAAGCTGCACGTGGCCGCCGTGAACGACGACGGCGCCACCGCCTGGGACATCGCCACCCGCGGGGTCGCCCTTCTGCGCGACGCCGGCATCGCGGCCGAGACTCACAACATCGTGTCCGCGCTGCCGATCGCCGACGCGTTGCTGGAGCTGCGCGACCGATTGAAGGCCAGCCTGCTGGTGATGGGAGCTTACTCGCGCTCGCGGCTGGCCGAGCTGGTGTGGGGTTCGGTCACCCACGAGCTGGTGCAGAAGGCGCCGGTCCCCCTCTACCTGCACCACTGACCCGACCGCCGCCGCCTGGCGCAGCTTCGTCGAGCAGCTCGAGTCCGAGTGGGGCGGCCCGGGCCTGCACCACGGAGCAAGCCGCCGCCACACGCCGTGAGAAGCGTGCGGCGGCGGTCGGCCCGCCCATTCGCGATTGACTGGGCCTATCCCGAGAGCGCCGCGCTGCCCCCGAGTTGCGGCAGTGCCGCGCGGGCAGCGGCCACCTCGCTCGCGGGCACGGCGCTGGGCGCGGTCTGGGGGATGAACTCCGGGTAGCCGGGGACTCCCATCTCCGGGACGTCGAGACCGGCGATCTCGACCTCGGGCGAGACCCGGTTGCCGACCAGCTTGCCGATGATCACGAAAACAATACCGCCGACGACCACGTTCCACGCGATGGCGGTGCCCGCCTCGAAGCACTGCGCGATCAGCTGCTTCGAGTCGCCATAGAACAGGCCGGTGACACCCTTGAGGGCCGCGCCGGTGGTCCCCAGGTACTCGGTGGCGCCGACACCATTCCAGCCCTGGCCGTAGCTGCCGTCGGAAAACAAGCCGACGGCCAGCAAGCCCCAGATGCCGTTGACGCCGTGCACACTGATGGCGCCCACCGGGTCGTCAATCTTCACGCGATCGAAGAAGAAGACGCTCCAGACGACCAGCACGCCAGCCACTAACCCGATGATGAAGGCGCCCACCGGAGTGACGAAGGCGCAGGGCGAGGTGATGGCCACCAGCCCGGCCAGCATGCTATTGCACATCATGCTGGGGTCGGGCTTGCCGTGCACGACCCACATGTAGATGACCCCGCTGACGGTGGCGGCCATGCCGGCAATCATGGTGTTGGCGGCGACGATGCCGATGCGGCCGTCAGCGCCGGCCAGCGAGCTGCCCGCGTTGAATCCGAACCAGCCGAAGGCCAGGATGAAGGTCCCCAGTTGAACCATGGGGATATCGTGGGCCAGGATGGGGTTGACCTTGCCGTTCTTGCCGTACTTGCCGATGCGCGGGCCAATCAGCAGGGCGGTGATGAAGGCCAGCGCGCCGCCTTGCAGGTGGACCACGCCGGAGCCGGCGTAGTCGACTGCGCCGTGGCCGAGGCCGGCTCGGTAGCCGAGCTGGGCCAGCCAGCCGCCGCCCCATACCCAGCAGCCGAACACCGGGTAGATGAAGGCGCCGACCGCGAGGCTAAAGAGGAAGAAGCTCTTGAAGCTCCAGCGCTCGGCACAGGCCCCGGTGACGATGGTGGCGGTGGTGTCCATGAAGACCATCATGAACAGGAAGAGCACGATGACCGAGGCGTCGTAGCCGTTGCCCGAGAGGAAGAATCCCGTCGTTCCCAGGAGCCCCCAGCCGTGGTCGCCGTTGATCGCCGACCCGAAGGTGAGCATCGAGTGCAGGGTGGGCGTCCCGCCCAAGGTGGCCGGACCGCCGATGGCGGTGCCGTTGAGCCCGCCGCACATGAAGGCAAAGCCGCACACGAAGAAGCCCAGCATCCCCAGCCCGTAGACCAGGAAGTTCATGGACATCGTGTGGGCGGCGTTCTTGCCGCGACATAGCCCGGTCTCCACCAGGGCGAACCCGGCCTGCATGAACATGACCAGGAAGCCGGCCACCAGCGTCCAGACGAAGTTGATCGAGTAGATGGCGTGCGACGCGGACGCGGCGGCGGCGTCGACGGCCACAGCCAGATCCTTCGTCGTCGCCTTGTCCGGCGCCGGCTTCGTGTAGGAGCCAACCGAGTAGCCGGTAGGCGTGGTCTGGAAGGCGCCGGTCTTGTCGGGGACCGGGTCTTCGGCCAGGGCCACCTGGGCCCCCGTACCGACCAGCATCGTCGCGAGAACGGCCACCGCCAACCATTGGCGGTGACGACGAACCGATACAAGCTTGCGCATTTCTTTCACTCCATCTGTTGGGTTGATGTCATTGCGTTTCCAGACCCGCTCACCTCGACGGCGTGAGCCCCTGGGCCTCCTGCATCCGCCTTCTGATCCGGTTTGCCCATGCCGCCCCCGCCACTCCGCCGAACTGCATGGTCAGGAAAACCAGCCCCGCCGACGCCCACCAGTGCGTCACCCCGAAGTACACCCACAACGTGATGGTCACCGCGAGAGCCTGCACGCCCAGGAAAGTCCGCTTGTATTGTTCCCACATGGCTGGTCCTCCCCGTCGTCAGCGCAACCGCGGCGCGCGGTCGTCCAGCGCTCGGTCATTTCCCGACGCGACCAATGAACCCACCCGGCCCATCTGGAGGCCCGGCCGCCGTCGAGACGACGTTGAGCGCGCCCTGCATGTAGACCAGCGGTTTGAGTATTTCCGCAATGGTGTTTCAGACATTTTCGTAGCTCCTTCTGCCGGCCCAGGAATAAACGGCCCTCTATTCAGGCGACGACTCTAGAAAACCATCTGTTACCAACGGGTATCTGTGGCCTCAATCCTAGGTAACAGTTTACAATGCACCGCTCCCGGTACGTGCTGAATCGGCCATCGAGCCTGCTACTTCGACATGAATGCAGGAGGCGCTGTTCGCCGCAACCACCGGAGCGCATTGAACAGGACGAACGACGAGAACTTCCAGCGCTCGGGCGGCGGCTCCCGTGGGAATCGTGGCGGCGGTGTCCATGAACACCATCTGGAACAGGAACAGCACCGCGATGCACGGCGTGTCCACCTGTGGTGACGGGAAGAAGCAGGCCGAAGCCACGACCCAGAAGCCGAGGATGCCGAGATTGAGAGCCGTCTGCGTGTCACGCAGCGATTTGACGACTTCCGCACTGGCGGGTTCGGCCTTTTTCGAAGCGCCCTTTATCGGGAGCCGAGAGAAGGTGGCGCCCTTGTTCAGCCGACGACCGTGAACAACCAGCTTTGCCGCGACATATCGGCCCCCTCGAACCCGAGTAACAAAATTCGGACGGTTCCGCCCAATACGCATGCCGAATCCGCCCGCGCGCTTTTCCCGCGCTGACGCAGGACGGACGGTGTCGGCTCAATCTCTGTTAACGCTCTCGAAGCCCACCAGAAACCGGGCGCCACTTATCTGTTTGTCTGTGGGGCCCACGGAGGTGCAAGCCGCCGCAGTGACACCGGCAGGTGGTGTGCTTCCGTTTGTCCTCTACCTGCTGGTCATTGCGTTGCTCCCGCTCTTCCTGCCGCATTTCTGGGAAAGCAACCGCAACAAGCTGTTGATCGCCGTCCTGTTCGCCGCGCCGGTGGTGGCTTACTTGCTGCTGGTGCGGCCCGGAGGCGGGCACCTGCTGGCGCAGACCGCCGTGGAGTACGTCTCCTTCATGACCCTGCTGGCGGCACTGTTCGTGATCTCCGGAGGGATCGTCCTGCGCGGCTCGCTGGCGGGGACTCCGCTGATCAACACCGGCCTGCTCGCCGTCGGCGCGCTGCTCGCCAGCGTCATCGGGACCACCGGGGCATCGAGCCTGCTGATACGTCCGATCCTCCGGGCCAACGCCTCTCGCCGCCGAAATGCTCAGATCCTGGTCTTCTTCATCTTCATCGTTTCCAACGGCGGCGGAATGTTGACCCCGCTGGGCGACCCTCCTCTGTTCCTGGGCTTCCTGCGAGGCGTGCCGTTCACCTGGACCCTGCGGCTCGCCGCCCCCTGGGCGATCGTCAACGGCACCCTGCTGCTGGCGTTCATCCTGCTGGATCGCCATTTCCTGGCCCGCGATCGGCGCGAGCAGGGACAGCGTCGCCCGGACGATCCGGCCGAGCCCAAGGAGCCGTTGCGTGTCGAGGGGGTCTTCAATGTGGGGTGCCTGCTGGCGCTGGTCAGCTTCGCTTTCGCCATCGGAACCTGGGGCGGGCAGCTGTTTCCCGATCATCGGCTGCGGTCGCTCTTGCAGATCCTGGGGATCGCAGCCCTGGGCGGTTTGTCGGTGTACGCCACGCCCGCGCGCATTCATCAGGTGAACCGCTTCAGCTGGGCACCGATGATCGAAGTGGCGGTCGTCTTCCTGGGCATCTTCGTCACGATGGTGCCGGCGCTGGCGTTCCTGGAGGAACGGGGCCATCGCCTGGGGATCAGCGAACCCTGGCAGTTCTTCTGGGCCGCCGGGGCCCTGTCCAGTTTCCTCGACAACGCTCCGACCTATCTGACCTTCGCCTCCCTTGCCACCGGGGTCGTGAACGACGGCGGTGGGGTCTTGAGCGCCGCGAACCTCGGCCAGCTGGCCGCACACGTCCGCGGGGAGCGCCTGCTGGCGGCGGTCTCCTGCGGATCCGTCTTCATGGGCGCGGTCACCTACATTGGCAATGGGCCGAACTTCATGGTCAAGGCCATTGCCGAGCAGCACCGCGTTCGGATGCCCTCGTTCTTCGGCTACATGGCGTGGTCTCTCACGATCCTGATGCCGGTATTCCTGGTGGTCTGTTTGCTGTTCTTCCGGTCGTGACGATGGAAATCGGGATCGAGCGGCAGCCAGGTTCCGGCCGTGACGACGACTGGCGCCGCCTCATCTCCGACCGCCTGCAACGGGCCGCCGGCATCCCCTCCACTTCGGGCCGGCTGGCCCACTTGCCAGCGGCATTCCTGCGGCAGAGCTGTCCCTCTCCCGAACAGATCCTGGCCCGCTTCCCGATCCGGCCTCGCACGCGAAACGTGCTCCGACGTTTCCTCGCCCGCGAGGAGTCGGCGGGCGCCTGGACCTACGGCCGTCTGCTCTCGATCGACCGGCTGGGCGTGGCGACCTTGCTGGACGTGCTCGAAGCCGGCCAGCGGCGCCCGGGCGACGCTCTGTCGGCCCAGCCTCGGCCTCCCGACCCGCGGACCATCTTCGCCCCGGCGGTGCGGCTGGTGCTCGGCCAGTTGCCAGCCTCCGACAGCGAGATCCGCCGGCGCCTGCTGCGGGCGGGCATGGCCGGCTTCGTCTTCGGTCTGCGCTGGCTGGAAGAGACCGCCCGGATGACCCAGCAGCCGTTGCCCTTCGCCGTGATCCGCCGGGAAGGTCTGGCGGTGGCGGTACCATCCGCCCTCGAGCCGCTGGCCCGAACCACCTTGACCCTGGCGACACGGGCGGTTCGCACCGCGGGGCTCGCCAGCGTCCGGGCGATCGCCCAGCGCGCCGGCACCTCCTCGCTGCGGTTCGTGCGCAAGCTGGTGCAGGTGAATCGTGGGTTTGCCTGGCTCGACCGCGCCCAGGACTGGTTCTGGTTCGGCAACGTCCGCCACCGTGCTCTGCAGAGCCTGGCCGATCGGGCCGGTGAGTCGGCCGGTCCTCCGGCTTCGGTCCGGCACGCCCTGATGCGACAGCTGTCCGGGGCGGTTTGAGCCGCGCTACGGTGCTTGCCGCGTCGCTGGTGGCTGGATAGGGGCGCACCGATCGGGTTGTCGCCGCCGTAGGCGCGGCGCTGCGGTAAGCTGCGGGCAGGAGGTGGTCGGGATGAAAGCGATCATCAACAAGCGCGCCGTGCGCAATCGCAGTGGCCAGGTGGTCATCGCCGTGGTCGCGATTCTGCTGCTCCTTGTTATCTTCCTGCCGGTGCTGCTGCGCTGAAGGCCAGCGGCTGAAAGCCCGCGCCGCGAGTGTCATGCTGGCGGCATGAGCAAGGCGTTCACCAGCGAGGAGACGGCGAGCGATCCCGTCCTGGTGCGGGCGCGCGCGCCGCTGCCTGCCGACGTGCCCAACTACGTCACGCCGCGAGGTCTGCAACAGCTGCGCGAGGAGGTCGTGCGGCTGGAGCAGGAGCGCGCACGCGCCGAGGCCGGTCACGAGAGCGATCGCGGCGCGCGGTCGAGCGCCATCAATGCGCGGCTGGTCGAGCTCAACGGCCGCATCGGCAGCGCGGTGGTGCTCGACAGCGGCGCCGGCCCGGCCAGGGAGGTGCGCTTCGGGGCCACCGTGGTGGTCCGCAGCGCGACCGGCGCCGAGCGCCGCTATCAGATTGTCGGAGTGGACGAGGCCGACGCGCGCGAGGGGCGCGTGGCCTTCGTGTCGCCGCTGGCGCGCGCCCTGCTGGGCCGGCGGGTCGGCGATACCGTGCTGGTCGACACGCCCCGTGGCGAGGAGGAGCTCGAGGTCATCTCGCTGGGTTGACCCGGCGGTTCCGGGTCACTTGGGCAGGTGCTTGGTCCACAAGCCCATCAGCTTGGCGACCGCCTCGCCGCCGGTTGCGCGCTGCTGGATCACCTTGTCCAGATGGAGGATGGCGCGGGTGACGTGTTCGACCCAGGCCTCGTTGTTCGAGAACGCGTCGAGCTGGGCGGGCGTGCCGCGAATGAGGAAAAATCCCTGCAGCTCGCCGGCGTACGGTTCCAGAAAGATCGGTTCGAAGCCGCCGATCTTCCCGTCCTTCTGCTGGGAGGTGAGGAACCCGACCACTTCGTTGAAGTGCCCGGCCGAGATGGACTCGCGGCCGGTGCGCGATCCGGACCAACCGAAGATGAGCAGGTTGCGCATGAGATCCTCCTTGTCTGCAGGGGCGGTTAGACGGCAACGACGAGGAAAGCGGGCGGCTCACTATATCCCAGCGCTCGCTCTTTGTTCCAGACCTCTGACGAGCGACGAGCACGAGAGCCCGCGTGTGCGGCGACCCCGCACGGGCCACCACCGGCCTGGCCGCGCCCGACGGGCTCACCACCGGATCAGCCACATCGTGTGGGCGTGGGGCGGAACTTGTCGCACGCGATCCGTTGTCGGTCGGGAGGCTGTGCCGATGACCCTCATGAAACGTATTGCTGCGGTCGCTGGGCTGAGCTGCTTGTGGGTGGGCGCCACCGCCGTGAAAGCGCGGGCGGGCTGTCGAGTCACGTTGAAGGGCGCCTACACGACTCCGGTCGAGGGCTCCGAAAAGCTGCTGGTGTACCTCAACGGCACCGAACCACCGAACACCGGCAACAACAAGACCAGTCAGGTGCGCACGAAGCTGGGCACCTGGTACAAGCTCAAGGGCTGCACCTGGTCCACCCGGTCATATCGGCCCGGCGACTCGTTCACCGTCGCGTGCACCCTGGATTTCGGTTGCGGTGCCAAGCGCCGCTATCGCCTGTACGTCCGGGCGGTCACCGTCAACGACATCGTCGTGAACGATGGTTACAAGTACCTTCCCTCCGAGGACGACTGGACCGAAGACGTGACGATCGATTTTGGCGACCTGGGAAAGATCGTGCAATAGCCCCAGGACAGGGAAGGCACGTAAAGTGCCGGCATGCGGTTGCTTTCCCTGTTCGCGGTTCTGGCTCTGACCAACCCGGTTGCCGCCGAGACCCGCCGGGTCCCGTTCTGGCCCGACGCCGTGCCGGCCGCGATCCAGAAGCAGATCGACGGGGCCTACGTGCTGGGCGTGGTGCGGGCGCTGGGCCGCCACCACCGCGTGCAGGGCTCGCCCGGGTTTCGCGCGGCCACCGTCTGGCTGGTCGGCGAGCTCGCCAGCGCGGGGCTCACCGACGCGAACGTCGAGCACCTGCCCGCCGACGGCAAGACCCGCTACGCCCACTTCAAGAGCTACCTCGGCTGGAACCCGGCGGCGGGCCGGTTGCAGGAGCTGGCGCCCCGGCGGCGCGTCCTGGCCGACTTCGCCGCTCTGCCGCTGGCACTGGCGGATTACAGCCAGGACGCCGACGTGACCGCCGATCTCGTCGACGTCGGGGCCGGCGCCGCCGACTCCGACTATCGAGGGGCGGACGTGCGCGGGAAGATCGTGCTCGCGGATGGCCCGCTGCCCGAAGTTCACCGGCTGGCGGTCGAGCAGCGCGGCGCTGCCGGCATCGTGTCGGACTATCCCAACCAGCACACCGGCTGGTCGGGTCTGGATCCGGACCTCGTGCGCTGGGGGCACCTGTCGCCGTACCAGACCGCCAATCGCTTCGCCTTCATGGTCTCGGCCCGCACCGCCGCGGCCCTCCGGCAGGAGCTGAAGCAGGGGCCCGTGCGACTGGACGGTCACGTGCGCGCCCGGATGGTGCCGGCAACCTTCGACGTGGTGTCGACGACGATCGCCGGCACGGACGCGGCGGCGGGAGAGATCGTGCTCAGCGCCCACCTGTGCCATCAGCTGGCGGGCGCCAACGACAACGCCTCGGGCAGCGCCGCTCTGGTGGGCGTGGCGCGCGCCTTGAAGGGCGCCATCGCCGGCGGTGCGCTGCCGGCGCCGCGCCGGACCATCCGCTTTCTGTGGGTGCCCGAGATCGCCGGTTCACACGCCTGGCTGGTCAGCCACCCCGATGTGGCGCGGCGGCTGCGCGCGGGCGTTCACCTGGACATGGTCGGCGGGCGGCCCGAGCTCACGCACGCGGCCCTGCACCTGTCGCGGTCGGCGGCGTCGCTCCCGCACATCATCGACGAGATCGCGCGCGCCTGGATCGCGGATGTCGCGCGGGCCTCGACGGAGTTTGCCGAGACCGGGACCGGCGACGGGCTGGTCTGGCCACCGGGCGGGCGCGACCCGCTGGTCACCGATCTACGGCCGCTGGAGCTGGGCAGCGATCACCAGGTGTTCGAGGCGTTCGGCGTGCCGATGGTCTATTTCCACGACTGGCCGGACGTCACCATCCACACCAGCAAGGACGTGCCGGACAACATCGACGCCACCAAGCTGGGGCGGGTGGCCTACATGACCGCGGGCATCGCCTGGACTCTCGCCGCCCTCCCGGAGGCCGAGGCCGCGCGGCTGCCCGACCTCGAGCGCGCGGCCACCGACGAGCGGCTGGCGGTGGCTCGTCACCGCGCGCTGGTGTCGGGCTGGAGCGCCGACGACACCCGCCTGGCCGGACGCGAGGCGGTCGCGATGGGGATCGAGGCACTGGCCAGCGTCGCCACCTTGTGGCCGACCACGGCCGCCGATGTCCGCCGGGCCAGCGCCGCGCTCACCCGGTCGTCGAACCGGCTGACGAACGCCGCGGGCGTGGGTGCGCGCGATGCCCGGGTGCCCGCCCGTACGCCGGCTGTGCAGGGCCCGCTCGACGTCTACTACTATGATCACCTGGCCACGGTGCTCGGTGCTGAGGCCGGGCCGCCGCCGGCCATCGGGCGGCGCAGCGATGTTCTGGCGTACGAGGCGTTGAACCTGGTCGACGGCAAGCGCTCGGTCGGACAGATCCGCGACCTCCTCACCGGCCGCTACGTTCCGGTCCCGCTGGCCGAGGTGGCCGCCTGGATGGATCTCCTGGCCCGGGCGGGGGTGGTGCGATTCGCCGCCCATTAGATGATGCTCGGTACGACCGGATGCGGGCTTCGACGCCGGCCCGCCCCTGGTCTGTCCGACCGCTCGGTAGCCCGCGCCGGAGCGATCAGTAACCCGCGGCCTTGCCGTGGCCGCGCGGGTCGGCGGCGCCCTGGAAACGGACGGGTTTGCCGGTGCGGTCGTATTCGATGGTCAGGCCGTGGGCGTTGCCCAGGGCGCGGACGACGCGCAGCTTGTGACCGCGCGCGGCCAGCTGGCGGCGCACGGCCTCGGGGATTGCGTCCTCGACGGCCAGGGTGTCCGGTTCGACGAAGCTGATGCGGGGGGCGGTGAGCGCCTGCTGGATGTCCATCTGGAAGTCGACCAGGTTCATGATCATCTGGGGCACGGTCTGGCCGATGGTGTGACCGCCCGGGGTGCCGAGGGCGGCCCAGGGGCGGCCGTCCTTCAGGATCAAGGTCGGGCAGTCGCCCGACAGCTTGCGGCGGCCCGCGTGCGCGTCCATCGGGTTTCCTTTGGGCTCGAAGGTGCTGAACTCCAGCGAATCGTTCAGCCAGATGCCGGTGCCCGCGGGCATGATCTTGCTGCCGAACAGGCCGCCCAGGGTCTGCGTGGCCGAAACGATGTTGCCCCAGCGGTCGGCCACCACGAAGTGGGTGGTGTGGCTGTCGGGCTGGAACAGCTGGGGCGCGGCGAAGGGCCGGGCCTTGTCGGGATCCAGCTTGCCGGCCTCCTCGGCGAAATACTGGTCGGACAGCAGCCTGGCCAGCGGTGGCATGGCCACCTCGGGGTCGCCGGCGTAGCGCAGGCGTACCCAGAAGCCCAGCTTGGTGGCCTCGGCGAAGCGGTGCAGATAGGCGGCGCTGTTGTGTCCCAGCGCGCGCAGGTCCTGGCGGCCCATCACCCCCAGGCGGACCAGCATGTCGAAGGCGTTGGCGGGCGGCGGCGCGGTCACCACCTCGTGGTCGCGGTACCGGATCCGGATCGGTTCGCCCCACTCGGCCCGGTTCGCCTGCAGGTCGGCCAGCGAGAGAAAGCCGCCCGACGCCCGCATGGCCGAATCGATGGCCCGGGCGAGCGCGCCGGTCGTCACCACACGCGCGCCCTGCGCGGCGATGAGGGCCAAGGAACGAGCCAGCTCTTCCTGCACCAGGCGATCGCCCGCGCCCAGCGGCTTGCCGTCGCGCCCATAGAACGACCGGGCGTGCGGGGGGAAGGCCTCGAACGAGGTGCGGATGGCGCCGGCGGTGTCCTGGTCGAGAACGAAGCCCTCGCGGGCGAGGCGGATGGCGTCCTGGAACAGCCGTCTCCACGGCAGCTTGCCGTATTGCCGGGACAGCGCCTCCCAGGAGGCCACCGTCCCGGGGGTCGAGACCGACTTGGCGCCGCGCCGGTTGGCCAGGTAGTCCGGCGTGGGCGCCCGGAAGGCGTCCGAGTCGACCGCCCGGGGGATGCGGCCGCTGGAGTTGAGAAACCGCGCCTGGTGCTTCCGGGCGTCGTAGATGACGATGGTCCCGTAGCCGCCGATTCCAGACATCATCGGCTCGACCACGTCGAGGGCCGCCGCCGTGGCGACCGCGGCGTCGAAGGCGTTGCCGCCCGCGCGCAGGACCTGCAAGCCCGCCTCGCTGGCCTGCGGGTGCGCCGAGCTGACCATCCCCGACACGCCGCCGGCCGGTGGTTCGACGGCGCCTGCAGCGGGCGCCACCACGACGATCGCGAGCCCCAGCAGCGCTGGCTTCATGACGCCGAGGCTAACCGATCTGCGGGCGGGCGGCGCGGCCGCCCGCGCACGGTCAGGGGTGGGCTTCGAGGGGGCGGGGCCAGAGGGGCGCGAGGTCGACGGGGGCTTGCAGGTAGTGGTGGACGTCCTGGATGACGGCGGCGCCCTCGCCGACGGCGGAGGCCAGGCGCTTGACCGAGCCGCTGTGGACGTCGCCGACGGCGAACACGCCCGGGAGGCTGGTCTCGAGGGCGGAGGTGGCGGGGGCGCCGTTGGACCGGTAAAGGCCGGTGAGGATGAAGCCGTGGGAGTCACGCTCCAGCAGGTCGCCCAGCCAGTCGGTGTGTGGGTCGGCGCCGATGAGGACGAACAGCATCTCGCAGGGGACGCGCTGGTCGACGCCGTGGTCGTCGCGCAAGGTAACCTGCTGGAGCGAGACGTCGCCGTCGGCGTCGATGACCTGCGTGCCGAGGAGGACCTGGACGTTGTCGCGGGTCTCGATGTCGCGCACCAGGTAGTCGGACATGCGTTCGGCCAGCGCGTGCCCGCGCACCACCAGGGTCACCTGCGAGGCGTGCCGGGCCAGATGCAGGGCCGCCTGACCGGCGGAGTTGGCGCCGCCCACGACGCAGATGCGGCGGCCGGCGATCAGGCGCGTGTCGGCCAGGGCGGTGTAGAACACGCCCGCGCCCACGAACCGTTCGATGCGCGGGTTGGTCAGCCGGCGGTAGCTGGCGCCGGTGGCCAGGATCACCGCACGGGCGGTGACCTCGGAGCCGTCGGACAGCCGCAGCACGCGGTCGGCGCCGTGGACCGACAGACCGGTGACGGTGCGGGCGAAGACGTATTTGGTGCCGAACAGCCAGGCCTGCTGGTAGGCCCGCTGCACCAGCTCGGTGCCGCTGATGCCGCGGGGGAAGCCCAGGTAGTTGCGGATCAGCATGCTGGCGCCGGCCTGGCCGCCGACCGCCTCGCGCTCGATGACGATGGTGCGCAGACCTTCGGAGGCGCCGTACACCGCGGCCGCCAGGCCGGCGGGGCCGCCGCCGACGATGGCCAGATCGCAGGCGCGCGCGTCGGCGTCGCTGGAACCGAGGGCGTCGGCCAGCTGGAGGTTGGACGGGTTCTCGAGGGCGCGGCCGTCCAGCAGCACGACCACCGGCAAGGTGGCCGCCTGCATGCCGGTCTGCTCGAGCAGCCGCAGGCCGGTGGGGCTGTCGGCGCGGTGAAAGCCGTGGGGGATGCCGTTGCGGCGGAGCAATTCGCTCAGCTCGTAGGCGCGCGGCGACGGGTCGCCACCCACCACCCGCACCAGCTCCATACGCGGGCCGTAGTCCCGGGTCCACTCGGCCAGGATCTCGCTGACCGCCGGATACAGGTGCACCTCGGCCGGGGCCCAGGGCTTGAACAGGTAGTTGTCCAGCTGGTCGAAGGCACAGCCCTGCAGGATGTTGGGCGAGGCGCTCTGGTCGCCCCAGTCGACCAGCAGCGCCCGCTTGGCCGACCGCTGGACCTGGTGCAGGCGGCCCAGCAGCTCCAGCCCGGTCATCTCGGGCATCCACTGGTCGGCCACCACCAGGGCCAGCTCCTCACCGTCCTCCTTCATGCGGACGGCGTAGGCCAGGGCGTCGCGCGCGCTGAGATGCGGAACCACCCGGTAGTCGCCGCCAAACCGACGTGTGAGCACGTCCAGCAACAGTCCCAGCGGTCCCGGTTCGTCGTCGACCACCATGATGACCGGCCTGCCCACCCCCTGTGCACCCATGTTCCCCGCCCCTTTTCCGCTGAACGTACCGCGGATCCGGCAAGACGGGGCCGCGGCGGCTGTAGGTCGGACACTACCTGTCGGCTGCCCACCCACACGTCTGCGGCTCACGTCGCGCGCACGACCGGGGTGCGAGCCCGCTACAATGAGTCGGTTCCTGCAAATGATCGGACGGCGCATTCGGGTGGTGGTGGGGGTGGCGGTGCTGGCGGCGATCGGGCTGCATCCGGTGGCGCGGACGACGGCGGCGGGCGGGGCGGCGGCAGAACCGCCGCGCACGGGCGGATTCAAGTACGAGCAGGAGGCGGCGACGGACGACTTCCTGCGGGCGGTGGTCGGGTGTGAACGACGCCAGCTCGCCTGCCCGGGGGCCAGCGAGGCGGTGGTGTTCACCAGCCGCGCGGACAACACGCTTCGCGTCTTCGTTCAGCGCACGCCCGATGCCCGGATGAGGCGACCGCGCCTGTCCAACGGGCGGAACGAACGCATCCGGCTGCTTTCGGTCCTGGAGGTGCAGCAGCGGGTGGCCAGCGATTCGATGGCGCGGGCGCTGCAATACGTGGTGCATTTCCCCTCCGCTTCCAGCGGCAAGGTCAGCGTCGTCTACCAGAGCCTGTTTCATTTCGGCGCTCTGACGGTCTCGGCCGGCGCCTGCGGCCAGTCCGAATACGCCATCCACAAGGACCGCAACCGCTGGGTCTGCGGCGAGGCAAGGCCAAAGCCCGCTCCCGCCCCCCGCCCTCACTCCCGCTCCCACTCCCACCGCGCTCGCCGCTGAACCCGCGCCCGGTTCAGCTTCCGGGACGCTTCAGCCGGGGTTCAGATCGCGGTAGGCGGCGTAGCTGGAGGTGAGGAACCAGGGGGCCAGCACCAGCAGCGGCACGGCCCGGGCGAGCAGCGCGAGGCCGAGCATGATCCCGGTCAGGAGGGTGAAGAGGGCGAAGGCGGCGGGTGACGCAAGCACCAGGCGCACGCTGCGGGCCACCGCACGGGTGGGCCCCAGGTGATCGAACAGCACCAGGGGTGTCGACAGCATGACGAACGTGCCGGGTACCAGGCCGGGCAGGACGACGAGCAGGATCGCGGGGCCGGCCAACTCGCGGTGGACGTGTCCCAGCAGCAGAGCGCCGCTGACCTCCGGTCCAAAGACCGCCGCCACCACCAGCAGCTGGGTGGCGAAGACGATCAGGAACCAGAGGCTGAGGCCGGCGAGAGGGGCCAGGCGCTCGCGGCGAAAGCCCTCCCCCAGGCAGGCGACGCGCAGCGGACGACCGTGAAACATTCCGTCCAGGCCCACCCACACGCCGGCCTGGACGATCGGGACGATCAGCTTGGAGGCGACGATTCCCGCGCCGGGGATCAGCTGCAGGAGAAACTCGGCCACGAACGGGGCGAGCGAGAGCAAGATCAGCCGCAGGGGCGCGCGCCACAACAGCCGCCAGCCCTGCCCCAGCCAGTCGAGAGCGTGTCTGGCCGGCACGGACGCGGGCGCGGTGGTTGCTAGCGTGGTCATGTGTTCATCGAGCATCCTAACCTGGGAGCAACCGCCCATCCGGGTGCGCGAGGCCCCGGCTGCGGCTGGACCGGACGCGGCTCACATGCGCTAGCGGCCAGGGCGCAGGAGGGAGACCAGGGTGGCCAGGCGGGTGGCGCGGCCCCAGCCGAGGGCGGCGACCACCAGCTGGGTCAGCAGGAAGCCCAGCCAGAACAGCGGCAGCGGGGCGCCGTCGAGGCGCGCGCGGAGGAACAGCAGCAGGGCGGCGACGATCAGGGTGAGGGCGGTCAGGCCCAGGTAGCGACCCAGCACGGCGATGGGGCGGCGGAAGGTGAGACGGACGCCGCGCAGCCAGGCCCGCCAGCCGGAGCGGAGGGTGTCGTCGGCGGCCATCTGCGCCCGGCCCGCCTCGATGGTGGCGCGGACCAGGAGGAACACCGCCAGCACCACCGCCAGCGCCACGTGCTGGGCACGGTCCGCTTGCGACTCGAGCACCGCGTGCTCGCCCCGCTCCCCGGCCAGGTAGAAGGCCAGGGCGGCCACGCCGACGACGAGCGCCAGGGGGACCAGCGAGACCAGCCACAGGCGCAACATCCGGAAGTAGAAGGCCAGCCCGCCCGACAGCAGCGGGACCAGACGCAGGGAACGCTCGTGTTGACGGGCGGCGGTGGCCATCATCCCGGCGAGGAAGGGCGACAGCACGAGGGTGATCAGGGAGGCGACCAGGGCCGCACCCCGCAGCGCCCCCGCCCCGTTGCGGGCCAGGGCCAGGCCGACGTCCTCGACCGCCAGCAGGTCGAAGCGGCGCGCGATCTCGTCGGCGCGCGGGGAGAAGTCGAGCAGCCCGCCCAGCCAGGCGCCGAGCGGCAGCTGCAGCACCAGGGTGGGGACCAGCAGCGCCAGCACCCAGGCGGCAAGCAGCCGCCACTGCAGCAGGCGGCGCGAGGCAGCGGTCACGCTTTCCCGAGAGCTCATAGCGACTCCAGCAGCGAGAGGAGGACCTGGGCGATGGTCGACAGATCGGCCGACCAGCGGCGCGCGGCCGCGTGGTTGGGCTGGCGGCTGCGCGCATCGTTCAGCTTGTCGTGGTCCAGCAGCACGCGCTGCTCGCGGTCCAGCCAGGCGGCGCGCGCCCGGACCGGTTTGTGGAACACGAAGCGCTGCCAGCGACCGGGCTCGTTCCAGCTCCGGGTCTCGGTCGAGCCGTCCTCGAACTCGACGGTCAATGTTTGGGGCACCTGGGCCCCGTCCCGGCGCACCGTCACCGCCGTGCGGAAGGGGAAGGGCCCCTCGCCGGGCTTGGCGTCGGGATGCTCCTTCTTCCAGGCCCGGCGCCGATCCTTGATCTGCGCGCGCAGCTGCTCCTCGGTCAGCTCGTCCCAGTGGTTGTCGACGAAGCGGGTGCCCGGCAGGGGGAGCTCCTCGACGCTGGACAGCTCGGAGATGCGATCGTCGATCACCTCGGCGCCGTAGACGTGCTCGCGGAACACCTCCTCGACCACCGCGCGCTGGCCGGAGCTCTCGGCCAGCGACTCGCGCAGATCGGCCACCGAGGGGTGGCGGAAATGCCAGCGCTGGTAATAGTCGGCGAAGGCGCGCTCGATGACCGGCCTTCCCAGCCGTTCCTCCAGATCGTGGAACACGGTGGCGGTGCGCGCGTAGACCAGTCCGTAGCTGTTTCGCGACAGTCGATTCCAGGCGTTCTCGCCGATGGCGTCGGGCGGACGAAGGTCGAACACGGCCATCATGCGCTCGAAATCGAACACCGGCACCCGCGGCGCGATGCCCAGCCGTCGCAGCAGCGGGGTGGTCATGACGATGTCCCGCCCACGCGCGCGCAGGAGGCGCAGGTCCCAGTAGTCGTTGAGCCCCTCGTCCAGCAGCGGCTCCTCGAACTCGTTGGAGGCGAGCAGGCCGTAGAAGTAGCCGTGGCCGAACTCGTGGATGGTGACCATGTCCAGCCCGAGGGCCTGGAAGCTGTCAGGCTCGACGGAGGAAAAGCCCAGGCTGGTGAACAGGGTCTGGTACTCCATGCCACCGGCCTCGGTCGCGTTGTGGGGCGGCAGGATGCAGGTCGAGGTCCGGTACGGGTAGGGACCGAGCGTGCGCGAGAAGAACTGGATCGCCTCCATGGTGGCGCGCAGAGCGGGGGCGGCGGAGGGCCGGTATTCGGGCGGGTAGAAGACCTTCACCGTGACCGGCTGTCCGCCGGGCACGTCCAGCTTGCCCTCCAGCGGGGGCGCGAAGTTGTCGACGGCCATCCAGGCGAAGTCGTGGACGTCGCCCTGGGTAAAGCGGCGGGTCACCTGGTCGCCCTTGGTGACGGGCGCGCCCTGCTCCTCGCCGGTGGCGGCGATCTGGTAGCCGCGAGGGACGGTCAGGCTGACGTCGTATTCGCCCCAGTCGGCGTAGAACTCGGAGTTGGCGTGGAACTCGTGCACGTTCCAGCGGGGGCCGGTGGCGCCGCGCTCGCCGGCCAGCTCGAGCACGCCGATCTTGGGGAACCACTGGGCCACCATGTGGAAGGTGCCGAACCAGCCGGTGCGCGCGACCACCCGGGGCAGCTGGTCGCTGAAGGTGATGTCCAGGGTGGTCCAGGCGCCGGCCGGCACCGCTTCGGGCAGGTCGAAGCGCACGACGGTGTGGTCGGTCTCGGGTCCGCCGTCGGGGTGGACGAAGCTCCAGCGGATGTCGCGGCCCTGCTGCTGGGCCGCGACGATCTGGATGTGGCCCCACTGCCCCTTTTCGATCTTCGTGCCGCTGCGGAACGTGAAGGCCCGCTCGCGGATCTCGGTGAAGAAGGTGGAGGCGTTGCCCTCGAAGGCGTTCAGATAGAGGTGCAGGAACACGGTGTGCACCGTGCGATCGGAACGGTTGCGCCAGGACAGCTGCTCGCGGCCCTTCACGGTGTGGGACTTCGGATCGAGGGTGGCGTCGATCTTGTACTTGACCACACGGTCGGACAGGGTCGGCTCGCGCCCGGTGCGCGGGCCACCCCAGGCGGAGGGCTCGCTGGGGGTCTCCACCGCGCGGGCGTCCCGCGAGACGAACGGGATGTCGGCCTCGATCGGGGCGCTGACGGCGGGAAGGACGGCGACGAAGCTCGCCGTCAGACCGGCGACGATGGCGCTGCGCGAACCTGGACGCATGATGACCTCCGGC
>JBKPRZ010000080.1:0-7136 GCA_046734815.1 Myxococcota bacterium | reverse complement strand
CCGCCGGCGCCTCCTCCGCCTCCTCCCCCGCCACCACCGCCGCCACCTCCTCCACCTCCGGGCGCGGACCTATGCACTGAGTGCGAGAACAAGAACATCGCCGATGGCTTCTGCGATGCGAATATCCGGTGCGTCCACGCTGCAAATCCGGCGGACAAGGCTCTGTGCGATGCCCTCTTCGCCTGCATGCTGGAGAAGAAGTGCGCAGCCGCGGATCCGCTCGACTGCTTCTGCGGCACCAACAGCGGAACCGCCTGCCTGACGACGCCTATCGGCCCATGCGTGAACGAGACCATGGCCGCCACCAAGGCAGCAAACCCCACGGAAGCCGGGTCCCGCTTCTACGACATGATGTTCCCGTCCGGATTCGCGACCCAGCAGATCTCCTGCCGACGGGAGTTCTGTGGCACCACCGCGGCCCCGCCCTTCGACAACGCCTGCCCGCTGAAGTGATCGGACAACCTCTCGAAGGAGCGGCGCCGCCCACGCCGACGCAGATGCCCTGTGGTTTCGGCCGCCGCGCTTCCGTCGGCGTTGGCGGCGCAGCAGATCTGACCGGCGGTGGACGAGCCCTCCTCGCCTCGGCGTTCGCGCCCCCCAGCTGATCTGACCGGCGCTGAACGAGCCCTCCTCGTTCGACACGTTCACCCGGGCAGGGCACGTCCGCTGCGGCCTCGCCGGGGTCAGCCCGGCTCGGCGATCGATCCCGCGCCGACGGTCTCGCGCGAACGGCGGCGGCGGCCGCGCGCCACGACCCAGGCGATCCCGAGCACGAGCGCGACCCACCCGAGCGCGCGCAACCAGCCGAACGAGGACGGCATCAGCGCGAGGGCGCGGCGGGTCTCGGGGTGGTCGGGGGCGATCCGTTGCAGCTCGGCGACCGACGCGCGCAGCAGCGCGGGGTCGCCGATGCGGCGGGCGATGTCGGCGGTGGCGGCGTAGGCCTGTGGCTGGCCGGGCATCAGGCGGCGGGCGCCTTCGGCCAGCATCTGGGCGTCCACCACCTCGTCCACGGTGAGCTGCCGCGGCGCCGAGACGATCGCTGCGACTGTCGCCCGCAGGTCGTACACCGAACCGCCCCACTGCATCGCCTCGCTGCACGCCTTCAGCGCCTGGTCCCGACGCCCCAGACGGGTCAGCAGCTCGCAGCGCCGCCGGTGGGGCAAGGGCGCCCGCGGCGCGGCCGCGACGGCCTGCGCGTACAAGGTTTCCGCCTGCTCGACGCGCCCGGCGGCCAGGGCCTCCTCGGCTCGTTGCGCGTGGGCGCGCGCGACCGGACTGGTGCGGTCCAGCCGTTCCAGCTCGGCGGCGGGCACGGGCGGCAGGGGGAACGGCTCTCGCGGTGGCGAGGCGTTCCGGCAGCCGGCCCACAGAGCCGCCAACGACAGCAGCGACCGTGCGATGTCAGTGGAACGGAACCGGGCCATGGCGAGGCGGGCGTGACCGTGCGATGTCAGGGGAACTGCACGAGGGCATAGGCGAGGCGGCCGTAGGCCTGGGCGGGCGGGACCTGCTTGTCGTTCGCCAGCCCGCCCACCACCAGCACCCGCCCGTCCTTGAGGGCCGAGGCGGTGTGATAAAAGTGCGGCGAGGTCAGCTTGCCGACCGCCTGCGATTGCTGGGCGGCGGGGCTGTACACCTCCAGGGTGTCGACCGGGGTCCCCGCCAGGTAAAAGCCAGCCTGCACCTCGGTGCCCTCCTGGCCGCCCGCGATCAGCAGACCGCCGCCTTTGATCGGCGTGGCGCTGTGGGTGTGGCGGGCCTCGATCAGCTTGCCTCCGTCCTGCCACTTGCCCGCCGTCGGATCGTAGATCTCCACCAGGTCCAGCGAGTCCTTGTGCCAGCCGCCGGTCACCACCACGCGCCCATCGTCCAGGCGGGTGGCGGCGTGGCCGTAGCGGGCCTGGTGCAGCCGGCCGGTGGCCGTCCACCGATGCGTGCTCGGGTCGTACCACTGGCAGTCGGCGAACACGCCGCCCAGCAGCGAGAACCCGCCCGCCGCCAGCACCTGGCCGTTGGCCAGCGCGGTCAAGCTGAGCCCGTACAGCGGCCGCGGCAGCTTGCCCGCGTCCTGCCAGGTGCCGGTGCGCGGGTCGAAGATCTCCGCGTTCTCGGCGCCGCCCGGGTAGCTGGTCATGCCTCCCACCACCAGCACGCTGCCGTCGGCCAGCGCGACGGCCTGGTGACCGTCGCGGCCGTTCTTGTACCCGCTCGCGTCCTTCCACTTGCCGGTGGCGGGGTCGAAGATCTCCGCCGACATCGCCGCGGTCCTGTCCCGGTTCAGCCCGCCCACCACCAGCACCCGGCCGTCGCCCATCAGGGTGGCGCTGTGGCGCAGGCGCGCCAGCTTCATCTCGCCGGCCGGACTCCAGCGATCGCCGGCCGGATCATAGATCACGGCGTCGCGCAGCTCGTCGGCGCTGGCGGGAGCTCCGCCGTTCTGGCGCAGCCCCCAGCCGCCCACCACCAGCACCCGGCCATCCGGCAGCACCACGGTGGCGTGGTTGAGCCGCGGGCTGACCGAGGCGCTGGCCAGCGGCCGCTCGATCACCGTCGGCGGCGGGATGGCCGGCGCCTTCTTGTGGCATCCCGCCGCGGCGAGGGCGACCACGGCGGCGAGCAGGACCTGTCGAGACATCACTAGACGCCGACCTTGCGGCGCCACATCACCGAATCGACCGAGTAGTGGTGGGCGCTGACCGCGGCCAGCCCCACCGCCGCCATCAGCGGCCACAACCGGTTGGCGCCCATGAACACGTAGTTTTCCATCGAGTAGCCCACCGCGAACAGCGCCAGCCAGAACAGCGGGAAGGCGGCCGCGGCCGGGATCCTGATCTTGCGGAACAGGCTGACGGTGGGGCCCGCATTCGCCTTCTTCTCCAGCACCCAGACGATCGACAGGTACTGCACGGCGTGGAAGATGGTGACGGCGAAGAAGCCGCGCTGGAAGTAGCTGACGCTGAGGAAGCCGAAGATGTGGATGGTGTAATAGACCGCGAAGGTCAGCAGGCGGGCCAGGTTGTAGCTGCCGCCGGCGGCGCGCACGCGCCGGTAGGTGCGCAGCTCGGCCCACAGCCCGGAGGCCACGCCCACCGCCGCCACCGCCCAGCACAGCCCCATGATCCAGGACGACACGTTCACCGGGATGATCGAGGGCGAGGGCCGCCCGCCCCACACCGTGTACAGCACGTCCCAGCGCCCCAGCACGAACAGCGGCACGGCCGCGTGGTAGCCGTGGAACATCAGCCGGCGGGTGAAGTCGTCGTCCTGGCCGTTGCGCGAGACCAGCTTCGACACGCCGAACACCTGCCGGCAGTAGTGGAAGCTCTGCCACAGGTTCACGGCGGTCATGGCTTGCACGAAGTAGCCGGCCTTCGAGGCCAGGGCCAGCGCGCCGAAGATGGCCAGGTAAAGCGGCAAGCCCACCCACTTCGCCACCTTGCCCTCGCCCATCTTGCGGCCCAGGCGGGTGTAGGTGGACCACACGTGCGGCGAGCTGATGGCGGCGTTGACCCAGAAGTACCAGTAGATGGGGTCCTGGCCCGACAGCCCGCGCTCGCCCAGCGCGAACAGGAACGGCAGGTACAGCGGCAGCCCCCCCAGGATCACGAACAGCCACTCGAACGCGCTGGTCCCGCGCAGGGTGACCCGGGAAGCCGGAGCGGCGGTGGCCCCGGCAACCGGGGAGGTCATGACGGCGGCTGACACGGACGGGGGCATGTTCACTCCTTTGAAGCTCGGTCCATCAGACAGGAAAACTCGTTCATCGTGCTCGTTGAGATCTCCGGGTCCAGGTGCGTGCCGCGGGCGCGCGCCTGGGCGGGGTCCAGGAGATCCTGATGGTGCAGCTGGAAACGAATGCCCAACACGGGGTCTCCCCCGATGGCCGGCCATTGCCGGCACACATGACGGGCATAACGCTGGCGCAGATCCTCGTTGCCGTAAAGGTTCAGGTGGTATTTGGCCTCGCGAAAGTCGAACAGCCAGCGCTGCGCAAAGCGGCGCTGGCCCAGGCCGGGCAAATCCAGCTCGACGGCGCGGCCTGCCGCGGTCAGGGCCTTCACGCCATACCACCAGTTGAAGCGGCTCTGGTGGCTGAACATCTGCCAGCGGTTGTTGAGGCCGCTCAGGTGGGCATAGCGGTCCACCAGCCAGGCCGCGTACCGCGTGCGGTAGAGCGCGTAGGGCCCGATCGATTCGCCGACCGCCTGCTCGATGGCGCGGCCGGCCCACGACGGGCGGTTCGAACGCAGCACCGCCACCACGTTCAGCACCACGAACGCCGAGATCGCAACGTTGAACGCGCGTGAGCGGAGCGCGGCTCCGCCGCGCGGAGCTCGTCGCGGGGGGTGCGGGACCCTCTGAGGGTCCCGCGAAAAATAGTGGCCGCGGCTCCTCATCTGAGGGCGCGAAAATATTGATCGCCTCTGCACCCTGTCAAGGCACGGTACGGTGACGGTTGGACGACAGCACCGGCCCCTGTGCCCTGCGCACGGCGCCGCCCCGTCCCGTTGCAATTGCGGCAACGTCCCGTTTCGGGAATGTCGCCGGCTCTCCATCTGCGGGGCTTATGACGATAAGAGATGCGAAGGACGACGTCCCCCGGTGAGGTACCAGACCGCCGGCGGCCACGCGCGCTCTTCATCTGCGGGTCCGTGAACCAGACCCGGATGATGCACGCCATCTCCGCCGCGCTGCCCGAGTGCGAGGCGCGCTTCACCAGCTATTACTGCGATGGCTACCTGGAGTGGATCCGCCGCGCCGGCCTGCTGGATTTCACCATCCTGGGCTGGCCGTGGCGCAAGCACGCCATCCGCTACCTGCGGCGGCACCAGCTGCCCATGGACCACGAGGGGCGCGCCAACGACTACGACCTGGTGGTCACCTGCTCGGACGTGATCATGCCCCGCAACATCCTGGACAAGAAGGTGGTGGTGGTGCAGGAGGGCATGACCGACCCGGAACGCTTCTGGTACTGGGCGCGCAAGATCGTGCCGGTGGTGCCGCGCTGGGCGGCGGGGACGGCCTGGACCGGCGCCTCGAACCTGTACGACCGCTTCTGCGTGGCCAGCCCCGGCTACCGCGACCTGTTCGTGCGCAAGGGCGCCGACCCCGACCGCATCGTGGTCACCGGCATCCCCAACTTCGACGACTGCGCCCGCTACCGCGACAACCAGTTCCCCCACCGGGGCTACGTCCTGTGCTGTACCTCGGACACCCGCGAGACCTGGAAGCTGGACAACCGCAAGCGCTTCATCCGGCGGGCGGTGGAGATCGCGGCCGGGCGGCCGCTGTTCTTCAAGCTGCACCCCAACGAGGACCACGCCCGCAGCACCCGCGAGATCGACCGCTGGGCGCCGGGGGCGCAGGTGTTCACCACCGGCTCGGCCGAGGAGATGGTCGCCAACTCCGAGGTGCTGATCTGCCAGTACTCGACCCTGGCCTTCGTGGGGCTGGCGCTGGGCAAGCAGGTGCACAGCTACTTCGACCTGGACGAGCTGCGGCGCCTGCTGCCGCTGCAGGGAGGCGGCGCCGCCGGCAACATCGCCGAGGTCTGCCGCAAGCTGCTGCGCGACGAGCGCGCGCCCGCGCGGGCCAGCCGCGCGTCCTGGTTCCCGCGTCGCCCGCCCGCCGCGGAGGTGCGGCCGTGAGGGTGGTGGCGGTGGTGCAGGCGCGCATGGGCTCGTCGCGCCTGCCGGGCAAGGTGGCCCAGGCGGTGGCGGGCGGCACCCTGCTGGAACGCATGGTGGAACGGGTGCGGGCGGCGCGCTCGCTGGACGAGGTGGTGGTGGCCACCACCCGCCGGCCCGAAGACGCGGCCATCGTCGAGATCTGCCGCCCGCTGCGCGTGCCGGTGTACACCGGTCATCCCACCGACCTGCTGGATCGCCACCTGCACGCCGCCCGGGTCACCGGCGCGGAGGTGGTGGTGAAGATCCCCTCGGACTGCCCGCTGATCGATCCCCGCATCATCGACCGGGTGGTGGGCTTTTACCGCGAGCACGCGGCGCGCTTCGACTTCGTCTCCAACCTGCACCCGGCCACCTATCCGGACGGCAACGACGTCGAGGTGCTGCCGCTGTCGGTGCTGGAGCTGGCCGACCGCGAGGCCAAAAGGCCCCACGAGCGCGAGCACACCACACCCTTCGTCTGGGACCAGCCCGAACGCTTCCGCATCGGCAATGTCGCCTGGGAGCGGGGGCACGACTACTCGATGAGCCACCGCTTCACCGTCGACTACGCCGAGGACCTGGCCTTCGTGCGGGCGGTGTTCGGGGCCCTGCACGCGCCGGGCGCCGAGCCATTCAGCCTGGACGACATCCTGCACCTTCTGCAGCAGCGGCCGGACATCTTCCAGCTGAACCGCCACCTGGCCGGCATCAACTGGTACCGCCACCACCTGGGCGATCTGCGCACCGTCAGCGCCCAGCAGACCCAGCGGGCGGGCGGGCAATGATGAGCACGCCCATTCCCCGCGCGGCTTCGCCCGGGACGCACGCCGACCTGGAGGCCTGCGCCCTGCGGGTGCGCGAGCACATCGTCCGCATGTCCGGCGGCGGCGGCTGCTTCATCGGGGCGTCGCTCTCGTGCGCCGACCTGGTGGTGTACCTGTACAGCCGGGTGCTGCAGGTGTCGCCCGCCACCCTGGCCGACCCGGAGCGCGATTACTTCTTCCTGTCCAAGGGCCACGACGTGCCCGCGCTGTACGGCACCCTGGCCGAGCTGGGCTTCTTCGGCCGGCAGCGGCTGGAGCGCCACCTGAGCGCCGAGGACCACCTGTACTGGCACCCCAACCGCCAGATCCCGGGGGTCGAGTTCCACTCCGGGTCGCTGGGGCACCTGCTGGCGGTGGCGGTGGGCGTGGCCCTGGACATCAAGCTGCGCGGCGGGAGCAACCGGGTGTTCGTGCTGCTGGGCGACGGCGAGCTGAACGAGGGGTCGGTCTGGGAGGCGGCGCTGGTGGCCAGCGCCAGGAAGCTGGACAACCTGATCGCCATCGTCGATCGCAACCAGTTCCAGGCCAACATCGAGACCGAGCGCCTGATCCCGCTGGAGCCGCTGGCCGAGAAGCTGATCACCTTCGGCGCCAGCGTCCGCCGCACCGACGGCCATTCTTTCCCGGCGCTGGAGCGCGC
>JBKPRZ010000079.1:0-8395 GCA_046734815.1 Myxococcota bacterium | reverse complement strand
CTGAGGGCCAGCTAGCGCATGTCGGGAAGGAGCGGGAGCGTCGGAGCGGAATGACTGCGCGCCCGCCGGGCGGCCACCTTGGCGGCGATGTGCGCGCGGCCGTAGTCCTGTTCGGCGGCGTGGAGGTTGTGGGCCCTGCAGCGAAGCGAGAGGTTCGCCGCGAGGGGCAGGCCGCCCTTGGCGAAGGGGTGCACGTGATGAAGCTGCACCTGGTGGCGGGACGTGCAGCGGTGGCCGGTGCTGCCGATGAACGTGCACTGCCCGCCATCGCGCCGCCATACCTCGTCGCGGACGGCCGCGGGGACGTAGCGGCTGCCCGGTGGAGGCGTGCTCGCGGAGGATTTCTTGCCAGTGCCGCGTCGCCGCCGGTCTGCGGTCGCCAGGAGCGCCCGGAGCCCCTCGTGCAGCACCTCCGCCAGCCCTCCGCCAGGCAGCTTGTGAGACAGAGCCCGCCGAGCCGCCTCCAGATCGGCGACGAACCCGGCGCTCACCGTCACCCGCAGGACGTGCTGTTCCGGAGCAATCGGGTGCAGGCTTGCCGCCGGCGGTCGCGCGACCCGAACTGCTGTCGCCGGCGCTGAGGCTGTCGGTGGGGCGAAGGCCGGCGGTGGGGCGAAGGCCGGCGGCGGAGCCAGCGCCGCACTCGGGCTGTCGGGTGCGGCCGGTGGCGGCGACGAAGCGAGCGCCGCGCTCGACTGGTCCGGTGTAGCCGGTGCCGGCCCGGAACGACCCGAATCATTCCGCGCACTTGGCAATGTGGGCAGCAGGTCGGCGGGCGAATCATTCCGAGGCCTCGGCAGTCTTCGCAGTAGGTCGGCGGGGGCGGGCTGCGGCCGCAGGCTGGCCACGAGGTCCTTGACCTGGTCCTCCGTTCGCCTGGCAGCACGATCGAGGATCTCGACGAGATGTGGCTCTTCGAGCACGTCACGGAGCTCGACGAGGGTGGTGAGGTTCAGCCGTCCATCGGCGAGATAGTCGGCGACCGCGGGAAATCGGGCCAGCAGCCGCGCCGCCGTGGTCCGGCGGAAAGCGGATGCCTTGGTCATGCTCAGGAACTGGGTGCAGAAGGAAAAGAGCGAGCCATGACCCAGCGAGAGGACGACCTTGCGCCGATCGAGCTCGGCCAGGTAGCGGAGACACTCGACGAGCAGCCGCCTCTCGTCTTTGCGGATCTGGAGCAGCCGGCCGGTGAGCGCCTGATCGGAAAGGTCGGCGAGGATCATCATGATCTCTTGTACCCCGCGTTTTTCGGACGTCCCCACGCGCATCAGGCGACTCGAGGCCGCACGAATCCGGGCGGGCCCTCGCACCGCCCCACCGCCAGGGCGGCGCGCCCCCATGCGCTCCTGCTCGCCCTTCAACCCATCGCCAAGCGCCGCACGCGATCACCACGCGCGCAATGCTCCGATCGGTGTCAAGCGCAATCGTCAACAGCGCAATCGTCGTCAATGTCATCCTCGCCCAACGCTGATTCGAAAATGCGTTCCGCCAGATTTCAAGATGTCCGCCCCCGACGCGCTCGCGATCGACGAGCACTTACCTTCTGACCCGATGGTCGCGTACCCCTCGCATTTGCGCCATTCGCGTTCAGTTGCATGTGGAAAACCGTCTGCGGTTTTCCAAGGACTGTGGGCGGTCTGCCGTCCACAGCCCGGCATGTCCACAGCCCGCCTTGCATGCGAGCGGCGCGCCTTGCAGCGAGCAACCCGCGTGGCAAGCGAGCCGCCCCTCCAGGCAACCGCCGGACGGCTACTACTGCTAATGGCGACTGCGTGCCCCTCGCGCCCTAGCGCAGCCCTAGCGCCGGAGCAGCTGCGAGACTGTTGCCACCACGCCGATCGCGACCACCAGGATCTCCGCCACCCGCGGGGGCAGGCGGCGGCCGAAGTGAGCGCCCAGGAAGCCGCCGGCGATCGAGCCCAGCGCCAGCACGCCCGCGTCCGACCAGTCAACCGCTCCGCGGACCACGAACACGATGCCGGCCACGCCGTTGATCAGGCCGGCGGCGACGTTCTTGAGGCCGTTGCGCTGGTGGATGTCCTCGATGCCGAACAGGCTGAATGTGGCCAGCATCATGATTCCCATCGCTGCGCCGAAGTAGCCGCCGTAGATCGCCACCAGCAACTGCACCAGTGACAGGCCCACCGGATGGGGCACGCCGGTCCCGCGCATCGCCAGCAGGGGGCGCTTGAGCGCGATGAGAAGGGTGGCGCCCAGTATCAGGAAGGGGACCAGTGCGGAGAACAGGCGGGTGGGGGTCTGCAGCAGCAGGTAGCCACCCAGCGCGCCGCCCACGATCGACGGCGGCAGCAGCCAGCGCAGCAGGCGGGGCGCCGCGGCCAGCTCGCGCCGGAAGCCGATTGCCGAGGCCATCGATCCCGGCCACAGCGCCACGGCGTTGCTGGCGTTGGCGACGATGGGGTCGCGGCCCAGCCACAGCAGCACCGGGAACGACAGCAACGTTCCGCCGCCCGCCACGGCGTTCATGGCCCCGGCGAAGGCGCCGGCCAGGAAGATGGCGATCCACTGGAACGATCCCATGGCGATCAGCGCCCGCCCGCGCCCGCGTTCGGGGCCGGGGGTTCCCAGGCGCGCAGCCGCGGCAACCAGCGGGGGACGTTCTGGCGGTAGCGATCGTAGTGGGCGCCGAAACGGCGCCGCAGGCCGGGCTCCTCGATCAGGGGGACGTGCACCGCGATCATCAGCGCGAACAGCCCCGCCCAGACCAGCAGGTCCAGCGACCGGAACGCGAGCGCCTCGCCCAGCAGGATGACCACCACGCCGCTCATCATGGGGTTGCGCATGTGGCGGTGCAGGCCGGTGACCACCAGACGCCGCGGCGGATCCCAGGGCGCCAGGGTGCCGCGCCCCACGCTGGCGAAGTCGCGCACCGTCCGGGCCACCACCAGCGATCCCCCCAGCATCAGCAACACGCCAACCGCCAGGGCGGCCACACCGGCCGCGCCCCCCAGCGCCGCCACCGCGCCCGGGCCGTCGAGACCCCGCCGGATCGCGCTTGCACCCGGCGTTCCCAGAAGCAACCAGGGCACCAGGACCGTTACCACGGTCGGCACCAGCAGGACAGACAGCCACATTCGAACGATGAGGGCGGCCCCGGGCATGTACGCCCGTGAGCTTACTTCGGCTCCACCCGGCGCAGGCGGCTGAAGAATGCCCGCAGGAGGGCGGCGCTGTCGGCGGCGAGGACGCCGGGGACCACCTGGACCCGGTGGTTCAGGCGGGCGTCGTCCAGCAGGCGGTACAGGGTGCGGGCGGCGCCGGCCTTGGGGTCGTCGCAGCCGTAGATCACCCGGTTCAGGCGGGCGTTGATCAGCGCGCCGGCGCACATCGGACAGGGCTCCATCGTGACGTACAGGTCCGCGCCGATCAGGCGCCAGCTGCCCCGGGCGGCGGCCGCGCGCCGCAGGGCCACCACCTCGGCGTGGGCGGTGGGATCGTTATGAGTCTCGCGTTCGTTGTGGGCGACCGCCACCACCTCGCCGCCCACCACCACCACGGCGCCGACCGGGACCTCGCCCGAGCGGGCGGCTTGCTCGGCCGCGGCCAGCGCCTGGCGCATGAATCCCTCTGCCTCGTCGGGGACGGGCGGGTCCAGCTCTTCGAGAGGGAGGGGGGGCACAACCGGCAACGAGGACATGAAGCCGCGTATCTTAGCGCGGCCGGGAGCGATCCCGGTCAACGCCCGCTCGGCGCCGCGCGCCGGTCCGAGGTAATATCGAACCGTGCCGGGCCGTTTCGAGTATTCCTTCGCCGAATATGTGGCCACCCGCAAGGGGGAGGCCGCGGCGCGGCTACGCGAGGGCGCCACCTACGCGTACGGCGGCGATCTGAAGGTGCGGTCGACCCTCAACCGGGTAAAGCCGGTGACCATGGCGATGGAGTCGGCGGTGCGCTTCTGGCACTCGGTGGGCAAGAACCGCCTGCTGGGCAACGCCGTGCGGGTGGGCCCGCGCCAGTTCGCCGAGATCGACGCCCTGCTGGGCCGCTGCGTGGAGGCGCTGCAGATCGACCGCCCGGTCCTCTACATCTCGCCGTCGGTGGGGCCGCTGGAGGCGCACGCGCTGGGCACCAGCGACGAGGCGGCCATCGTGCTGGGCAGCGGGCTGCGCGACAACTTCACCGACGACGAGCTGGTGGCGATCATCGGCCACACCTGCGGCCACATCCAGAACAACCACACCCCTTACCTCACCACCTTGTACCTGCTGGAACGGGCGGGCAGCTTCGTGGTGCGCTGGGCGGCGCGGCCGGCGGTCGTGGGGCTGCGCGGCTGGGCCCGGCGCGCGGAGATCACCTGCGACCGGGCCGGCCTCATCTCCAGCCGCAGCCTGGACGTCAGCATCGCCTCCATGGTCAAGCGGGCGCTGGGCTCGCGCCGGCTGTTCAGCGAGATCAACGTCGACGAATACCTCGAGCAGCTGGACCAGACCACCGGCAGCGGGCCCGGGCGCTTCCAGGAGCTGCTGGCCAGCAACCCCTACCTGCCCAAGCGGGTCAAGGCGCTGCGCCTGTTCGCGGAGACCACCTTCTACCGCAGCGTGATCGGCCAGGCCGCCACCTCCGACCAGCCGGGGATGACCAAGGAAGCCTGCGACGCCCAGGTGGCCGAGCTGCTGCAGGTGCTGGGATGAGCTCCAGCGCCGCCGCCGCTCGTGAGGGCTCCGCCGCGCGCAAGGCCGCCATCCGGGCGGTGCTGCTGAAGCTGGCCGAGCTGGCCGAGGCGGCCGGGCTGACCTCCACCGCCCGCGACATCCGCGAGGAACGGCTGCCCAAGCTGGACGACGAGCGGTTCTCGCTGGTGGTGCTGGGCGAGTTCAACCACGGCAAGTCCACCTTCATCAACGCCCTGCTGGGCAAGTCGATCCTGCCGGTGGGGATCACGCCGACCACCGCGGCGCTGGCCCACCTGCGCCACGGCGACAGCGCCCGCGCCGAGATCGTGCGTGAGAGCGGGGCGCGCGAGCCGCTGTCGCTCGACGATCTGGAGGCCTGGCTGACCGTCGAGGGCGAGGGGCAGCGCAAGGACAAGCAGTCCGACCCGCTGGCCTACGTCGACATCCGCGTGCCCGCTCCCTTCCTGGCCAGCGGGGTGACGGTGGTGGACACGCCCGGGGTCAACGACATCAATCAGCAGCGCGCCGACATCACCTACGGCTACATCCCGCGCGCGGACGCGGTGCTGTTCCTGCTGGACGCCGGGCAGGTGCTGACCGCCTCCGAGCGGCAGTTCCTGGAAGAACGGATCTTGCGCTCGTCGCGCGACCGGATGGTGTTCGTGGTGACCAAGGCCGACCTGCTGGACGGTCCCGAGCTGGCCGAGGCGATGGAGTTCGCGCGCCGCCACCTGGAGTCGATCGTCCCCGAGGCGCCGCTTTTCGCGGTGTCGGCCAAGCGGGCGCTGGCCGGCGACCAGGCGGGCGGGGCCATGCAGCCGCTGCTGGATCACCTGCACCTGGCCCTGGCGGGCGAGCGCCGGCAGCTGATCTACGACCACGCTCTGGCCGACGCGGGCCGGGTGGCATCTTTCCTGGGGCAGAGCCTGGCCATGCGCCGCCGCTCGCTGGAGCTGCCGGTCGACGACCTGGAGCAGCGGGTGGGGCGGGCGCGCGAGCGGCTGCGGGTGGGGCGGCGCGCGCTGGACCACGCCGCCGAGACCATCCGGGCCGAGACCGCCGCCCTCAAGGCGCGCGTGCGCCAGGACCTGGCCGCCTTCACCGAGGCCTTCGCCGATGTCCTGCCCGGGCAGATCGACAGGGTGCCGGCGGCCGACGTGCAGAAGTACCTGGGCGCGTTCATCGAGGACACCTGGCGACACTGGGTGGAGGACAAGGCCGACCTGCTGGCGCGCGAGCTGGAGAGCCTGGCCGAGCGGGTGATCCAGGTGGCCAACGAGAACGCCGAGGAGGTGACCCAGGGCGTGGCCCGCGAGCTGGGCGGCGAGCAGGCCCGCCTGGAGATCGCCGTCGACACATTCAGGTACGACGCCTCGGTGTTCGCGCTGGGGGCCCTGGGCACGACGGTGTTCCTGTTCGTCAACACCCTGGCGGGGGGCCTGCTGGCGCTGGCCGCGCCGGTGGCGGCGATGTTGCTGAAGGGCCGGGTGGCCCAGGAGATCAAGCAGGAGGCGCGGCAGCGCGCGCCCGATGCGGTCCGCCGGATCGGCGCCGCGGTGGGGCCCAAGCTGGACGAGATCGTCGAGGGGTTCTCGGCGCGGCTGTCCGAGTTCGTGGCCGAGGCGGGCAACGCCCTGGCGCGCGGGATCGCCGAGGTGCTGGCCGCCGCCCTGGCCGAGCGCAAGCGCCGCTCCCAGCATTCGGAGGGGATGGCCGAGGGGCAGGCGGTCGATGCGCTGCTGACCCGGCTGCGCTCGGTGCAGGAGGAGATCGTCGAGGTCCGGCAGAAGGTCTGGGACCCCGGATGACCGACCAGCCGCCGTGGCGCCGGCACCTGGCCTGGGCCGCCGTCGTCGGCGCCTACCTGTGCGTCTTCCCGTACTTCCGCGCGGTCAACAACCCCAACGAGAACGTGCGCATCTGGGCCACCCGGGCGCTCGCCCACCACGGGACCTTCAGCATCGACCCGGTGATCGGCGAGTGGGGGGACGTCGGTGACCGCGCCGCCGTCGACGGCAAGCGCTACTCCAGCAAGGCGCCCGGCACCTTGCTGCTGGGCGTGCCGGTGCACTTCGTGCACGACCGGCTGACCCTGCTGTTCACCGGCTATCCGCCGTCGCCGCGGGCGACCACCTGGGTGCTGCGGGTGTTTGGCGTGATCCTGCCGCTGGCCCTGTTCCTGTGGTTCTTCGCCCGCCGGGTCGAGGCCGAGACCGGCTCGCCGTTCGCGCGCGATCTGCTGACCGTGGGCCTGGGGCTGGGCACGATGTTCTATCCCTATGGTGTGGCCTTCGTGGGCCACGCCCCCAGCGCCGCGCTGCTGTTCACGGGCTTTGCGCTGCTGGGCCGCCCGTCCGCGGGCGACGAGGCGGAACGCCGCCGCACCCGCCGGCTGGTGCTGGCCGGTCTGGCCACCGGGCTGTCGGTGGTGTTCGAGTACCAGACCCTGTTCGCCGCCGCGGTGGTGGCCGGCTACGCGGTGCTTGTCGAGCGGCGGCGCGTGCTGCCGTTCTTCCTGGGCGCGCTGGGGCCGGCGCTGCTGCTGGGCGCGTACCACACCGCCCTGTTCGGTCGCCCGTGGACCTTGCCCTACGCCCACCTCGACGATCCGAACTTCACCCTCTATCACCACAGCCAGGGTTTCCTCGGTCTGGGGCGCCCGCGCGCCCGCGTGTTGGTGGCGGCGGCGGTGCACACCGACTACGGGCTGTTCGTGTTCTCGCCGTTCCTGGCGGTGGGGCTGGGCATCTCGCTGTGGATGGCCCTGCGCCGCGGGAGCCGCCCGCACGCGGTGATCGCCCTGGTGACGGTGGCGATGGGCGTGTTCCTGGCCGGGATGGCCAACTGGCGCGGCGGCTGGTGCGCGGGCGGGCCGCGCTACATCGCCGCGGTGGTGCCGCTGCTGGTGTTCAGCCTGGCGCTGTCGTGGCGGTCGTTGTTCGCGCCGCGGCCGCTGCTGGCGGGCGCGCTGGCCGGGCTGGTGCTGGTCTCGGTGGTGGTGTGCGGGCTGTCGGGCGCGGTCTTTCCCCACTTCCCGCTGCAGTTCGACAACCCCATTTTCGATCTCGTGCTGCCGCTGCTGCGCCAGGGATTCGCGCCCTACAGCCTGGGGACCGCTCTGGGGCTGTCCGGCGCGATCTCGCTGCTGCCGGTGCTGCTGCTGTTCGTTCTGGCGATCGCGGCGACCCTGGCCTCGAACGGCGGGCGTCGGCTGCCGCGCGCGGCGCTGGCGATCGGCATCGCGGCGCTCCTGTTCGGCGGGCTCAGCCTGTCCAACCGCCGCCCCACCCGCGAGGAGGCGCGCGTGCGCCAGCTGGTGATCGACATGTGGGAGCCGCCGCCACCGGGAGGTGCCCGTGGGAATCCTTGATCGGCTGGCCAGCACTCTGGCCGGTGGGCCCGACGTGGCCGACGACGTGCGCGCCGGCATCGAGGCGGCGCTGGCCAGCGGCGCCGACGGCAACTGGGCTGCCGCCGAGGCGGCGCTGCTGGATCTGTCCGAACGCCACCGCGAGGTGCCCGCGCTGTTCGTGGCGCTGGGGGAGGTGCGGGTGCGCCGGGGCAAGGACGAGGACGCCGCCCTGGCCTTCGGGCGGGCGGTGGACCTGGCCCCCCAGACCGTCGACGGCTGGCTGGGCCTGGGCGAGACGCTGGTGCGGCTGGGGCGCAGCGAGCCGGCCCGCGAGGCGCTGCGGAAGGTCCTGGCCCGCACCTGTCTCTTATACACATCTGACGCTGCCGACGATGAGTACAACGTGGTG
>JBKPRZ010000078.1:0-22945 GCA_046734815.1 Myxococcota bacterium | reverse complement strand
GCGCTGGCCGGGCGCCACCAGCAGGACAACGCCGGCCTGGCCGTGGCGCTGGCCCGGCTGGCCGCCGCCGCCTGCGGGCGCGACCTGCCGGGCGAGGCCATCAGCGCCGGGCTGGCCGGGGTGGTCTGGCCGGGTCGCCTGGAGCGCGTGGCTCCCGATGTCTGGCTGGATGCCGCCCACAACCTGGAAGGTGCGCAGGCGCTGGCCGCGGCCCTGCCACCCGCGCGGCCGCTGGCGCTGGTGGTCTCGATCGTCGCCGGCAAGCCGGCCACCGAGATGCTCGCCACCTTGACCCCGCGCTTCGACTCGGTGTGGTTGACCCGCTCGCGAAACCCGCGCGCGCTGCCCACCGAGGCTCTGGCGGCCCGGCTGCCACCCGGGGTCCCCGCGCAGCAGGAAGCCGATCCGCTGGTCGCCCTGCAGGCCGCCCGGGCCGCGGTCGCGCCGGGCGGGTCGGTGGTGGTGGGCGGGTCGATCTTCCTGGTGGGTGAGATTCGGGCGCACATCCTGGGTGAACCGGTGGATCCCTGGCCGGGCGGCGATCCCCTGCCGCAGCCCTGAGGCTCTCCTCCGCTTCTGCCGATGCAGGCAGGCGGAGGACCGAGCGTGAACACCTCGCTGTACATCGGGCTGTGGTTGACCGTGGCCTCGGGGACCCTGGACGCCCAGCCGGCCGATGAGCGGCGCGAGGAGGCCGCCGCCCCCGCCGGTGCCGTCTACAAGGGGCTGGCCGGGCCCGAGGCGCGCAACCCGCTGCCGCAACCCAAGTCCGATCCGCCCCGTCTGGTCTGGACCGGGTTCAAGATGGCCGGGGACCGGTCGGAGATCTTCCTGCAGACCACCCGCGAGGTGGCGCACGAGCTGGCAGCGGGGAAGGCGGCCGCGGGCCGTCCCGGCGCGCTGACCTTGCTCCTGCGCAACTGTCGCATCCACCTGCGCAACAACGCCCGCAAGATCGACACCCGCTTCTTCGCCACCCCGGTCGAGAGCGTCTCCGCCCGCCAGCGCAAGAAGGACGTCGAGCTGCAGATCGCGCTCAAGGACGCGGTGGTGCCGGAAGTCCGGGTGCAACCGGGCCCCGACGGCACCCACTTCGTGGTCGTCTCGTTCCCGCCCGGTCGCCCCGCCGCGGCCGCCACGCCCGCCGCCGCCCCGACCGACCCCGCGCCGGGGGGCATCGAGCCCCCCAGCCTGAAGTAGGCCCTGCCGCCGGGGCTACCGGGACCGGCGGAACTCGGTGGCCGGGAAGGTGGCCCAGGGGGCGCAGGGCGTGTTGGTGTCGATGACGACGGCCGGCTTGGTCGCGGTCTGCGTGCCGGTGCAGTTGGGAGGCGCGGGCCGCCCCGCGCCGCACTCGTTGCCCTGACCGTCCTTGTCGATGCAGACCCGCAGGGGGCGCGACACCTGCAGGTTGCCCAGCTTGTCCGCCACCGCTACCGCGAGGCAGATCCAGCCGTCCTTGACGTGGTTACCGAGCGAGTCGAACTGCCGGCCCACGCACTGGAGCTTGTCGTTGGCCACCGGCGGGACGCCGTAGATGGCGGCCTGATTGTTCGATGCGTAGTGCAGCGCCAGGCTCATGTCGGTGGTGCTGCACAGAACCGGCGGGGACTTGGGCGCCGAGCCGTTTAAACAGATCCCGCTCACCCCGCTGCTCAGGTAGAAATCCGACTCGCCGTTGGGCGAGATGGGGTTGAGGTTCACCAGCAGCGCATCGTTGTCCGACATCGGCGTGGTGGTGGGCGTGAGCAGCGGGTTGACCGCGTCGCACTTGCCGTCGTTGTCCGTGTCCACCACCAGCGCCTTGGAGGTGTCGTCCAGAACCAGAAGCTGTACCCGGGTGTCGTCGATTCCGGCGATCGGCGTGAAGTCGGTGCCGCCGTAAAGGGGCGAGTTGCCCTGATCCTCGATCCGGGCCCGGATGTCGAACAGCTGGTTGACGGTCTCCAGGTCATCGACCGCGTCCTTGCCCAGCGGGTCGAATGGCCAGCTGCATTCGTCGACGTCGTTGATGGTTCTGATCAGACGAAAGTCAGTGGGTGGGTCCAGGTCGGCCAGCGGGGGCGTGTTGTCCAGCGACACCAGGTACCCGACCGAGGACTCGTTGCCGAGGACGTCCGAGGCGCGGAACGAGATGCTGGGGAACAGGGCGTTCACGGGCAGCCGGGCGGTGTCGAACAGAGCCGAATAGACCGCCGGCCCCATCGATCCGGCGGCGGGCGGCGCCAGCTTGACCTCGAACATCTTGTCGCCGTGGGCGATCACCGCCACCACCGACGAGTCCAGGACCCCGGCCGGGTCCGCGACCTGGGCCGAGATGGTGATGACCCGGCCGATCAGGGCGCCGGTGTCGGGCACCGTCGCGCTGATGGTGGGCCCCCTGCTGTCGCTGACGAATTTCCGGCGCACCACCGTCTCGGTGCCCTTCGAGTTGGTGGCCGTCACGATGAGCAACTGGTCCCCCTCCAGCGGCGGGTTGAACTCGTTGAAGCGGATGGTGCCGCTGTACTGGCTTTTGTCGGGCCCGGAGGGTCCAGTGAAGTTCAACGTTTGCTGGCCGAGCACCATGGACACCCTCGTGATCGGGCCGAAGAGCGCATCGGTGATGGTCACGGTCAGGGGGGACGATTCGCGGTAATACTTGTTCTCTCCGGGAGAATCGATGCGGATCACCGGGCCGGCGTCGATCTTGAACGTGGTCTTCGCCTTGGCCATCAGTCCGCCAGGGCTGGTGGTGACGGCGGCTTCCAGCTCGTACGTCCCGCTCTCCAGCTTCGAGAGGTCGACCGGGGTTTCGGTGAACTGGTGGATGGCGATTTCGCTCTTGCCGCCGGACATCGCACCCGCGTCGGGTTGCTCCACCTTGGTCTCGCCCAGCTTGGCGGAGGCGACGACCATCTTGGAGCCCATCTTTCTGACGGAGACCAGCACCTCGGTGATGTTCTCTGGCTCTTTGGCCCCGGTGGAATCGATCGTCACGCTGATATCGGGCGTGAAGAGCACCGCGCCCACCACGACCGGTACAGCACCTGCGCTGTCCAGGGCGGGGCTGTCGATCTTCACCTCGATGCACACCGGGAGGGGGGCGCCGTCGACACCGCCGTCACCGTCCTGCGAGCCAGTGCAAGCGCGGGGATTGGCCCCGCCGTCGCCGTCGCCGCCATCGCCCGACCCATCCCCGCGGCCGTCGCCCGCGTGTTCGGAAGGGGCGTCCGGCAGGCCGATCGGGATGCGCTCCGGTAGCCCCCCGTCGGTGGTGGAAGGAGTGGGGTAGTCATCGCCACTCCCACATCCGGCCGCCAGAGCCAGAAGCGTCGACCACATCACCCTCTGCGCGCGGCCCGTAAGTAAGTTCACCCGATTCCTCCGGCTGTTACGCCGGAGGTTTTCGGCAGTTCCAGGTGAAAACTGGTGCCCCCTGCGGTGGCCGCGCCGGGGCCGGGATGAGCGGAGGTCGGTGTCAGGCCTCCACGGCGCCCTTCAAGACCTCCTTGAGGTCGGCGCCGCAGCCCGGGCCGGTGGGCACGCTCATCTTGCCGTCCTTGACCCGGATGGCGGGGTCGAACCAGTTGTACTTGTCGATGCCCAGCTTGTACTCCTGGTAGCGGCCGATGTCGGGCACCGCCGACGAGAAGTGCAGCATGTAGACGAAGCCGAACCCACCCGACAGATGTACGGTGGTGGGCATCTTGGCCAGCTGAGCCATGCGCGCCACCCGCACCGAGCGGATCATCCCACCGTAGTAGTGCAGGTCCGGCTGCACGATGTCGACGCCGCGGTTCAGGATGACCCAGCGGAAGCGCCAGTCGCTGTACTCCTGCTCGCCGGCCGCCACCGGGATGGTCAGCTTGTCGGCCACCGCCTTGGTCTCCTCCAGGTGGTCGAACTGGCAGGGCTCCTCGAAGTAGACCGCCTTCACCTCCTCGAGGATGCGGCCCACCTTGATGGCGTGGGCCACGTCGTAGGAGCTGTTCGAGTCGGCGTGGATGTCGAACGAATCACCGAAGGTCTTGCGCACCAGCGGGATCAGCTTCTCGGTCCGGCCCGGCATGGCGTCGGCGTTGCGGCTCATGCGGCCGCCCACCCGGAACTTCAGCGCGCGGGCGCCCGACTGGGCCACCAGCTTCTGTAGATACTCCACCTCCTGCTCCGGGGTGGTGTCGCGGCGGCCGCTGGCCACGTAGAACGGCACCTCGGTGCGCACGACGTCGCCCAGCAGAGCGCCCATCGGCTTGCCGGCGATCCGCCCCAGCATGTCGAGGATGGCGAACTCGACCCAGGCCTGCGGCGACCAGAGGGCGATGCCGTACAGCTTGTAGTTGTCCCGGGCCCGGTAGTTCTCCCACAGCAGATTCTCGAGGTCGCGGGCGTCCTTGCCGATGAAGCTGGGGATCACCAGGTTCTTGAGCACCTTGTCGAGGTAGTCGGCCCGCGGCGGGTTGGCCAGCGCGATGCCCTCCGCCCCGTCTTTCGAACGCACGTGGACGACGTGCTCGTCGCCGCGCTTGAGGAAACGGATCGACTGGATGATCACCGGCGAGGTGATGCCTTCGGTGCGCAGCACCGGCTCGGCCGCCGCCCTGTCCAGGTCCTCGGCGGTGGGCCGTCCGCGGGCGGCGTTCCTGGCCGACCGCTTGTCCTCGGCCCGCGCCACGGCCGAGCCGCAGCCGATGGCCCCCAGCCCCGCGCTCGCCAGGAAACGACGACGGTGAAGATGCATCGCTCACCTCCGGGTCAGATGGACCCTTTTACCAGGTACGGTTCTTACCAGGTACGGGTGTCGAGGCCGTAGCGTCGTTCTTGCCTGCGGCGCGGCGGGGACTTGCCGTACCAGGCGGTCTGGGCGGCGGGGGCAGGCTGAAGCTCGAAGGGGATGAACAGCAGCTTGAGGTAACGGTTGCGGCCAATCCGCTCGAAGCCGAACAGGCCCAGCAGCGCTTCCCACATGTAATCGCCCGGCCGCTTCACCGCTGATTCCCAGAAGGGGAAGATGAACAGCCGCGACGTGCCCGCCTCGGGCCCCAGGCCGGTGCGCCAGTAGATGTTGGGGAAGACGTAGCGGGCCAGGTAGGTCGGGCGCCGGACCCCCACGAACAACGGAACCAGCACGGTGGTGCGGCGGTCCTGCGTGCGGAAGTCCCAGAACAGCGGGAAGGCCACGGTGGTCGCGTCGCGCGGGCTGGAGCGGCGGTAGAACAGCAGCAGCGGGGCCAGGTTGTAGGCGGTATCGTCGTCGGCGCTCCAGTAACGGAACAGCAGCGGCACCAGCAGGGTCAACCGGTTCTGGTGGTAGCGGTTGATGTCGTAATAAACGGGCAGGCCCAAGGTGGTGGCGGAGGTGATGTCCCGGTAGTGCCAGAACAGGAGCAGCCAGCCCTGCAGGCCGCGGTCCGGCCGGCTGCGCGAGAAGTGCAGCAGCGGCGGGATCAGGCGGGTGGTGGTGGCGGTCGCCTTGTTGTAGTGGCTGAACCACAGCGGCACCACCATGGTGAAGGTGCTGGCGGTGGTGTCGTGCCGGAACACGTTCAGCGCGTACCACCACGATCGGTCGGGCTGCCGCCGGAAGCCGAACGGCAAGGTGAGCAGGGTCATCTGGCTGGGCCCGTGCTGCTCGTAGAACAGGGGCAGGACCGCGTTGGAGGCGGTCTTCTTCTCGTCGTCTCGCGACCACCAGACCAGCGGCATCAGCCCGCGGGTGCGCTGGCTGCCGTCGCGCGCCCAGTACACCGGGCCGATCAGGTTGAGCGAGGTCCTGGCCTTGTCGTCGCCGAACATCCAGACCACGGGGAACAGGACCGTGTAGCTGCGCTCCTTGGTGCGCCCGGCCCACAGCAGCGGGAACAGCACGGTGGTGTGTCCCTCGGGCCGCGTGCCCCGGTAAAACAGGAAGGCGGCGAACAGCTTGCTGGTGCCCTCCTTGAAGCTGTCCCGTTTGTAGAACAGCGGCGTGACCAGCAGGCGGCGCTCGCCGTTGTGGGCGTAGAAATAAAGCGGCACCAGGCCGGTGGCGTAGCCCTCGGGTCGGGCCCGTCGGTACCAGGGGCCCACCACCGCGGTGCTGTGCTGGGGCGACCGCGAATACCAGAACAGCGGCAGGAACGAGTCCAGGGCGTACCCGGCGGCGGGGCCCGCGTGCACGCGCCGGCGGAAGAAGGTGGGAAACACCCAGGTCCCCCGCTCGCGCTCGTCGGTGTAGCGACCGAACACGGGGAACAGGACCCGGGCGTGCGAGGTGGGGCTGTCCACCATCACCCAGGGGCCGAACATGCGGGTGCGCTCGGTCCCCTGCAGCTTGGTGATGTCGAAGTACACCGGCGGCACGCCGCTGGCCGCCACCTGGCGGCTCTGGTACCAGAAGTAGGGCGGGATGAAGCCGGCCTTGGTCTGAGGCGTGCGGCTGGCGAAGGCGATGGGCGTGACGAACACCCGGGTGTCGCTGGTGCGCCGGTAGTGCACCAGCGGGAACAGGGTGAAGCTGGTCTCGGGCTTGCCGCCCGGTCGAGCGCCGGTGCGGTAGTGCAGCAGCGGGAACAGGGCGTGGGTCACCTCGTCGCCGTGCCGGCGGTAGAGGTAGTTGAGCACCACCGTCGAGGTCTTGTCCGCCTGCTGGTCGCGGAAGCGCCAGAACAGCGGGAACAGCACGAAGTGCCCCCGGTCGGACCAGTTGGCCACGAACAGCAGCGGGAACAGGCCGGTGGAGTAGCCGGACGGGCCGGTGCGCACGTATACCGGCGGCACGACCGTGGTCTGCACGCCGGTGGCGCCGCTGGCAAAGTGCCAGAAGAACGGGAACTGGATGTGGTAGCTGTCCTCGCCCTGCCGGCCGTAAAAGTAGAGCAGGGGAGGGACGCCGCCCGAGACCTTGGCCCGCTCCTCGAAGTGGAAGAAGAAGGGCGCCGCCACCGTGGCGGTGCCGCGACGGTCGCGGAAGTGCCAGAGCAGCGGGAACAGCACGCCGTGGCCGCGATCGGCCCGCTGGCCGAAGAAGGCCACCGGGAACAGGCCGCCCCCCCAGCCGCCATCGCGGTAGCTGCGGTAATAGCCCCACAGCGGGAAGACCCCAGCGGCGGTCAAGGTCTCGTCGGGGCCGCTGCGGCGGAAGTACAGCGGCAGCAGCGAATGGGCGGTGGCGCCGCTGTCCGCGTCCCGGAAGGCCCAGAACAGCGGGAACAGGGTGGTGGTCGAACCGCCCGGATCCTGGTGGCGGTAATACGGTCCCACCAGGTGGGTGGTCGAGCCGTCCATCCGATCGCGGAAGCGCCAGTAGAGGAACGCCACCATGTCGAACTCGCGTTGCGAGTCGCGGCGGTGGATGATCGGCGGGACCAGGAAGGTCAAGGTGCGGGTCTCGCGCTCGTCGTCGCGGCGGTACCCGCCCAGCGGGGTGATCCAGAAGAGGGTCCGCCCGGCCTCGCCCGTGCGAGAGAAATACAGCGGGAACAGCAGCCGCCAGGCCGACCCGCGGGTCAGGTCCTGCGCCGCCCAGTACACCGGGAACAGGGTGGTGAGGGCGTAGGTTCGCCGCCGCAGGTGCAGGATCGGCGGGATCACCGTGGTGTTCGATTCCTTCGAGCGGAAGCTCCACAGGATCGGCAACACCACGTCGTATTTCGAGCCGTCGGTCTTGCGCCCGAACCAGTACAGCCAGGCTGCCGCGCCCCGCCGGTTCTCGCCGTCGCGCGAGTAATACCCGAAGGTGGAGCCCAGGGTGCCGCCGCCTTCGTGCCGGCTCCAGTAGAGGATCGGCACCAGCAGATCGTAGGCGCTGCCGCGCGACCCGCGGCCCCACCAGTAAAGCCACAGCAGCGAGCCGGCGGTGTTGTCACCGGCCCGGTGCCGGTAGCCCAGCAGCGAGACCGTGGTGCTGCCGTCGGGACGCCCGGCGTGATAGAGGAGCGGCACGGCCAGCAGGTGCGAGCGGGGACCCCGCCGCCAGTAGAAGTTCAGCGGCAGGACATAGGTGAACGCCCGGTCCGGCTCGCGGCTGGACACGAAGAAGGGCACGAACAGGTCCAGGGCCTTGCTGGCGGGACGGTCCCGCTGCCAGAAGTAGAGTCCCCCGTACAGGCCGTAGGCGGTCCCCTTGTCCGGGTTGCCCACCTGGAAGGACAGCAAGATCGGCGCCGCCCAGCCGAACTTGGTGGACTTGTAGAAGAAGGGCCAGACCGCCCAGGACTCGGCGTCCGGCTGCACCGTGCGCGAGAAGGGGGGAACAACCGTGACCACCCGCTGCTGGGCGTGGTCCTGGAAGCGCCAGTAGAACGGAAAGATGACCTTGCTGGTCCCCTCCGGGCTCCAGAAATGCCAGTAAAAGGGGGTGATCACCCGGTAGCCCGGGTTGCCCTTGCGGTCGAAGTAGAACGGGATCAGCGCGGTGGCGCCGCCCTCCTTGCGGAACAGCAGGGCGTGGATGGGCGGCTCGACCGGCGTGCACACCCCCTTCTGGCAGATGGTTCCGCCGGGGCACTGGTTGTCGTCCCGGCAGGCCTGGCCCGGCGCCGGGGCCGGGGCCGGGGCCGGGGCGGCAGGCGCGGGGACGGCCTGGGCCCAGGCCGGAGCGGCGGAAAGCAGCGCCAGGCCCGCGACCAGCCCTCCGGCCAGGGCGCGGGCAACGAAGACCGAGGTTCGGGACGAGGCGTTCACTGTGGCGGGAGCATCTTCCATTCGCCGTTTTCTTTGACGAAGGCAACCTCCCCGGTGTCCGACTCGTCCCCCTTCTTGCGCAACACCTTGAGGGTGGCGGTGTCGCCCTTGACCGACGAGCCCTTCACCTCGAACTTCCAGCCCTCCAGCTCCTTCTGCATCTTCTTGACGCCTTCGCCGCTGCCGCCCACCTGGTTGGCGAGGAACCCCTGATACATGAGGGCGTAGCAGTCGATCATCCTGTCCAGGTCGCCGTCGTTCAGAGCCTTGCGCCACCGTTCGAAGGTCTTCTCCGCGCTGGAGAACTCGGGCCGGGCGGCCGGAAGCGCGAAGGCGATGGATTTTACCTTGTCCCGGGGCAACTTGATCATCTTGCCGCCGGTCTCCACCGTGAACACGTCGTCGTAGAAGTGGACGATCCTGGCATTGAGCTTGGTCTTGTCGACCAGCTCGATGATCTCGGCCCGCGCCGGGGCCGCGGCCGCCAGCAGGCTCAGCAGCGCGGCGGCGGCGAGGGGGGGCAAGGGGTGTGGTCGCTTCATCTGCTGCGGTCTCCGTCTCTGTTGGACAAGCTGGCGGCCGGGGCTCAGGCGCTGGTCAGGCCCGGCGCCGGAAACCGGGCGGTCACCTCCCGCACTTCCCGGAACACCTTCTCGCAGACCTCGTCGCTGGGGTCCCGGATCACCCGGTCCATCCAGCCGGCGATCTGCTTCATCTCGGCCGGGCCCATGCCCCGGCTGGTCACCGCCGGGGTGCCCAGCCGGATGCCCGACGGGTCGAAGGGCTTGCGGGTGTCGTAGGGGACCGAGTTGTAGTTGAGCTCGATGCCGGCACGGTCCAGGGCCTTGGCGGCCAGCTTGCCGGGCACGTTCTGCCGGGTCAGGTCGACCAGGATCAGGTGGTTGTCGGTACCGCCCGAGACCAGGTCGTAGCCGCGCGCGATCAGCTCCTCGGCCAGCGCCCGGGCGTTGCGGACGATGCTCTCGGCGTAGTCCTTGAACGCCGGCTGGGCCGCCTCGCGCAGGGCCACGGCGATGCCGGCGGTGGTGTGCTGGTGGGGGCCGCCCTGCAGACCGGGGAATACCGCCCGGTCGATGGCCTGGGCATGTTCGGCGCGGCTGAGGATCATCCCGCCGCGCGGGCCGCGCAGGGTCTTGTGGGTGGTGGTCGTGATGACGTCGGCGTGAGGCACCGGCGAGGGGTGGGCCCCACCGGCGATCAGCCCGGCGATGTGGGCGATGTCCGCGGCGAAGCGGGCCCCCACCTCCTTGGCGATGCTGGCCATCGTGGCGAAGTCCCAGACCCGCGCGTAGGCGGTACCACCGGCCCAGATCAGCCCCGGTCGCTCCTTGCGGGCCAGGTCGCGGACCTCGTCGTAGTCGATGCGGCCGGTGTCGCGGCGGACCCCGTATTGCACCGACTGGAAGTAGCGCCCGGTGATCGAGACGTTCCAGCCGTGGGTCAGGTGGCCACCCATGGGCAGGGCCAGCCCCATCACCTTCTCGCCCGGCTTGAGGAAGGCCAGGTAGACCGCCAGGTTGGCCGGCGACCCCGAGTAGGGTTGCACGTTGGCGTGCTCGGCGCCGAACAGGTCGGTCGCGCGCTTGCAGCAGAGCGACTCCAGCGGGTCGACGAACTGCTGACCCTCGTAGTAACGCTTGCCCGCGTAGCCCTCGCTGTACTTGTTGGTGAAGACGGTCCCGCTGGCTTCCAGCACGGCGCGAGAGACGTAGTTCTCCGACGGGATCAGACGAATCTTCTCCGCCTGCCGGCGGTCCTCGCCCCGGCACAGGGCGAAGACCTCGGGGTCGGCGGACTCGAGCGGCGGGTCGCCGCTGCTGTGCTGGGAGGCCATGGCCCCGGCAAGCTAGTCCGCCCTGCAGCCCTAGTCAACGCAGCTGCGGCCTCTGACCTCCGTCGAGGGCGGTCTGGCCCTCGCCCGGGCGGCTGGCCTCACACGGGAGGGGGTGTGACAGCGGCAGCCCGTGTGGGCACCCCGTTGTCCTTGACCACGCGAGAGAACAGACCCGCCAGATCCGGTTCCGCCAGGGTCTCCTTCTCCAGCAGGCTCCGCGCCCCCTCCTCGAGCAGCGGGCGGTTGCGGTCCAGGATGGCCCGGGCCGACACGAAGGCCTGGTCGACGATTGTGCGGACGGCGGCGTCGATCTCCCGGGCGGTCTCGTTGCTGTAATCGCGCCGGGGCCCCAGCCCCAGGTTGGGGCCCAGCATGCTGGCCGGCTCGTTGTCGTAGGTCACGTTTCCCAGCTCGGGAACCATGGCGTAGCGCATGACCATGCTGCGGGCGATCTCGGTCGCCTTCATCAGGTCGTCGGCGGCGCCGGTCGACAGGTGCCCGAAGATGAGGTGTTCGGCGGCGCGCCCGCCCAGCAGCACCGCCATCTTCTTCTCCAGCTCCTCGCGCACCATCAGGTAGCGGTCCTCGGTCGGGCGCTGGATGGTGTAGCCCAGCGCGCCCACGCCGCGGGGGATGATCGAGACCTTGTGGACCGGGTCGGTGCCGGGCAGCGCCGCCGCCACCAGGGCGTGGCCCATCTCGTGGTGTGCGACCACCCGGCGCTCCTGCGGCGACAGCAGGCGGTTGCGTTTCTCCAGACCGGCCACGATGCGCTCGATGGCGGCGGTGAAGTCCGCCAGGGTGACGTCGCTGGCGCCGCGGCGGGTGGCCACCAGGGCCGCCTCGTTGACCAGGTTGGCCAGGTCCGCCCCGGTGAAGCCGGGGGTCAGGCTGGCGACGTCCTCCAGCTTGACCGACGGTGCGACGGTGATCTTCTTGATGTGGACCCGCAGGATCTCCTCGCGGCCGCGCTTGTCCGGTCGGTCGACCAGCACCTGGCGGTCGAACCGGCCGGCGCGCAGCAGGGCGGGGTCCAGGATCTCGGGGCGGTTGGTGGCGGCGACGATGACGATGCCGCTGGAGGCGTCGAACCCGTCCAGCTCGACCAGCAGCTGGTTCAGGGTCTGCTCCTTCTCGTCGTGCCCGCCCAGTGCGCCGCCGGCGTGGCGGGCCCGCCCCAGGGCGTCCAGCTCGTCGATGAAGATGATGCAGGGGGCTTTCGAGCGGGCCTGCTCGAACAGATCGCGCACGCGGGCGGCGCCCACGCCCACGAACATCTCCACGAACTCCGAGCCGCTGATCGAGAAGAAGGGGACGCTGGCCTCGCCGGCCACCGCCCGCGCCAGCAAGGTCTTGCCAGTGCCGGGCGGGCCCACCAGCAGCACGCCCCTGGGCATGCGTGCGCCCAGCCGGCCGTACCGTTTCGGGTCCTTGAGGAACGAGACCACCTCTTCCAGCTCGTGCTTGGCCTCGTCGACCCCGGCCACGTCCTTGAAGGTGATCTTGATGTCCGTCTCGACGTAGACCTTGGCCTTGCTCTTGCCGATGGCCATCAGACCGCCGCCCGGACCGATCTTGCCGGCCATCCGCCGCATCAGGAAGACCCAGACGCCGAAGAACAGCACCAGGGGCAAGATCCAGCCGAGGATGCTCGCCAGGAAGGTGCTCTCGCGCTGGGCGGCGTATTTGACGTTGTGCTTGTTCAGCTCGGCGGCCAGATCCGGTTCGACCCTGTTGGTCACGAACTGCTTCTTGCCGTTGACCGGCTCTTTCAGGGTGCCGCGGATCTCGTTCGACGAGACCACCACCTCCTCGACCTTGTCCTGCTTGAGCAGCTCCTGGAACTGGCTGTACGGCAGCGGGGCCACGCCCTGCACGCGCGACCAGACGTCCTGGAGCAGGAGGATCGCGAGCAGCGCCACGATCACGTAACTGATGCTGAAGCGCGTGCGATCCGGCCCGGTGCTTGCTGGAGGCATGGCGTTACACCCTTCGTCTCCCTATATATCTGATGCCGGTTCCGCCCGCTTGCACGCCGTGCAAGCCGGGAATTCTTCAGCAGGATCAGCGGTTGTCGATCGGGTTGCCCACGCGCAGGCGGGCGCGGAGGGCGTCGCCGGCCGGGGTGTCGCGCAGCTCGGCCAGCCGCCGGACGTAGTGGGCCAGCGCCCAGAGATCGGGGTCCTTCAGGCTGTTCTTCCAGGTGGGCATGGCCGTGCCGCCGATGCCGGCGGCGATGGTGCGGAACAGCGCTTCGGGCGTGGACCCGTTCTTCAGGCGGTGGAACAGGAAGTCGGTGGGCAAGATGTTGATCTTGTCCGCCCCGGCCCGGTAGTCGCTCTCCTTGAGCACGGGGCGGCCCTGGCGCTCGCGCTCGGCGGCAGGCTTGCGCAGCACCGCCTGCGACAGCGCCTCCAGCTGGCGGCCGTCGAGGTAGCTGGGATGGCAGGCGATGCAGCCGCCCATCACCGCGCGCGGCTGCTGGGTGGCCGGGTCCATCTCGATCCCCGACAGGTGATAGATCTTCTCGCCCAGCGCGTACGCCTCGGGCAGGCGGCCGGTCCAGGGGTCGGGCACGTCGGGCCGCACGGGGTCGCCGGGCGTCTCGGTCTTCCAGCGCGGCGAGAAGGTCTTGAGGTACTGGATCACCGCCGCCCGGGCCGGCTCGCTGAGGTCCCAGGCGAGCATCGGCGTTCCGTCCAGGCCCCGCCGCAGCAGCGCCAGCAGGTCCTCGTCGCCGGGCAGCTCGCCCGCGGCCACGCCGGGGAACTTGAAGATCCCGGTGCGGAAGTCGCGCGGGGGCGGGCGCATGCCCGGCGCGGCCGGGCCGTTGCCGTCGCCCTTCTCGCCGTGGCAGGCGTAGCAGAACTGCAGGTAGACGTCGTGGCCCTGGTTGAGCACCTCGGCCGTGACCGTCTTTCCGCCCAGCTTCAGCGGCTCGCGGAAACGCGCCGACTCCCGGCACCCCAGGCCGGCGCAGCAGACCGCGAGGACCAGCAGCGAAGGCTTCACAGCACGTACACGGTCACGAAGACAAGGCCCCAGAAGATGCCGACCATGTGCAGATAGAGCGTCCACAGCCGCAGCGAGACCGCGCTGACACCCCGCCGTGCCGCCAGCAGGAGGCCGGCGAGACCGCCCAGCCCCACCAGCACGTGAAGCGCGTGAAAGCCGGTCAGGCCGAAGAACACCGAGCCATAGGGACCGCTGTCGAGACGCAGCCCGGCCGCCCACAACGCGCGCCAGACCTGGATCTGCACCGCCAGGAATCCGGCGCTGGCTACGAAGGCGATCCCCAGCGCGGCGACGGTCCCCGGCCTGACCGCCCGACGCGCGCGCTCGAGCATCAGGCTGGCCACCGCCAGCAGAACGGTGCCGAAGGCGGGCGCGACCAGCGGCAATCGTGGCAGGTCGGCCGGTGGCCAGGCGGTGGACCGTACCCGCACCAGACCGTACGCGAACAGCAGCGCCGCCAGCAGCATCGCCCAGGAGGCCAGGAACAGGGTCATGCCCAGCAGGGCGGTGGTCTGGCGGTGACGTTCGGGCGCGGCGGCGATGGCCATCACGCGACCCTCGCGCCCGCCTGCGGCCGGGGCTCGGGCAGCGGCTCGCTCTGCGCGATCCAGTCGCGGCCGAGGGCCGCCTGCACCTGGGGGTTGGACAGCTCGTGGGGACCTCGCAGCACCTCGGGGATGGGGTCGAAGTTGTGAGGCGGGGGAGGCGAGGGGACCGTCCACTCCAGGGTGCCCACCTGCCAGGGATTCGCCTCGGCGTTCGGCTTGCGGAAGACGTTGTTGAAGAAGTTGTAGACGAACAGCAGCTGGCTGGCGCCCAGCGCAAAGGCGAAGTAGCTGGTCCAGCGGTTGATGGGTGCAAGGTGCTGGAGGAAGGCGTACTGGTGCGGATCCCACAGCCGGCGCGGCTGTCCGGCATACCCTGTCAGCAGTTGCCCGACGAACAGCAGGGTCATGAAGGTGAGCGACAGCCAGAAGTGGACCTTGCCCAGCCGTTCATCCAGCATCCGCCCGAACATCTTGGGGAACCAGAAGTGGATGGCGGCGAAGATGGCCATGAACGTCGCCGCCGCCATGATCAGGTGGAAGTGCCCCACCACGAACATGGTGTCGTGCAGATAGAGGTCCGTGGAGATGGTGGCCAGGTAAAGCCCGGTCAACCCGCCCAGCGCGAACACCCAGACCACGCCCAGGGTGAACAACATCGGGGTCGACCGCCGCATCGAGCCCTTCCAGATCGTGTGCAGCCAGTTGAGGAACAGCAGCTCGGCCGGGGCGCTGATGATCAGGGTCAAGGTCATGAAGGCCTTGCCCAGCATCGGGTTCATGCCGGTGGTGAACATGTGGTGCCCGTAGACCACCGCCGACAGCACGGTGATGAGGCCCATCGCCCCCACCGAGCCCTTGTACCAGTAGGCCGGCTTGCGCGAGAAGAAGGCCACCAGGTCGCCGACGAAGCCCCAGGCCGGCAAGATCAGGATGTAGACCTCCGGGTGGCCGAAGATCCAGAACAGGTGCTGGAACAGGATCGGGTCGCCCCCGCCCCGCACCGAGGCGGCGCCGGCGATGAAGAACTGCGTGCCCAGCTCGCGGTCGGCCAGCAGCAGCAGCGCCGCCGCTCCCAGCACCGGCACGAACAGGATGTTGAGGATCGAGGTGAGCCACAGCCCCCAGACCGTCAGCGGCAGGCGCAGGTAGGTCATGCCGGGCGCGCGGAAGCGGATCACGGTGACGACGTAGTTGATCGCGCCCATCACCGTGGCCGTTCCGGTGAAGAACAGCGCCGCCACCACCAGGGTCTGGCCCAGTCCGGGTGTGCCCACCCGGCTGGCCAGGGGCGGGTAGGTGGTCCATCCCGCCGCCGCCGAGCCCAGCTGCACCAGGAAGGAGGACACCACCAGCAGCAGCGAGAAGGCGAAGGTCCAGAACGAGAGCATGTTCAGGCGCGGGAAGGCCATGTCGCGCGCGCCGATCATGAGGGGTATGGTCAGGTTGCCGAAGGCGCCGACCAGGAGCGGCGTGATGGCGAAGAAGATCATCACCAGCCCGTGCATGGTGAAGATGGCGTTGTAGGCCGCCGGCGAGATGGCCCCGCCCGATCGCCGGAGCACCAGGTCGCCCACCAGCGGGACCTTCTGCCCGGGGTAGGCCCACTGCCAGCGGATGAACATCGCCAGCACCCCGCCGAACAGCAGGAACAGCAACCCGGCCCAGAGGAACTGCTTGGCGATCACCTTGTGATCGGTGGAAAAGACGTACCGCCGCAGGAACGAGGTGGGGGGCGGATGGATGGGCTGCAGCTCCACCGGCGGATCGGATGGGCGGGTCGAGGCGCTCATCGGTGGCCGCCCCCCGCGTGGGGTCCGTTGTCGGACCGGCCCGGCTTCCACTCCCAGCCCCAGTGCGATCCCCTGTCCTCGGGGTCGTAGCTCTCGGCCGACAGCGCCGACGCCTCGGCCGCCCAGGCGGCGTAGGCCTCGGGCGAAAGGACGCTGAGCTGGCCGCGCATCTTGTAGTGGTTGACCCCGCAGTGCTGGGCGCAGGCGATGTCGAAGCGCCCGGTCTGCTTGGCCTGGAACCACAGCCGGTTGATCGTGCCGGGGACCGCGTCCTGCTTGATGCGGAAGTTGGGCAGCGAGAAGCTGTGCAGGACGTCGGTGGCCGCCAGCTGCAGCAGGATGGGCGTGTTCACGGGGACGCGCAGGTCGTTGGTGGTCACGATGTCGTCGCGCGTATTGAAGCGTCCGTCGGGGCCGGCGTACCGCGCGTCCCAGGCCCACTGGCGGGCGTTGACCTCCAGGCGCACCGTGCGCGGGTCCGCCTCGACCGCGTCGAAGTTCCAGAAGGCGCGGTCCAGGTCTCGCAGGCCGTAGACGAACAGGTTGCCGTCCACCACCCCGAAGATCACCAGCGACAGGGCCAGCGCCTTCATGGTCTGCCGCCGCCCGTCGCCCACGTCGTAGTGGGCCCGGTGCCGGGCCCCGTGAAAGACGCTGGACCACAGGATCCAGACCAGGGTGGCCAGGAACATGATCAGCACGAACACGCTGGTGGAGGCCATCAGCCAGTCCACCCGCCAGCCATGCAGGGACACGTCGGGCGGCACCCTTACCCCCTGCGCTCCAGGTTGCGGATCACCTTGATCGCCACCGCCGCTACCAGGTAGGGCACCGCGATCAGCGCTCCCACCAGCGCCAGCACGCCGCCGCCGGGTCCCTCGCGCGCGGCGCAGGCCGGGCAGGCCAGGGCGGCGGCCGGCGCCAGCGAGGCCAGCAGAGCCACCACCCCTGACAGCCGCCGGGTCACGGCGACGACCTCCAGGCGGCCTCGGCGATCAGCACCACCGCGAGCGCGGCCGGGATCAGAAACGGCACCAGCACGGTCAGCCTGAGCCCGCGGGTCTCGTGGGAAAGGTGCATGAAGTGGGTCAACACCAGGCCCGCCTTGGCCAGCGCCAGCAGGACCAGCGCGGTCACCAGCAGCGCGGTGGCGATCCCTGGCACGTAGACCACCGAGATCTCGACCACCGTGAGCACGGTGAGCACGGCGAACACTTGCAGGTAGCGCCGGCGCTGGCTCATGGATGGGCGGCCGCGGGTGGAACGGTCGGGATCAGATAGACGAACGTGAACACCAGGATCCAGATCAGGTCGACGAAGTGCCAGAACAGCCCCGCGCTCTCGATGGCGTCGGCGCGCGCGACCACGTTCGCGTCGCTGGTGCGCCAGGTGCGCACCAGCATCACGCCCAGGACCAGCACCCCGGTGAAGACGTGCGCGCCGTGGAAGCTGGTGATGGCGTAGAAGGTCGTCGCGCGGTGCGAATGCCCCAGCAGCAGGCCGTGCCCCGAGAGGCCGGCGCCCCACAGGCCGAAATATTCGTGGTACTGCCCGGTCAGGAACAGCAGGCCGCCCGCCATCGTCAACGCCAGCCACAGGGCGGTCTGGCGCCGCTTGCCCTCGCGCGCCGCCGCCACGCCCAGCACCATGGTCACGCTGGAGCAGATGAGCAGGAAGGTCAGCCCGGCGGTGAAGTTGATCCCCAGCGGCGGCTCGCCCGGCTGCCACCAGCGCACGCTGGCGGCCCGCAAGACGCCGTAGCCGATCAGCAGCGCCGAGAACGAGAAGGCGTCGGAGATCAGGAACACCCACATGCCCAGCTTCAGCGCCGAGGCGCGGCCCATGAAGCGCTCGGCGGGCCAGCGGATCGAGGTCGCGGGGGCGGAGGACACGTCGGCCGGGCCATAGCACGCAGCGCCGCGGGGTCGCAAGGCAGACTCTTGGCACTGCCTGTGGGACCCTGAGAGGGTCCCACGCCCCCCGCGACGGACTCCGGCGAGGCAGGCTCGCCTGCGTCCACGCGACATTCCCGGGCGGTCGACGTATACCTGGGCGCATGGAGCGGCAGGAAGCGGATCCCTACCGGCTCGCGGCTTCCGAGGTCCAGGAGCCGCCCCGCCGGCTGGGGCAGATCCTCCGCCGCATCGGCCCCGGCATCATCCTGGCGGCCGCGATCGTCGGCTCGGGCGAGCTGATCGCCACCACCACCCTCGGCGCCCAGGAGGGCTACCGGCTGCTGTGGCTGATCGTGCTGTCCTGCCTGATCAAACCGATCGTGCAGGCCGAGCTCGGCCGCTACACCATCGCCACCGGCGAGCCCACCTTGCAGAGCCTGGGGCGCCTGCCTGGCCCGCGCTGGAAGGTGGGCTGGGTGGCCTGGGGCTGGGCCCTCATGGTGTTCATCACCCTGCTGCAGGTCGGGGCCATGTACGGCGGCGTGGCCCAGGTGATGGCGCTGCTGGTGCCGGGCGTGTCGGTGCGGGTCTGGGTGGGGCTGCTGGTCGCCTTGACCCTGGCGCTGCTGCTGGGCGGGGGATACGAACGCATCGAACGGCTGGCGGTGGTCAAGGTCGGGCTGTTCACGTTGCTGACGGTGATGGCGGCGGTGCTGCTGGTGCGGCGGCCGGAGTTCAACCTGGCCGCCCTCGGGCAGGGCCTGCGGTTCGAGTTGCCCGGCGCCGGCCTGGCCACCGCGGTGGCGGTCTTCGGCATCACCGGCGTCGGCACGAACGAGCTGGCGATGTACCCATACTGGTGCGTCGAGAAGGGCTACGCGCGCTTCACCGGCCCGCGCGAGCCCGGTCCGGCGTGGACCCGTCGCGCGCTCGGCTGGATCCGGGTGATGCACGTCGACATCGTGGTGTCGCTGCTGATCTACACGCTGGCCACCGTCGCCTTCTATCTTCTGGGCGCAGGGGTCCTGCACCCGCAGGGACTGGTTCCGAAGGCCAACGATCTCATCGTGGTGCTGTCGCGCATCTACACCGAGACGCTCGGGCCCTGGGCCCTGTGGGTCTTCTACGCCGGCGCGATCATCACCCTTTACGGAACAATCTTCGCCGCCACCGCCGCGCACGCGCGCATCTACGCCGACCTGGCCGGGCTGCTGGGGGCGTTCCCGCGCGACAACTACGCCGCCCGTCGCAGCGTCCGCCGCAAGCTGGTCTGGGCCCTGACCCTGGTCCCGGTGGCGCTCTATTACCTCTTCGAATCACCGGTGAAGATGGTGGTGGCCGGCGCGATGGCGCAATCCTTCATGCTGCCGGTGTTTGCCTTCGGCACGGTATACCTGCAGCGCCGTCACCTGCCGCGGGAGCTGATGCCCCCGCGTGTGGTCCGGGCGGGCCTCTGGGTGGCGGCGCTGGTCATTGCCGCGGTGATGGTGGTGTCGCTGGTCCTGACCTGGCGTCGCGGATGAGCGCGGCGCGGATAACCCTGGGATTGCCGGGCCGAGGGTGCTAGCGTGCCGGCCCGTCCAATGTCGGCGTCGGTACCGCGGGAAGGCGAGGCCGCTCTCGCCGGGGTTCGTCCGAGACGCCCGTCCGGGCGGCTGGCCGGGAGCGCTCTGCTGTGGGCGGCGATCGCCGTGATCGGCCTGGCGATCCCGATCGTCACCCGCGTCTGGCGGCCGGTGCCGGCGCCGCTGCCGGTGCTGGCGACCTTGCCCGCGTTCCAGCTGGTGGACCAGGACGGCCGCCCGTCGGGCTCGCAGGATCTGCGTGGTCACGTCTGGGTGGCCAGCTTCATCTTCACTCGCTGCCCCACCATCTGCCCGGTGATCGTCTCCACCCTGGGCCGCCTGCAACACCGGGCCGGTGGGATCGAGCAGGGCTTCCGCATCGTCAGCTTCACGGTGGACCCGCAGCACGACACGCCCGAGGTGCTGGCCGCGTACGCGCGGCAACACGGGGCCAGCCCGCGCCTGTGGAAGTTCCTCACCGGCCCGCTGCAGACCGTGCAGAGCACGGTGGTCGGCGGACTGAAGATCGCCATGGGTGACGTCGAGGGCGAGCAGGACTTCGCCAGCATCATGCATGGCACTCACTTCGTGCTCGTCGACCAGCAGGGTCGGATCCGCGGGTATTACGACTCGTCCGCGCCGGACGTGGTCGACCGCCTGCTGGCCGACGCGGCCATGTTGATCAACCGCGGGGACTGATGGGCTCCACCGAAACCGAAGCCAAGGAACCGTCGAGCAGCCTGGTCAAGGCGGCCGAGAACCTCGAGGCCATGGCCAAGGCCCGTTCGATCCGGGGCAAACGCTTCGGCCGCTACGTGCTGCAGGAGCATCTGGCCTCGGGCGGGATGGCGGAGATCTTCCTGGCCCGGTTGCCGGGCGAGGGCGGTTTCGCCAAGGACCTGGTGCTCAAGGTCCTGCAGCAGCGCTACACCGACAACGCCCAGGTGGTGCAGATGTTCACCGAGGAGGCGCGGCTGGGGGCCGAGCTCCGCCACCCGGCCATCGTGGACATCTACGAGAACGGCCAGGAGGGCGGGCTGCGCTACATCGCCATGGAGTTCATCGAGGGGCGGAACTTGACCGAGCTGGTCACCCGCGCCTTCGAGGTCTCGCACCCGCTGCCGATCTCCTACGCGGTCTACATCCTCGGGCAGGTGGCCGAGGGTCTGGCCTATCTGCAGGAGGGGCTGGGCTTCGCGCCCCCGGGTCGGACGCACTGGTCGGGCATCGTCCATCGCGACATCTCGCCGCCCAACCTCATCGTCAGCTACGCCGGCCGCACCAAGATCATCGACTTCGGCATCGCCCGATCCGGAGCGTCGGTGTCGGTGGAGAGCGGGGCGCGGCCGGGCAAGCTCTCGTACATGTCCCCGGAGCAGGCCCAGGGGCTGCCGCTCGACGGGCGTTCGGATCTGTTCTCGCTGGGAACGATCCTCTACGAGATCACGCTCGGGCGACGGTTGTGGCGAGGCCCGCCCGAGACCGTGATGCGCCGGATCGTCCACGAAGATCCCGAGCCGCCGACGTTCGTCAATCGGGCCTATCCGCCGACGCTCGAGCGGATCGTGCTGCGCGCGCTGGCCAAGCGGCCGGCAGACCGATACCAGGCGGCCGGTGAAATGGCGCGCGACCTGAATCGTTTCCTGAACGAATGCAGCGAACGCGTGGCCGACCGACACATCGCGCAGTTCGTCCAGGAGATCTACTTGCCGTCCGCGCGCGTGCAGGACCGCGACATGCAACGGGCGCGGGACTTCCGCGACGAGGGGCCCGCGCCGGACGAATTCGATCAGCCGCTGAACTTCGATCGTGTCGCGGCGGGCAGTCCCGTCGCTCACGCTCTGCGCGACTCGAATGTCTTCGATCTCGCAGCCCGCGCGGTGTCCGCGCCGCGGCAACAGCCAGCCGCGTGGCCGGCTCAGACGCCCAGCGCCGCTCCCGCCGCGCCGCCGGTGCCGGAGTTGCCTGCGCCAGTTGCCGAGGAGCCCCCGCGGTCACGCGGGTGGTTGGCGGTCGGTGTCCTGCTGGTCCTTACCGCCGTGGTGTTGAGTGGGCTGTTTTTCGTGCTCAAAGGTCCCTGAGCACGAGTAATCAAAGCTGCTAGCTTGCTGGTCCTGCGCGGACCTGCCCCCCAGTTCGCCCCCGATCTTGCACACGTGACTTCCGCACACGATGTCTCTCACCCATACTGCGAACACGTTGCGACGACGACGTTGCAGCTTCAAAAAGCGGCCGCGATGGTTATAGTACCAACCCGGCTCTGCCGAAACCGTATGGTAGGCTCGGCCGCGAGGTAGCCCCCGGAAATTACGGATGAAGTTTGTCTGCGAGCGCTGCCACACCAAGTACTCCATCGCGGACGACAAGGTCAGGCAGAAGATCCTGAAGATTCGCTGCAAGACCTGCGAGAACGTGATCACGATCCGCGACGCGGTGGTTGTTCACGAGCCGCGGGCGGCGAGCGAACCGAGAGGGGTGCGTGCGGTGCCGCCGGCGCCGCCACCGCCGCCGCGAGCCGCACGCGCGATCGAGTGGCACGTCGCCATCGACGGCAAGCAGGAGGGCCCCATGGCCCTGCCCGCGCTGATCAGCCGGATCCAGGCCGCTGCTCGCAACGCCGAGACGTACGTCTGGAACGAGCACCTGGACGGCTGGAAAGAGCCGAAGTTCGTTCCCGAGGTGGCGGCAGAGCTGCGCGGCCGCCTCACCCCGCCGCCCCCGCCGCCGGTGCCCATCACCGGTGGCAAGCGGATGCCCTCCGCCGCGCGCGCGGCGGTCTCCTCGCCATTGCCCGCGCCGTCGCAGGCGTCGATATCCAGCATCTCGGGCGGCCGCCGGTCGGGTAACCACGGTACCGTCGACATCGCCGCCAAGTCCTCCGGCGGCCTCTCCAGCAGCGCCGGCCTGGCCGCGGTCGCGTCCGGGTTCGCCGGCGCCGAGCAGGACGCCGAGCGCACCCAGGTGGACGCGGGCCTGTTGATGGGCGACCTGGCCGGTCAGGCCGCCATGGCCAAGCAGGCCGCCACCGCCTTCGCGCCGCTGCCCGCGCCGGAGATCGCTCCCGGCCTGGGCCCGGCCCGCCCCTCAGGCGTCATGCTGAAGGCCAACGGCGCTGCGGCGCCTGGTGGCGGATCCATCAGCGGGCTCGAGGCGCTGGACTTCATGCCCTCGCCCGGCGGGCCCAGCGGCTCGCACCCGATCCTCGGCGTGAGCAGCGGCGGCCATCCGATCATCGGGATGGCCCCCTCGGGAGCCGTGGCCGCGCCGCTGTCGGGCGGATCGACTGCGACCCTGATGGCCCAGGCCGGCGTGCGGGCGTCCCGCCCCCGCCATCCGGCGTTCAAGTTCGTCGTCACCGGTGGCCTGCTGGTGGGGCTGATCATCGTGGTGGCGGTGCTGGCGGCGAGCGACCGGGATCGCGGCGGCGGGGTGGGCAAGCCCGCGCTGGCCGGCGCCACGCCCACCGCCGCGCCCGAAGCGGAGGCCCGCGCCCGCGCGGAGGCGGAGAAGGTCTTCAAGAGCATGGTCGGCGAGAAGACACCGCCACCGGTGTCCACCACGCCCATCACCAGATCGATCGTGCCGCCGCCGACGCGCCGGGGCGCGGCCCGCGCCAAGGGGGCCGCTCCCGAGC
>JBKPRZ010000077.1:0-19917 GCA_046734815.1 Myxococcota bacterium | reverse complement strand
GTCGGCCAGCAGGTCGGCCACCCGCTGCACGCTCTGCCGGGCGAGCCCCAGCGCGCGCGCGATCTGCGCGACGGTGACGGGTCCGTCCTCGATCGACGCCAGCACCTGCCAGCGGGCGCTGCTCTGACCGGCGGGCCGCGCCAGGGTGTCGCCCGCGTCGGTCAGCAGCCCGTTCAGCCGGAAGATCCGCACCACCAGGCCGCTGAGGGCGTCGCCGGCGGGGGTGCGGGTGACGGCGGTCGAATCTTCGATCTCGGACTTGACAGCATGCTGTCGTTTTCCCATAATGACAGCATACTGTCATTCAGGAGGAAGACCATGGAAAACCGAACCGACTCCAACCAGGCTCCCCCCGTGGCCGGCGTCCAGACCCACGGGGGCAGCTGCCATTGTGGCGCCGTGCGCTTCGAGGCCGAGCTGGACGTGACCAAAGGTCCCAGCCGCTGCAACTGCACGGTGTGCACGAAGATCGCGCCCACCGGCGCGGTCATGAAGCCGGAGGCCTTCCGGCTGCTGGCGGGCGAGGACAGCCTGTCGATCTACGAGTGGGGCCCCAAGATGTCGCAGCGGTTCTTCTGCAAGCACTGCGGGGTGCACGTCTTCGGACGCGGCCACCTGGATGTGCTGGGCGGCGACTTCGTATCGATCAACCTGAACTGCGTGGACGACCTGGACCTGACCGCGCTGCCGATCGTCTACTGGGACGGGCGGCACAACAACTGGCAGGCGGGCCCGCGCCCCACCCCCTGGCCGGTGCACGCGGGCCCGTCGCCCGAAGCCTGACCGGACCGCAGCGGGGTTGCCTCACCGCTCGGGCCGGCTGGGCTGACCCTCTCAGCGACGCGACCGGCCGCGCGCGGCGCGATGGGCGCGGCGCGCGCGTTTGTCCCGCGCGCCGGTTCTGTCAAAATGGGCGCCCGTGGTCTCTCCCTGCGCGGGCCCCCGCGATCGGATCCGGCGCCGTCTGGTCATCCTGGCGGCCGCGCTGATGGGAGCCCTGTCCGCCCGACCGGCGGCGGCGCTGGAGCCGGGGCGCCGCCTGGAGCAATACGCGTACACCGCCTGGCCCAGCGTGGCCCATGCCTCGTCGGTGTACGCGGTGTTGCCCGCGCGCGACGGTCACCTGTGGATCGGCACCTCCGAGGGACTGGTCAGCTTCGATGGCCAGCGCATGACCAGCTTCGATTCGCACCGCCTGCCGGGCATGGCCGACCAGAACGTGCGCGCCCTGCTGGAGGCCGCCGACGGCACCTTGTGGGTGGGCACCCTGGGGCGCGGTCTGTCGCGCCTGCAGGGGCAGGTGGTGTCCAGCTGGAGCGGGCCGGGCAACGCCCGCTTCCTGCACCAGATCCACCAGACCGCCGACGGCACCGTCTGGGTCGGCACCCGCGCGGGGGTCTACCGCTTCCCGCCGGGCAAGGCCGATCCGCTGCCGGCGCTGGAGGGCCTGCCCCATCGCTGCGCGCACCTGTTCGCGCAGGACGCGGCCGACCCGCGCACCTTCTGGCTGGGCACCCACCGGGGGCTGGCCCGCTGGGGCGGCGATCGCTGGATCCCCGAGACCCAGGGCCTGCCCGCGAATCTGATCATCGACGTGTTGCTGTCCGAACCGGACGGTACGTTGTGGCTGGGGACCCGCAACCAGGGGCTTTGGCAGCGGCGCGCGGGCCGCTGGCGCAGCTTCGACGTGCAGGCCGGGCTGGGCTCGAACGAGGTGAACGCGGTCCTGCGCGACCGCGCCGGCAACCTGTGGGTGGCCACCCGCAACGGCAACCTGACCTGGCTGGACGGCGATCGCTTCCGCCCCTTCCCGCTGCCGCCCCGGGTCTGCGGCGACCGGATCGAGACCCTGGCCGAGGACCGCGAGGGCGGGCTGTGGATCGGCACCGAGCTGTGCGGCCTGCACCGGCTGGCCGACCAGACCTTCCGCACCATCACCACCGCCGACGGGTTGCCCAGCGACCGCGTGTTCGGTCTGAACCTCGACGGGCGCGGCGACGTGGTGGTGGGGTTCGACGGCGGGTCGGTGGCGCGCCTGCCCGGCGCCGATCCGCGCGCCCGCCCGGAGGTGCTCGCCTGTCCCGCCGGCCTGCCCTGCAACTCCTGCTGGGACTTCTCGCCCAGCGCGCAGGCGCCGGGGGCGTTCTGGGCGGTCTGTGGGACCAACACCGTCCTGCGCTGGGATGGCCAGACGATGACGCGCCTGCCGCCGCCGCTGCCGGGCAACCTGCCCGAGGCCTCCTTCGCCATCGAGGCGAGCGACGGCGCGCAGTGGTTCGTGCTCGACCGGGTGGTGGTCCGCAGCCACGGCGGCGTCACCACCCGCATCCGCGAGCAGGAGCCGCTGCAGGGCCCCCGCACCCTGTTCCAGGGCCGGGACGGCACCGTGTGGGTGGGGGCCGCCGACGGTCTGCTGGCCTGGCGCGGCCCCGGACAGACCCGGCTGGTGCGGCTGCCCTCGGCCGACCGGCCGGCCGAGGTGGCCAGCTTCCACCAGGACGCCAGTGGCACCTTGTGGACAGGCACCAAGGGCGCCGGCATCCGCCGGCTGCGCGCCGACAGCGAACGCATCGTCACCATCGGCGTCCCCCAGGGGCTGCCCACCGGCTGGATCGTCCAGCTGCTGGAGGACGGCTCGGGGCGGCTGTGGGCCAGCAGCAGCCAGGGCATCTTCTGGGTCAGCCGGCGCGAGCTGGACGAGGTGGCCGACGGCCGGCGCGAGCGCGTGCAGCCCAGCGTCTACGACGCCAGCGACGGCGTGCAGATGCGGGCCGATCCTTTCGGCCACCCGGCCGGGGTCAAGGACCGCCAGGGGCGGCTGTGGTTCGCCACCATGGGCGGGCTGGCGGTGGTGGACCCGCGCGTGCACACAGCGCCGCCGCGGGTGCTGATCGACCAGCTGCGCGTGGGTGGCCACCGCCTCGATGCGCGCCCGGGTGATCGCCCGGTGGTCGCCGGCGCGCCTGCCGACCTGGACCTCACCGTCTCGGCGCTGAGCTTCGCGCCTCCGGACACGCTGTCGTTCCGCTACCGCCTGCGCCAGAGCGATCCCGACTGGATCGAGGTGGGGGCGGGCCGCACCGTCCATCACCCGCGGCTGCCGGCGGGTGACTACCAGCTGGCGGTGCAAGCGCGCACGCGCGAGGGCGACTGGGGCCAGGCCAGCACCGGGCTGGCGTTCGTGCTGCGGCCCCCGTTCCATCGTTCGCCCGCGTTCCTGATGTTGCTGGCCCTGGGCGCGGCCTTGCTGCTGGTGCTGGCCCACCGCGGGCGCCTGCACCGCACGCGCGCCGGTCTGCAGGCGCTGATGGCCGAGCGCACCCGCATCGCGCGCGAGATCCACGACACCCTGGCCCAGGCGTTCGTGGCCACCTCGGTGCAGCTGGAGTGCCTGGAGGAGGCGCTCGAGGGCGGGCAGCACAACGACAGCGGCACGCAGCAGACCAAGATCCGCCGGCACCTCGACACCGCCAAGCGGGTGGTCGACGAGAGCCTCGAGGAGGCGCGCCGGGCGGTCTGGGTGATGAGGCCGCAGGCCATCGAGTCGGGGCTGGTGCCCGCGCTGGAGACCCTGGTCAAGCGCGTCTCGGGCGGCACCGCGGTCGAGCTGAAGGTCTCCGGCGCCCCGCGCGAGCTGCCGCCCCTGGTCGCGTCCAACCTGCTGCGCATCGCCCACGAGGCGGTGGCCAACGCCCACCGGCACGCCCAGGCCCACCGGATCGACCTGCGTTTGGAATTTGCCGATCGATCGGTCACGCTGTCGGTGGTGGACGACGGCAAGGGAATCCGCAGCACGGCCCGCGGTCAGACCGCGGCGCCGGCCGCCGGCTCGGGCGTCACCCACGGGATCCTGGGCATGCAAGAGCGGGCGGCGCAGATGGGGGGGCGCTTCTCGCTGGACGGCGGCCCCGACCAGGGCACCACCGTGCGGGTCGAGGTGGCGGCGTGAGCCTCGAGAAGCGTCCCATCCGGGTGATGGTGTGCGAGGACCACGCCATCGTCCGCGAAGGGGTGGTCTCGCTGCTGGCGGCGAACGACGACTTCCAGGTGATCGCCGAGGCCGGCGACGGCGAGACGGCGCTGCAGCTGTTCCGGCGGCAGCCGCCCGACGTGACCCTGATGGATCTGCGGATGCCCCGCCTGGACGGCGTGGAGGTGATCCGGACCCTGCGCCGCGAGTTCCCCGACAGCCGCTTCCTGGTCCTGACCACCTACGACACCGAAGACGACGTGACCCGCGCGCTGCAGGCGGGGGCCAGCGGTTACCTGCTCAAGGGTGCCAACCGCGCCACCTTGCGGGACGCGATCCGGCTGGTGCACGCCGGCCGGCGCTACATCCCGCCCGAGATCGCCGACCGGGTGATCCCGGGTGCCGCCGCCAGCGAGCTGACCGAACGCGAGGTGGAGGTGCTGCGCCGGATCGCCGAGGGGCTGAACAACCGCGAGATCGGCGACCAGCTCGGTATCTCCGAGAGCACGGTCAAGACCCACGTGAACCACCTGCTGGGCAAGCTGGGGGTGACCGATCGGACCAAGGCGCTGGTGCTCGCGCTCAAGCGCGGGCTGGTCCAGATCGACTGACGGGCACGCCTTTTCGGCCGGTTTCACCGGATTCGCAACGCGTCTCCACCCTAGGTTGTAGTTCAGGGGCCACCCCGGTCTGACGACAATCTGCGACGAGAAATCCAACATCGGGGACCATGGCCGTCTCGAGGCTGTGTCCCTCGGTCTCCGCAGCGCTGCTGCTGCTGTCCTCCTGCACCGGATCGGTCATGGACCCGCTGCCCGGGCCCGCCGATCCCGGCCCCGGCGTCGACCCGGGCCCCGGCGGCGGGCCGCCGGCGATGCCACCCGGGTCGATGCCCGATCGCTGCCGCGACGGCAAGGTCCATCCCGGCCGCGCCCCGCTGCGCCGGCTCACCCGCTTCGAGTACAACAACACCGTCCGCGACCTGCTGGGTGACAACACCTCGCCGGCCAACTCGCTGCCCGCCGAGGAGCTGGGCAACGGCTTCGGCAACGACGCCGCCGCCCAGGCGGTCTCCAGCCTGCTGGCCGAGGAATACGCCAGCGCCGCCGAACGCATCGCCGCCCGCGCGACCATGACCCCGATGGCGCTGGGCAAGCTGGCCCCCTGTGGCGGCACGGTCACCGCCGACACCGAGGAGAGCTGCGCGCGCACCATCATCGAGGGCCTGGCCCCGCGCGCCTACCGCCGCCCGCTGGCCACGGGCGAGGCCGACGAGCTGCTGGCTCTGTACCGGTCCACCCGCGGGCTGGCCGGCGCCAGCTTCGCCTCGGGGGTGGCCGCGGTGATCGAGGCGATGCTGCAGGCGCCGGACTTCCTGTACCGGATCGAGCTGGGCGCGCCCGACCGCGACCGCCCGGACCTGCGCCGCCCAACCGGCGACGAGATGGCCAGCCGCCTGTCGTATTTCTTCTGGGGCAGCATGCCCGACGCCACCCTGCGCATGGCCGCCCGCGCGGGCCAGCTGCTGACCGCCGACGGTGTGCTGGCGCAGGCCACCCGCCTGCTGGCCGACCCGCGCGCGCGCCCGGTGCTCCGCTACTTCTTCGACAACCTGCTGCCGATCAGCGGCCTGACCGATCTCGAGCGCGACCCCAAGCTGTACCCCGACTACACCGCCGCCCTGGGCGCGCTGATGCAGCAGGAGACCGAGAAGCTGCTGGACTACGAGGTGTTCGAGGGCGGCGGCACCTGGAGCTCGGTGCTGACTGCCCCCTACACCTTCCTCAACGGCCCGCTGGCCGCGCTGTACAAGGTGCCGGGCGTGACGGGGATGGCCTTCCAGAAGGTGTCGCTGGACCCGGCGGTCCGGCTGGGCATCCTCACCCACGCCAGCGTCCTGTCGGGCACCACCCACTCGAACCACACCAACCCGGTGGTGCGCGGGTCGTTCATCGCCGGCAAGCTGCTGTGCATGAAGATCCCGCTGCCCGACGCCAGCATCGCCGATAAGGTCAAGCCGCCCGATCCCTACTCGGGCAACACCGCGCGCGACCGCTACAGCGCCCACTCGCAGGATCCGGTCTGCCGCGGTTGCCACCAGTTCATGGACCCGCTGGGCTTCACCCTGGAGAACTTCGACGCCATCGGGCGCTACCGCTCCCAGGAGAACGGGGTGACCATCGATGCCAGCGGCTCGTTGCCCAGCGTCCCGGGGACGGTCAACGGCGCCGCCGAGATGGCCCGCAAGCTGGCCGAGCAGGAGGTGGCGCAGACCTGCTTCGCCGGCCACGTCATCGAGTTCACCTTCGGCAAGACCCTGGACCCGAACGAAGACGCTTGCCTGCAGGCGGACGTGAACGCGGCCTTCGCCAAGGCGGGCGGCAACATCAAGCAGCTGCTGCTGGCGCTGACCCAGACCGACGCGTTCCTTTACCTTCCGGGGAGCAAGTAGGACCATGGCCACTGTCCGCCTGAACCGACGAGCCCTGATCCGCGGCGCCGGCAGCATCGCCATCGCCCTGCCCTGGCTGGAGGCGATGGGCGGCCGGCGCGCCCAGGCCGCGCCGCCCACCGGTCCGGCCCGGCGCTTCGTGGGCGTGTTCCAGCCGGGCGGCACCGTTCGCGCCCGCTACACCCCCACCGGCAGCGGCGAGACCAGCTTCACCCTCAGCCCGATCCTCAAACCGCTGGAGCCGATGCAGAACCGGCTGGTGGTGGTCGACGGCCTGGACATGAAGAGCGCGGTGGGCGAGCAGCACCAGGCCGGCATCGTGGCGCTGCTGACCGGCACCCCGCAGAAGAACGGCGGCTCGGGCTACGCGGCCGGGCCCTCGATCGATCAGGTGATCGCCAGCCGCATCTCGCTGGGCAAGAAACCGCGGGCCAGCATCCAGCTGGCGGTCCGCTGGGCGACCGGCCGGTCCAAGGGGCGGCTGCACCCGATCAACGCGCTCAACTTCGAGGACAACGGCACCTTCAACCCGATCCCGCCCCGCCTGGACCCGGTGCAGATCTTCGGCGACCTGTTCGGGGCGGCCGATCCCGGCGCCGCCGGCGAGGCCCGGCGCAGCCGCCGGAAGTCGATCCTGGACTACGTGGGCCGCCGCTACGTCAACCTGTCGATGAAGCTGGGCGCGGGCGATCGGCAGAAGCTGGACCAGCACCTGACCAAGATCCGGGAGATCGAGATGGGCATCGATGGCCTGCCCAGGCCCACGCCGGCCTCGACCTGCAAGACCCCCGCGCTGATCGACACCTCCGACTACAACCCGCGCAGCGGTCTGAACTCCGACGACACCGGTTCGATCGTGGATGCCCGCACCGATTCGGCCATCCCCAAGGTGGGCAAGTACTTCATGGACATGCTGGTCACGGCGCTGGCCTGCGACCTGACCGCGGTGGCCACCTTCCAGTGGAGCGACACCGAAGCCAAGCACACCTTGCCCTGGCTGGGTCTGACGGAGCACCACCACTATTACCAGCACGACGGCGGCTTCAAACCGATGGAGTGCGAGCAGATCTGCACCTGGTATTCGCAGCAACACCTGTACCTGCTGCAGCAGATGCAGGCGGTGGACATGGGGGGGCACAGCCTGCTGGACGAGAGCGTGGTCTTCTTCGGCTCGGAGATCCAGGAGCCGCCCACCCACCGCAAGAACAACATGGCCTTCCTGCTGGCCGGCAACGGCGGGGGCCTGCGCACCGGCCGCTGGCTGCGCTACCAGAGCGGGTCGCACAACGACCTGCTGGTCAGCGTCCTCAACCTGTTCGGCGACAACCGGCAGACCTTCGGCGACCCCAAGTTCTGCACCGGCCCGCTGGCCGGCTTCGCCTGATCGCGCCGCCCGCGCTCAGGCCAGCGCGAAGCAATACATCGACAGGGTCTCGTACTGGAATTCGTCGATGATCGTCTCCACGCTGTCTTCCCGCTGGCGGCAGCCCATGGTGAAGAACACCGGGTACAGGTGATCCGGCGTGGGATGGGCCAGGCGCGGCTCGGGCGCACGGGCGGCGTAGTCCAGCAGCTGCTCGACGTCGTCGTCCGCCACCACCTTCTGCAGCCAGCGGTTGAATCCGTCCGCCCAGGCCACCGGCATCTTGGATCGGCTGTGCCAGTTCAGGGCGCGCAGGTTGTGGACCGCCCCGCCGCTGCCGATCAGCAGGACGTTGGCGTCGCGCAGGGACGCCAGCGCCTGGCCCTGCTGGTAGATGGTCCGCGGTGAGGAGGGATAAGGCATCGAGACCTGCACCACCGGGACGTCGGCCTCGGGGAACAGCCGGGCCAGCGGCACCCAGACCCCGTGGTCGATGCCGCCGTCCGGGACGATGGTGGCCTTCAGCGAGGCGGCCGACAGGCGCGCGGCGATCTCGCGCGCCATGGCCGGATGCCCCGGGCAGGGGTAGCGGTACTGGTAGAGCTCGGGCGGGAAACCGCCGAAGTCGTAGATCAGCGGCGGGGCCGCGCTGCCGCCGATCACCACCTGCCCGTCGCGCGACAGGCCGTGGGCCGACACCACCACCACCGCTTCGGGACGAGGGAGCTTGCGTCCCAGCGCGCGCAGGGCCTCGGCGTATTCGTCTTCGGTCACCACCGTCAGGGGCGACCCGTGGCTGAGAAACAGAGCGGCGCCGCGGCCCATCCGCGCAGCATACCGCCGGCGCGGCCGTCACGCCGGGCGGGTCGGGGATGCGAGCCGCAGCAACAACACCCCCACCGTGCCGGCCGCAGCCGACCCCAGCAGGATGCCCGCCTTGGCCTGGTCCAGCAGTCCAGCCTGCTCCGGATAGGCCAGCGCGGCGATGAACAGCGCCACCGTGAAGCCGATGCCGCCCACCACCGCCACGCCGGCGATGCGCAGCCAGCTGGCCCCGCCGGGAGCGGGCGACAGCCGCAGCCGCACCGCCACCCAGGTCGCCAGCAGGATGCCGATCGGCTTGCCCAGCAGCAGCCCCAGCCCGACCCCCAGCGCCACCGAACCGGACAGGGTGCCGGCGCTGCCCAGCGCCACCCCGGAATTGGCCAGGGCGAACAGCGGCACGATTCCGAAGGCGACGTACGGATGCAAGGCCTGCACGAACCGGGTGAGGGGCGCCCCCAGGTCCTCCAGCTTCTCCTCGATCTGCACCAGGGCGGCGTCGTGCAGCTCCTCGGCCGCCGGCGCGCTCAGCAGCCCCTCGACGTGCTCGCCCAGCTCGACCAGCACCGCGCGCGGCGACCGCCGCGGCCGGGCCGGGATCATCAGCCCCAGCACAACGCCGGCGATGGTGGCGTGCACGCCAGCCTGGTGCAGCGTGTACCACAGCGCCCCGCCCAGGGCCGCGTACAGCAGGCCGCTACGCGCGTACAGGCGGTTGCAGGCGTACAGCAGGCCGGTGACCCCGCCCGCCGCCAGCAACCACCACCCTTGCAGGCCGGCCCCGTAGAACAGGGCGATCACCAGGATGCCGCCGATGTCGTCGAAGATCGCCAGCGCGGTCAGGAACACCATCAGCGCGTGCGGCACGCGCCTCTTCATCAAGGTGAGGCAGCCGATGCAGAAGGCGATGTCGGTGGCCATCGGAATCCCCCATCCGCGGGCGCCGGGCCCCCCCGCGTTGATGGCCAGGAAGATCCCCGCCGGCACCACCATGCCCCCCAGCGCCGCCACCGCCGGCAGCACCGCCCGCCGGAAGGTGCGCAGCTCGCCCGCCACCAGCTCGCGCTTGATCTCCATGCCCACCAGCAGGAAGAACAGCGCCATCAGCCCGTCGTTGATGAAGGTGCGCACGTCGACCTGCAGCGAAAACGGCCCCACCGAGGCCGACAGCGCGGTGGAGAACACCCGCCCGTAGCTGGGGGCCAGCGAAGAGTTGGCCCAGATCAGCGCCAGCACCGCGGCGGCGAACAGCAAGATGCCGCTCGACGCCTCCAGCCGGAAGAAGTCCTGGATCGGCCGCACCACCGACTGGAAGCTCGAGCGCACGACCCGCACGGCGGCGTCGGCGGCTGATCGGGACGGCTGCCGCTGGTCGCCCGGCACGTTCACCTCGCAGCGGTCAGGAGGGGGCCAGCGAGGGCGGGCTGTCAGGCAGGCGCACGCGCGCGCGGGCATCGGAGCCAGGCGAGGTCGGATCGGGAGCGGCCGGCAGGTCGAGGGTGAAGCGGGTGCCCTGGTCCAGCTGCGACCAGACCGAGATGCTGCCTCCGGCCGCCTCGACGATCCGGTGAACGGTGGCCAGCCCCAGCCCGCTGCCGGGCGCCCGGGTGCCGGGCGTGCGGTAAAACGGCTCGAAGATGCGGGGCAGGTCCTGGGGGGCGATGCCGGGACCGGTATCCTCGACGGTCAGCTGACAGACCCCTTCGCGCACGCGGGCCGCCACCCGCACCCGCCGCTGGGGCCGGCCGGACAGGAACTTGAAGGCGTTGCTCAGCAGGTTGGTCATCAGCGTCTGCAGCAGCGCTGGCGCGCATACCACGGCCGCATCGCCGACGTCCACTTCCACCTCGGCGGCGGCCTCCTCGCGCGCGGCCGCCAGCGTTTCCAGCGCCTCGGCCACCGCCGCCCGCACCGGCGCACCGGTGTAGGGATCGGCGGCGCTGCGGCCCGAGCGCGCGAAGGCCAGCAAGGTCTCCAGCAAAGCGGTGGCGCGCGTGCCCACCCGTGACACCCGCTCGGTGACCGCCTCCACCTGTTCGGGGCGGCTGCGCGTGTCGCGCAAGGTGGCCACGGCGATGGGCAGCGGAGCCAGGATGTTGCGGAGGTCGTGCGCCACCCGGCCGGCGAAGGCGTCCAGATCGCGGTTGCGTTCGGCCAGCAGGTCGAGGGTGGAGGCCAGCTCGGTGCGGCTGCGTTCGAGCGCTCGCAGCGAGCGGACGATCAGCAAGGTCATCAGGATCCCGACCGCCACCGCCAGGGCGGTGCCGCCGAAGATCAGGTTGAAGGCCGAGCTGGTCTGCTCGCCCGCGCGGCGGCGGGCGTCGCTGAGATCCCGGACTTCCAGGTTGGTGGCCGCAGTCAGCGCGGCCTCCAGCGCCTCCCAGGCCGGTTCGGTCTCGTTGACCCACTCCGACTCGGGCGCGCCCCGCTGTCGTCGCGCGATCGCGTGGTACAGGTGGTCGTAGTAGGCGTCGGCCAGCCGCACCACCTCGGACATGGCGGCGCGCGACGGTTCGGCGGTGGCGCGGGTCTGCAGCTCCTGCAGCACGCCGGCCAGCTGGTGCTGGGTGGAGCGGGCCTGCCGGGCGTATTCCTCGCGCCCGGTCAGCAGGTACTTCTGCCCGGTGCGGCCGCTGCGCTCGCTGAGAGTGACCAGCCGCTGGAACTCCACCACGTCCTGGGCCTCGCGATCGATCAGCTGATCCATGCGCTTGCTGTTGAGCCGCAGCTGGGCCAAGGAGGCGACCGAGAAGACAAGCGCCAGCAGCAGCCCGAACACGTACCCGGCGATCGCGCGTCCGATTCCCAATCGGGGCTGCGCAGACGAGGCGTGGGCCAGAACGTGAGACACGGCCGTTCTTCGTCTCATAGCGCCCGGAGATTCGGGCGGCAAATCCTGGAAGCGCGCGTCTGGGTACCGCCCTGATGTAGGGGCATGTCGCCCGGGAATAGCAGGGTTGCCGATCGTTTGTTCGCTGTCGGGAATGCCAGACCCACGCTGCATGTTCTGTGGCCGTCCGAGGCCGGCCGTTCGCAAGCTGGTGCACGGACCCGGCATCTTCATCTGCGACTCCTGCGTGTCGATCTGCCTGCACGCCGTGGACCCGTGGGACGAGCGAACGGTTAATAGCGGTGAGGTATGGATCCAGCCGATCGGTCCGGAGCCGACCTCGTCGGAGCCGGGCGATGGCCATGCCCTGATCGATCCGTGCGCGCCTCACTGCAGCTTTTGCGGTCGGCGGCGCGAGGAAGTGTCGCTGCTGATCCGCGCCTACCGGCTGGGGATCTGCGAAGACTGCCTGGGGCTGTGCAGCGACATCCTGGCGCGGGAGCTGGGCGGGCAATGGCCGCGGCGCCCCGGCCGCCGGCCGCCGCCCCGCGTGTGATCGGCGCACGGGTCGGGCGGCAACGATTCCTGGAAGTTCGGACCGCGGGTATCGTTCCTGACCCGAGGTGCTTCCATGAAACGTCTCACGCGCGGTCGCGCCATCGCCCTGTTCGTCGTTCTCGCCGCCGCGGTGGGCGGTCCGCTGGCCTGGCGCGGACTTGCCCGACGCCGGCATCCGGTCGATCGCACGAATGTGGCGAAGGTGCGCGGCCCCGACCTGCGCGCCAGCCTCCCGGCCTGGGCGCAAGATCCCGGCGCCGAACGGGGCTCCGTCGCCGGGGTGGTCAAGAGCGCGGACGGTCGCGCGGTGTCCGGCGCGCAGGTCGCGCTGCTGCCGGACCTGGGCTCGCTGGACGGTGACCCGCGGTTGCGACCCGCCGGGCGGGCGGTGTCCGGCGCCGACGGACGTTTCCGCATCGGCGAGATCTTGCCCGGCGAATACGGGTTGAGCGCCAGCGCGCTGGGTCACGGCGGGGCACATCGGTCCGGCCTGCTGGTTCCGCCGGGCGCGCGGCTCGAGGAGATCGAGCTGGTGCTGGAGGGCGGCGGGCTGGAGCTGACCGGCACGGTGTCGGACTCCGGTGGGGGACCGATCGCGGGCGCGGAGGTGCGCGTCGCCGCCGCTGCCCGCAGCGCGGGCAACCGCGGCCAGTTCGTCACCACCGCCGATGCTTCCGGTCGATACCGGATCACGCTGGGCAAGGAGATGCATCTGGTGGTCGCCGACGCGGACGGTTACGCGCCGGAGAGCCGGGTGGTCGACACGACGCTGGTCAACCGGGCGGACTTCGCCCTGCGGCCGGCGGCCCGCCTGGCCGGCAAGGTGGTGGCCAGGGAGGACGGCCAGCCGGTGGCCGGGGCGGTGGTGCTGCTGGAGAACGGCCAGACCTGGTGGCGCGCGGCCCAGGAGGCCACCGCGAACGATCGCGGCCTGTTCGAGTTCCGAGATCTGGAGAGCGGCGGCTACCGCATCTCGGCCCAGAAGGACGCCCAGGTGGCCAGCCCGCGCGACATCGAGGTGAACGAGGCCGATCGCTCCACCGAGGTGACGATCGAGGTGGTGCGGGGCCGATCGATCAGCGGACGGACATTGTCGGGCGAGCAGCCGCTGGCGGGCGCGCGCGTGCGCCTGCGCCAGGGCAACCTGATGCTGCCGGGCCGGGTGCGCGCGACCACCGACGGCGACGGCCACTACCGCATCGAGGGGGTGCTGCCGGGTCGATACGAGGTTATGGCCGAGGCGCGCGCACACGCGCCTTCCGCCCTGGAGGTCGCGCTCGGCGCCGATCGCGATCGCGAGGGGGCCGATCTGAAGCTCGAGCCCGAGGCCAAGGTGCTGGGCAAGGTGTCGCGGCCCGACGGCACGCCCGCCACCGGCGCCACGGTGCTGGGCAACGTGGTCGAGTCGGCCGCCAGCCGCTCGCTGTTCGGACGGCAGAACGCCGAGCACACCGACCGGCAGGGGCGTTTCCGGCTGGGTGGGCTGGCCGCCGGCAAGCTGACCCTGGTGATCAGCGAGCCGGGCGTGGGCCGCGTGACCTGGGGCCCGGAGGCGCTCGCCGCCGGCGAGACCAAGGAGGTCGAGCTGACCTTGCAGCCCGGCTCCACGGTCAGCGGGGTCGTCAAATACGACGACGGCCAGCCCGCCGCCGGGGTCAGCGTCCTGGGCGTCACCGCCACCAGCATGGCCATGGCGCAGGCGCGCACCGACGAGCAGGGACGTTTCGAGCTGGGCCCGCTCGGCGCCGGAGCGACGATGATCAAGGCCTCGCGCAAGGAGGGGCTGTCGGGGATGCTGGACATGGGCACCGAGGACCGCAGCGGCAAGAAGCTCACCTTGACCGCCAACCAGGCCGAGAAGGGCGTCGAGCTGGTCATCGCCCGCGGCGGGCGCACCCTGAGCGGCGTGGTGCTGGATCCCGACGGCAAGCCGCTGTCGGGCGCACGGGTGGGCGCCGATTCGAGTGGCGCCATGCTGTCGATGCGCGCCGCCTTCGGCGCCATGCTGGGCGACAAGGCCATCGTCAGCGGCGACGACGGCCGGTTCACCCTGAACGATCTGGAGAAGGGTCCGTACACGGTCTGGGCCAAGCACGGCCGCTACCCCGACACCCAGCTGGACAAGGTGCCCGACGGCACCAGGGAGGTGCGGTTGCAGTTCCCCCCCGAGGCGGTTCTGGCGGGGAACGTGATCGATCCGGCCGGCCACCCCGTCGCCGACTTCTCGATCCAGGCGGTCGAGTCCGAGGGCAAGACCGGCGCGGACCGGGCCAGGCGCAGCCTGCGCCGCATGCAGAACATGACCAAGATGATGGGCGGAGGCACCAGCCCCACCCATGATCCGGCCGGTGCCTTCGAAGTGCGCGGCCTGGCCGCCGGCAGTTACGACCTGGTGGTCACCACCGGCGACGGCCGGGGCGGCCACCTGCCCGGGGTCACGGTGGCGGCGGGCGACCACAAGACCGGCTTGCGCGTGGCCGTCGATCGCGGCCTCACCCTGCGCGGCCAGCTGGTCAACACCGAAGGGCAGGCGGTCCCCGGGCTGACCGTCGTCGTGATGGGCGACCAGATGACCATGAAGAGCGCCGACGCCCGGGGCGCCTTCAGCTTCGAAGGGCTGGTGACCGGGCGCAAGGTGGTGCTGTTTTACGGTGGGCAGATGTCCGGCTACGCCCAGGAGACCCGCGAGCTGGATCTGCCGGCGGGCAAGACCGAGCTGGACCTCGGCGCCCTGAAGGTCCGGCCGCCCAGCACGCCACCCGAGCGCGCCGGGCAGCTGTAGCGCGCCGGTCAGCCGCTCGAGGAGGGGGGCTCGGCGTTCACCAGATCCGGCATCTGCTGCACCGGCGGCCGCTCGATCACCTGACCGCGGCCCGGGCGGACCGGCTTGTCCGGCAGATCCACGGTCACCTTGCGCTCGGTGCGGAGGGACTGGAGGATGGCCTGGATTATCTTCACGTCGTGCAGGCCCTCCCAGCCGGAGGGCTCGGGCTCCTCGTCCCGCGTCACGCAGCGGGCGAAATACTCCAGCTCGGGGGCGATCTGGTCGCGCTTGGGGAACCGCTGCTTCTTCGTCTTTTCGCCGATTCGGGTCTCCAGCAGCATGGGCGCGGCGTATTCGTAGGCATCCTGCAGTCGCAGCGAGCCCTTGCTGCCCACCAGCTCGTAGCTGGCCACGTTGGCGGCGCCGAAGCTGACCGTGAAGGTGGCCAGGCGCTCGCCAGGAAAACGGAGGGTGGCGCCCACCTGCTCCTCGGTGGCGGTGAACCGTTCGTCGCCGGTGCGGGTGGCGGCCAGCGCCATCACCTCGGTGGGCTCGGCCTGGAACAGGTACCGGGCGGCGTTGATGCAGTAGATGCCGATGTCGTAAAGCGGCCCGCCGCCCTGGTCGGTGGACGCGGTGCGGATGTTGCCGGCCTTCACCGGCAGCGAGAACGCCGACGAAAAGTACCGCACGTCGCCCAGCCGCCCGCGCCGGGCCAGGTCCACCGCCATGAGGTTGGCCTCGTTGAAGTGCAGGCGGTAGGCGATCATCAGCTTCACGTTCGCCTGCTCGCAGGCCTCGATCATCGCCCGGCACTCGCTGTCGCTGACCGACATCGGCTTTTCGCAGAGCACGTGCACGCCCGCCCGGGCCGCGCGCACGGTGTAGTCCTTGTGCAGGTGGTTGGGCAGGGTGATGTAGACCGCGTCCACCGCCCCGCTGGCCAGGAACTCGTCGTACTGGTCGTAGCCCAGCAGCTGGCGGACCCGGTAGCGCTTGCCCAGGCGGGCGCGCTTGCGCTTGTCGTCCGAGAACAGCGCCGTCAGCTCGCAGCTGCGGCGGGCATGGGCGAAGGCGGGCAACACCGCCGCCTGGGCGAAGTAACCCTGCCCCACCACCGCCCAGCGCAGCCGCCGGCTCGATCCGCTCTTGCCCTTGTTTCCGGTCGCTCTTGCCATGTGTTCGTCTCCTGATTGATCGCCGCCCGCCTCAGCGACCGCGGCCGCTGTCGCGCGACAGCCGCGACAGCCGCTCGGCCGCTCCCTCGGGTCCTTCCAGCTGGTTGATGTCGAACGGCAACCGGTAGCTCCAGTTCTGGTCGCCGACCGTGCCGGGGACGTTCACCTGCTCGCGCTGCCCGAACAGGTCCTGGAACGGAATGATCGCCAGCTGCGAGGGCGACCGGTACAGCAGGTCCAGCAGCGCATCGCGCACCTGATCGTCGAAGCGATCGCGCCCCACCAGGCCGCTCAGGCCGGGCAGCTTGCGCAGGGCCGCCCGCTCCTCGGCCGGCAGGTCGTCGTACCACTGGGCGGTGGTGGTGGTGTCGTGGGTGGCGTTGGTGGCCACCGACAGCTTGGGCCAGTTGGCCGGATCGCGGAAGGCCGCCCCGTCCTTCTCCCAGCGCAGCACCCGGTAGCCGGGGATGTTCAGCCGTTCCAGCGACGGCCGCAGCAGCGGCGGCATCGGCCCCAGGTCCTCGGCGATCACCTCGCAGGAGGTGCGCATGATGCGCAAGATGGTCTCGCCCAGGCTGACCTGCGCCGCCTCGTGGGCCGGCCAGAAGCGCCCTTCGCCGTCGCTGTTGCGCACGTAGCTCCGGTAGAAACCGATGACGTGGTCGACCCGGTACGAGGAGAACAGGGTACCCGCCCGCGCCGCCCGCGCCCGGATCCAGTCGAACTCCCCGCGCTGCAGGTGGTCCCAGTCGTAGGCCGGCAGCCCCCAGTCCTGGCCCTGGGGATCGCTCTCGTCGGGCGGCGTGCCCACCCGCAGGTCGACCCGGAAGTCGGCGGGATGGGCCCACACGTCGGCCGAGTCCATGGCCACCGTGAACGGCAGATCACCCATCAGCGAGACACCCAGGCGGGCGATCTCGGCGCGGGCGTGGCGCCACTGCTCGTCCAGCTGCCACTGCAGCCAGGCCCGCTCCAGCAGCTCGTCGCCGTGGCGGGCGCGCACCGCCGAGATGCCGTCGGGCGTGCGCCGTCGCAGGCCGCCGGGCCACTCCTGCCAGCTCTTGCCCAGCTGCTGGTGGATCACGGTGTAAAGGCCGTAGTCGTCCAGCCAGGCGCGCTGCTCGTTCATGAACGAGGCCAGCTGCTGCGCCCGCCGGCTGCGCGGCCTCCACTCCTCTTGCAGGAAGCGCTCGAAGGCCCGCCGCGCCGCCAGCCGCTTCAGCTTGCGCACGCGCGGCCACTCCACGCGCGTCGTGCCCGCCAGCGCCTCCAGCTCCTGACGCAGCTCCGGGGGCAGCTTGTCGCGACCGCCCGCCGCCTGGAAGTCCTCGCAGGCGTCCAGCCCCAGGAAGACCGGATCCAGCGCGAAGGCGCTGATCGACGCGTAGGGGCTGGCGCCCAGCTCAGAGGCCTGGTTGACCGGCAGCAGCTGCACCACCGACAGCCCCGCGCGCGCCGCCCAGCCGGCAAAGCGCGGCAGATCCGAGATGTCGCCCACCCCCCAGCTGGTCTTGCCACGCAGCGAGAACAGCGGCACCATCACGCCGGCCCGCCGGCGGCGCGCCGGCGGCATGGTCAGCTCGACCTGGCGCTCCTCCGGCCGTGCCACCCGTTCGACCACCACCCGCTCGCGGGCCACCGCCGGCTGGTGCAGCGCCGCCATCGCCCGCGCCGGCAGCTCGTATTCCCAGGCGTCGACTGGCAGCGCCTGGGCCTCGTCCTTGCTCGTGTCGAATTCCAGGATCCAGGGTCCGCTGCCGTCGGCGCGCGGCAACTTGAAGCGCACCGGCTCGTGGTGGGCGTTCATCAGCAGCAGGACCGAGTCGCCGATGATCCGCTGGCCGCGCTCGTCGGGGGTGGGGATGGCATCGCCGCCCAGCACGCAGCTCAGCGAGCGCAGGTAGGGCTCGGTCCAGTCCTCGCCGCTCAGCTCGTCGCCGTCGGGGCCGTACCAGGCCATGTCCTTCCAGCGCGAGTCCCACAGGTACTCGCCGCGGAAGAAGCGCCGTCGCTGCAGCACCGGGCTGGCGTGACGGAAGGCGATCAGCCGGCGGGTGAACTCCAGCAGCCGCCGCTTGCGCCCGTCCAGGTCCCAGTCGATCCAGGAGATCTCGTTGTCCTGGCAATAGGCGTTGTTGTTGCCGCCCTGGGTGCGCCCCATCTCGTCGCCGGCCACCAGCATGGGCACGCCCTGCGAGAACAGCAGGGTGGCCAGCAGGTTGCGGATCTGGCGCTCGCGCAGCTCGATGATGTGCGGGTCGTCGGTCTCCCCTTCCACCCCATGGTTCCAGGCCTGGTTGTCGTCGGCGCCGTCCTTGTTCCACTCGCCGTTGGCCTCGTTGTGCTTGTGGCTGTAGGTGACCAGGTCGTGCAGGGTGAAGCCGTCGTGGGCGGTGACGAAGTTGATGCTGGCCTGGGGCCGCCGCCGCTCGCCCTGGTACAGGTCCGCCGACCCGGCCAGGCGGTGACCGATCTCGCCGGCCACGTGGTCGTCGCCCTTCCAGTAGCGGCGGATGGCGTCCCGGTACTTGCCGTTCCATTCCCGCCAGGGCGCCGGGAAGCTGCCCACCTGGTAGCCGCCCATGCCGATGTTCCAGGGTTCGGCGATCAGCTTGACCGTCGACAGCACCGGGTCCTGGTTGATGATCTGGAACAGCGAGGCGTCTCGGTCGAACTCGCCCGAACGCGCGCGCCCCAGGGTGGCGGCCAGGTCGAAGCGGAAGCCGTCCACGTGCATCTCGTTGACCCAGTAGCGCAGCGAATCGGTGATCATCCGCGCGGTCTCGGGGTTCGAGGCGTTGAGGCTGTTGCCGGTCCCGGTGAAATCCAGGTAATAGCGGCGCTCGGGCATCAGCCAGTAATAGGTGAGGTTGTCGATCCCCTTCCACGAAAGGGTCGGGCCCAGGTGGTTGCCCTCGCAGGTGTGGTTGAACACCACGTCGAGCAGCACCTCGATGCCGGCGGCGTGCAGCGCCTTGACCATGGACTTCCACTCGGCCACCTGCGCGCCCGGCTGCTTGCGGCTGGCGTAACGCTGCTCGGGCGCGAAGAAGCCCAGCGTGTTGTAGCCCCAGTAGTTGCGCAGGTAACGCTCTTCGAGGAAAGCGTCGTCGGCGGACTCGTGCACCGGCAGCAGCTCGATCGCGGTCACGCCCAGCGCCTTGAGGTGGGCGATGGCGGCGGGGTGGGCCAGCCCGGCGTAGGTTCCCCGCAGGTCCTCGGGAATCTCGGGATGGCGCTTGGTGAAGCCCTTGACGTGCAGCTCGTAGATGACGGTCTTGCGCCAGGGGTGGTCCAGGCGGCGGTCGCCCTCCCAGTCGAAGGCGTCGCTGACCACCACCCCCTTGGGTATCCCGGCGGCGCTGTCGCGGTCGTCGAAGTGCAGGTCGTCCTTGCCAGGCTCGTACCCCAGCACCGGCTCGCGCCAGTCGACCTCGCCCCACAGGGCCTTGGCGTACGGATCCACCAGCAGCTTGTTCGGGTTGCAGCGGTGCCCGCTCTCGGGCTCGAAGGGACCGTGCACGCGCAGGCCGTACAGGGCGCCGGGCTGCAGGCCGGGCAAGTAGCCGTGCCAGGTGAAGCCGTGCACCTCCGGCAGGTCGAAGCGATCGATCTCGCGCGCCGGATCCTGCGGATCGTACAGGCAGACCTCCACGCGGGTGGCGGCCCGGGAGAAGATCGAGAAGTTCACCCCGGCGCCGTCGTAGTAGGCCCCCCGAGGCACGGGCTTGCCGGGCCACACTTCACGCATGTTCACCAACGTGGGGCGCCATTACCTTCAGGGCAAGGCGGTACCATGCGATCGGGTCTGGAGTTTCAGTGCGAGAGCCCTCGGTGTGTCCAGGTAGGACCATCTCGTCCGCTTGCATCAGGAGGTCTTCATGCCCTGGTTCCGTTCGTTCATCGTGGTCGGCCTGACCGCCGCCTCCCTCACCACGGCCGCCGGCTGCGAGGATGCCAAGCGCCAGCCGGTGGACAAC
>JBKPRZ010000076.1:0-7099 GCA_046734815.1 Myxococcota bacterium | reverse complement strand
TCAGCGCCGCGGGGGCCGGCGCCGGTGCGGGCTGGTCGTCGTTGCACGCGGTGAACGCGGCGGCGGCCAGCGCCAGCGCCGCACACGAAAGCGAGATCATCTTCATGGTGGTGTCCTTGGTGGAAGGTTGCTGTTCCTTCCAGGGACAACACCGGCCCCGCCGGCAAGTGACACCGCGATCGTCAGCGCGTCTTCGTCAGAGTGAGCGCGAACATCGTCACCTTCGGCGGCAGCGGCGGGCCGCCCGGGCGCAGCGCCGCCGCCACGTCGGCGGTGGTGAAGGGATCGTCGCTGGTCACGAGGACGAAGCGTTCGAAGCCGGGGCTGGCGTCCAGCTCGAAAGCGCCGGGCAGGGCCACCGCCTGTGCCGGTTGCAGCCGCGCCGCTGGGCCGGCGGCCTCGGGCAGGTGCAGGGTGACCTCGCCGCGCGCGTCGACCGAGGCGATCACGCCGTAGCGGCGCCCCGCCGCCACGTAGGCGATCTGCACCAGGTCGCCGGCGCGGGCGCTGGCCCCGTCCTTCAGGCGCTCGACGGTGTCGCCCTGCTTGCGGTAGAGCTGCAGGTGCGGCTGCAGACCGCGCGTGGTGGTCACCTCCGGCTCGCTGGTCGATCCCGTCATCCCTCCGGTGCGCGGGCCGCGTCCCAGCGCGAACACCACCGCCAGCCCGGCGACCCCCAGCGCCGCCACCGAGAAGAACGCCCGCACGCGGACGGGCGCGCGCTCGGTCCGGCGCGCCCGGCGTTGCACCTCGGCGGTCACCAGCGCGGGCGGATGGGCGTCCAGGATCTCGCGGTTCGACGCCTCCAGCGCCTGCAGGCGGGCGAGACCGCCCTCCGCCTCCAGCCGGGCGCGCAGCCGCGTCGCCTCGGCGACGGGCAACTCGCCGGCGGCCAGCCGCTCGAGCAACCAGTCCGGGACCGCGCTTTCTTCAGCCATGGGCCTTCTCCTCCTGCAGCTGCGGCAGCTCGGGCGGCAGCTGCGCCTTCAGGGTGCGCAGGCGCTTGCGGACGCCCGACACCGACATCCCGACCTCCGCGGCCACCTCCTCCAGGGTCAGCCGGTCCACGTGGTGCAGCACCGCGATCAGCGCCGTCGAGGCGGGCGTGCGCGCGAACAGCCGGTCCAGCACCCGCCGGGCCAGCGACCGCTCCTCGGCCGAGTCCTGATCGGCGATAGCCAGCAGCACCGCATCGCCGGCGTCTTCCGGATGCCGGCGCCGGCTGCGCAGCCGGTTCAGACAGATATTGGTGGCGGTGGTCAGCAGCAGCGCCGCCGGCGCCCGGTCGTCCAGCCGATCGCGCCGCCGCAGGATCTCCACGAACACGTCGTGCATGGCGTCCAGCGCCCGCCCCTCGTCGCGCAGCAGACGCCGGCACCGACGGAGCACCATCGGCCCGTGGCTGCGGTAAAGGCTCTCGACGTCCACCACCCTGAAGGAAACACCGGCCGCCTCGGAAAGTGTCACTCCCTTTCTCGCGGCCTGATGACGCGGAGGGACTTACCGTCCGTCTACCGGGTCAGCGGGGAACTTCAGGCCGTAGCGACGGATCTTCTCGTACAGGGTCGAGGCGGCGATGCCCAGGGCGCGGGCGGCCTTGGTCTTGTTGCCGTCGAAGCGGTGCAGGGCCTGCTGGATGGCGGCCTTCTCCAGCTCTTCCAGGGTGTGGCCCGCCAGCGGCAGCTCGGCGGTGGCGCCGGTGTCGACCTGGGGCGAGGCGGCGTCGACCGGCGCGGGGCGGGCCTGCGGGCGGAAGAAGATCAGGTGCCGCGGCTCGAGCAGCGGCCCGTCCAGCATCGCCGCGGCTCCGGCGATGACGTTCTTCAGCTCGCGCACGTTGCCCGGCCAGTGGTAGCTGGCCAGCACCTCCAGGGTCTCGGGCGTCATGGTCACGGGGCGGCCCAGCTCGCCCACGAAATGCTCCACCAGCGCGGGCAGGTCCTCGCGCCGCTCGCGCAGGGGCGGCACCCGCAACATCGCCGTCGACAGCCGGAAGAACAGGTCCTCGCGGAAGGCGTTCTTGCGCACGCGCTCTTCCAGGTCGCGGTTGGTGGCGGCGACGATGCGCACGTCCACGGGCCGATCCTCGGAGCCGCCCACCCGCCGCACGCAGCGCTGCTCCAGCACGCGCAGCAGCTTGGGCTGCAGCTCCATCGACAGCTCGCCGATCTCGTCCAGGAACACCGTCCCGCCCTGGGCCCGCTCGAACACGCCCCGCCGTTCCGAGACCGCGCCGGTGAAGGCGCCCTTGTCGTGTCCGAACAGCTCGCTCTCGATCAACGACGGTGCCACCGCCCCGCAGTCGAACACCAGGAAGGGACGGCTGGCGCGCGCGCTGGCCTCGTGCACCGCCCGGGCCAGCACGTCCTTGCCGGCACCGGTCTCGCCGAGCAGGCAGATGGTCAGCTCGGTGGGGGCCAGCCGCGCGAACAGTGCGAACAGCCGGCGCATGGCGATCGACCCGCCGATGGCCGGCCCGAAACGCGCCGGCACCCCGCGCAGCTCGTCCTCGCGCAGCGGCTCGCGCAGCAGCCGCCCCAGCCGGCCGGCCTCGCCGCCCATCTCGAAGCGCAGGGTGCTGGTGCCCACCTTGATCTCGGCGCCGCTGGCCAGCAGCGCCTCCTTGACCGCCAGCCGCCCGACGAAGGTGCCGTTGCGACTACCCAGGTCCCGCAGCACGATGCCGCCAGGCGTGCGGCACAGCTCCGCGTGCCGCCGCGATACGTGCGGGTCGTCGATCACCACACGCGCAGCCGGGTCGCTGCCGATCACCACCGGCTCGTCGCCGATCACCACCGGCACCGGTTCACCCGGCCCCGCCTCGATGGTCACCCAGGCGCTGCCCTCGGGAGTCAGCGACGAGAGCTCCAGCGCCAGCGTCTCCCCCCGCGGTCCCGTCACACGCATCCCGATGAAATCGTAGCGTTGCCGGATCGCTCCAGCAATGCCGCGTCGAAGATGAACGCGCCGATCGCCGGCGGCGGTGGGTGGCGGTGTGTGCGCGGGTCGGCGGTGGCGGTGCACTCCTCGATTTCCGGTGACTCTCCGATTACCGGAGACCGGCTTTTCGAAAGGTGGCGATCGGCGACGCAGTGACGGGTCTGTGTTTTCCGCGGGTTGCATCGATTTTCGTGGTGGGCACGGGCCTTGAAGAGGATGCGCGCCGAGGTCGAGATGAAACTTCGCTCCACGTTCAACTTCCTGATCGGCGCCGTGTGCGTGGTCGCCCTACCGTCGCCCATCCTGCTGGCCACCACCACCCGGGGAGCCGCCTTGCTGCGCAGCCTGCTGCCCACCGTGCCGCAGGCCCTGGCCAGCAGCATCGAGGCGGCCGCGCCGCCGGCTCCGAAGACCAGCGCCTGGTCGGCGCCCACGCCCGCCGCGCTGGCCGAGGCGCTGGGCCCGACCCTGTCGCCGGTGTTCGGGCCGCTGCCGCCGCCGATCGAGATCCACGCGCTGCCCACGCGCGAGATCGCGGTGCCGGTCGAGAACATCAATACCAACGAGCGTGCGACCTTCTTCATCGGGCAGAACGGCCGCACGCGCGCCGAGCAGGCCGCCGCCATCGAGAGCTTCTTCCGCTGCCGCCGCACCGGCCGCCACAAGCCGCTGGCCGACAGCGTGCTGGCCCTGCTGGTGGACATCGCCCGCCGCTGGCCGGGACGGACCATCGAGGTGGTCTCGGGCTACCGCTCGCCGCCCTTCGGCGCGCCCCACTCGCGCCACTTCGCCGGCCACGCCATCGACCTGCGCGTGAAGGGCGTGCGCACCCGCAAGGTGCGCGACTTCGTCTGGCGCGAGCACCATGAGGTGGGCGTGGGCCACTACGCCGAGCAGGATTTCGTGCACGTCGACTCGCGCCCCGGCCAGCCCGACACCGCCTGGTCGGCGCCCCACGAGTACAGCCGCCCGCAATACGACCCCCGCTGGGCCAAGCTGGCCCGCCGCGCCCGCCCCCGCGCCCTCGCCTCCCTCGGCAGCACCGCGCGCTGACCGTGACGGCTCAGAGATCTTCCAGAGAACGCACCAGCGCGCCGGTGAACGACGAGCGGATCTCGATCAGCGACGCGTGTTTCGGGCGCCGCGGTCCGCCGATGATGACCTCGTCGTCGGGTCGCTGCAGGTCGCCGGTCACGTCGTCGGGGTCGAAGCTGAAGCGCTGAACCGCCCGCGGAGCATCCGGCAGCGCCGCCGGATCGGAAGGCGGCTTGGCGGGCGGTAGCGCAGGCTTCGCCGCCACCGGCACCGCAGGCTTCGCGGCGGGGCTTGTCTTTCCCGTCCTGCTCGTTGCTGCGCTGTCATCCGCGCGCACGCGGGGTGGATCGACGAGCGACAGCAGGCTCGCGAGCGCCACTACCGGCAGCCAGCCAGATGGATGCACCATGAACGTCCTCCCGGGTGATGGGTTCCTGATCCCGGGACACACCGAAGGCGCCGTTGTTGCGCTCGCGAGCGTCGATTGCCAGCGGCTCAGGCGTCCGGCGGTGCCGCCACCGGGGCGCGGTAGAGGCGAAGCATCAACACGCCGGCTCCGGCGATCAGCAGGGCGCCGCCCAGCGACGACAGGGCGGGCGCCTGGCGGCGGCGGATCCAGTCGAACAGCATCGCGAACGGGACGCTGGAGTACACGAACGCGCCCACCTGCGACGCGGGGGCCTTGGCGTAGGCGCGGGTCATCGCGAACTGGGCCACCGTGGCGGCGGCGCCGATGGTCAGCAACGCCGCCGCCTCGACCAGGCCGGGCGCGATCCAGCGGGCCGCCGCCGGGCCCGCCGAGACCAGGGTCGACAGGAACGAGAAGTAAAAGATGATCCGGCTGGTCGGCTCGGTGCTGGTCATGCGCCGGATGCCGGTCTGGGCGACCGCCGACAGGAAGCCCGCCGCCAGCCCCAGCAGCGCCGCGCCCTGGAACAGCCCCGCCCCCGGCTTGAGCACCAGCACCACCCCGGCGAACCCCAGCAGCAGCGGGCCGGACAGGCGCCGGTCGATTCCGCCGGCCGTCGGTCGCAGCCACAGCGCCTCGACCAGCGGGAGGAACAGCGGGGTGGTGTATTGCAGCAACACCGCGTCGGCCAGCGGCAGCCGGTGGATGGCGAAGAAGAAGCAATACATCGACCCCAGGCCGGCGGTCGTGCGCAGCAGGTGCTCGCGCAGGCGACCGGTGCGCAGCCCCCGCCAGCCGTCGCGCAGCGCCAGCGGGGCGATGAACAGCAGCGCCAGGCCGTTGCGGAAGAACACCACCATCACCGATGGCAGCCGCTCGGAGGCCAGCTGCACGAAGGTGGCCATCAACGAGAAGAAGAAGCAGGCCGCCACCATCAGCAGCGCCGCCCGGGGGAGATTGGTCGTCGTCCCCCGCGGGGGATTGGTTGTCGGTGAGGGCGCCACGCGCGTCGGGGCGGAATGTACACGAAAAAGGAGGCCGGGCCCCCCGCCACCCTCGGAACGGGGGGCCCGGCCGGTCAGGCGCGGCTCGGTGGACCCTGGTCGTGCCGCGCCCTCGTATCGGATGTTCGTGAAGGAACTATAATGCCTATTCACTCCGCAAGAAAGCCAGTCCAGGGAACTTTGAAGGGTTCAGGCCGGACCGCTCGCCGACGACGATGATCGGCGATGCCGTCACGACCCGTGTCCGTCTCTGTTCTTTTCGGTCGGAGACTGCGCGGGTTGCGCATCCTGCGGAAGCTGACCCAGGAAGAGCTGGGCGAGCGGGCCGGGGTCAGCGGCAAGTTCGTCGGGCAGATCGAGCGCGGGGTGGGCAACCCGTCGCTCAAGAACCTGCACCGCCTGGCCCAGGCCCTGGCGGTCGAGCTGCACGACTTGCTGCGCTTCGAGGAGCTGCGACCGGAAGGGGCCGCCCGCAACGCCACCCGGGCCTTCGCCGCCGCCGAACGCGTCTCCACCTACCTCTCGCGCCGGCCCGCCACGGACATCGAGCGCGCGTTCCGGATCCTCGAAGCGGCCCTGGGCGCGGATCAGCCCGACGGCAAGGGCAGCCTCGATCGCCCCTAACGAACCTTTTCCGAGAAACTTCCGACAAAGATCGAAAAAAAATCTGTCGACCGTCGAGGATACTGTCCGGTCCCCGACGCTGCGCCGAGCATTGGACAGCGATGGGCCGGAATATCGGCCGTTTTTCCCGGATCTCGCGTGGCATTCACCTTGCTGCTGGTCGCGCGCCAAGGAGAACATGCGATGACACCGATAGAGCGCGAGCCGCCGATGGATGCGGCCTTCGACCTCGCGATCGCCCGCTGCACGGTTGCGGCGGGTCTGACCTTCGCCTGCGCCACCGTCAGCGACCGGATCGCCCCCGCCACCCAGAGCGCGCTGGAACGCCTGCTGGATGACGACGAGCGCGCCGTCTACCTGACCCTCACCGATCACGACGACCGACGCTGTTACGCCGCCGCCCACGGCCTGCTGCGGATCGAGATCTCCCTGCTGCTGGCGCTGGCGCCGCAGGACTGGCAATACGTGCCCCGGCCGGGCGGGCCGCCCGAGATCCGGACGCCGCTGGGCCGGCTGGACAACCTGCGCTTCTCGCTGACCCACACGCGCGGCGTGGTGGCCTGCGCCGTCGCCGACAGCAGCGCCGGCCCGTACGGCACCGTCGGCATCGACGTGGAGTGGATCCGGCCGCTGCCCGACCGGGAGCAGCGGGCGCGCGACAACTTCGCCGAGGCGGAGGTGCGGGCGATGAATGCGCTGCCAAAGAACGAACGCGATTCGCGCTTCTTCTCGCTGTGGACGCTGAGACAGGCCTGGGGCAAGGCCCGCGGCAACATCCGGGCGCCGCTGGAGGACCACCCGGTGTTCGGCTTCGACGAGACCGGCACCGTCCCCCAGGTCACCTTCGCGCCCGACATGACCGAGCTGAACAACCGCTGGCGGTTCTGGTTGCACACGCTCGACGAAGCGCACGTGGTGGCGCTGGCCGCCCGCCAGCACCAGATGCTGGCGTGAGGGATCGGGCCTGGGCCGCCGTGGGTGACGGTCTGCCAGAGATCACCATCGAGGACGAGGACGAGGACGAGGACGAGGACGAGGACGAGGACGGGAACGGATAGACGCGTGAAGAACGGACCTGGGCCTATCT
>JBKPRZ010000075.1:0-9254 GCA_046734815.1 Myxococcota bacterium | reverse complement strand
GGGGGCGGAGGCGGAGCCGGCCGCTCGCTGGCCGGCGGCGGGTCGGCGGGGCGGCGGCTGGCGGCGGCCTCGCTGATCACCGTCTCCTTGGACAGCTCGTCGCCGATGGACAGCTCGCAGCTGCCGAAGCGGACGTCCTGGCCCGAGGCGATCTTCACCTCCAGCGAGCGCGCCCGGATCACGCTCTGATCCTGGACCCGCCCGGCCAGCTCGACGGTGTCGGCCTCGATGGTGCCGGCCAGCTCGCCGCGCGAGCTCAGCTGGGTCACCTTCACGCGCCCGGAGACCTGTCCGCCCTCGCGGACCTCGATGGCCGGCCCGCTGACCTCGCCCTCCAGCTTGCCCTGCACCACGATCGGGCAGGTGGACTCGAGGTTGCCGCGGAACACGCTCCCCGCCTCGATCAGGGTGCGCTTGTCGCTGCCGCTGCCGTTGTTGCTGCCGCTCATGCTGCCAGGCTGCCTTTCTGTGCGGAGTTCTCGGCCGGCTGGGCGATCTTCACCCGCAGCCGGCAACCCTTCTCGAACCCGAAGCGGGTGGCGGCAGCGCCCTGCTGCACCGCCGACACCAGCGCGCCGGCGCTGGAGACCAGCAGCTCGCGCGGGCCCACGATGCCCGGGCTCTCGCCCTCGAAGAACTTGCCGTGGATGACGATCCGCCCGGCGCCGGTGACCTTGCAGTCCGCCAGCACCGCGTCCTTGCCCAGCACCAGCTCGGTGCCCTCGTGCAAGGTGATGGTGCAGTTCTGGAACAGGCTGTCGATCTCGACGCTGGCCCCCCGCTCGAACTCGAGGGTGGCGTTGCGCAGGACGTCCCCCTTGCCGAAGTAGCGGTGGGCCTCCCGGCGCGGCTCGTTCGCGGCGGCCGGCAGCCCGGCCAGCAGCTCGCCCACCTTGGTCTTCGCCACCCGATCGCTGCCGTCGCCCTCGCGGCTGGCGTCCACCCATTCCGCGACCACCGCGGCCGGCGACATCCCGGTGCCACGCAGACGGTGGACCTTCGCGCCGGTGAAGTTGGCGCCGGTCAGGGTGGCGCCGGCCAGGTTGGCTCCGCGCAGGTCGGTCTCGGACAGATCGGCCTTGGCCAGCGCGGCGCCGCTGAGGTCGGTCCGCTGCAGGGACGCGCCCGCCAGCCGGGCGCCGTTGGCGCGCGCGCCCGAGAGGATGGCGTCGCTGAACAGCGCCCCGGTGAAGTCCCCCTGCTCCATCCGGCCGTCCTGCAGGACCGCGCCCGAGAAGTTCGCGCCCTGGGCCTTGGCGCCGTCGAGGCAGGTCTCTTCCAGACCGGCATGGATCAACATGGCCCCGCCCAGGTCGGCGCCGCCCAGGTTGGCGGTCGACAGCTGGCCGTAGCTGAGGCAAGCGCCGGCCAGGTTGGCGCCCTTGAGGCTGGCGCCCTCCAGGTTCACGCGGGTCAGGTTGGCGCCGGCCAGGTTGGCGCGATCCAGCTTGGCGCCCTCCAGGTCGGCATTCTCCAGCACCGCACCGCTGATGTCGGCGCCGGTGAGGTCCACCGCGCGCAGGATGGCGCTCTTGAGCACCGCTCGCTGCAGGTTGGCACCCTCCAGGTTGGCGCCTTCCAGGTCCGAACGGGCCAGGTTCGCCCCGGCCAGGGTCGCCTTGGACAGATCGAGGCCGCGCAGGTCGGCGCGTTCGAGCTTGTCACCCTTCTTGATGCGCAGGATGAGCTGGTCACGTGTCAGATCGGGCATGGTCGATTTTCATCGGTGGCCGATCCTGGAACTGGAGGTCGCCGGCGGGCGGCAGCGCAGGCTGCGCGAACCCAAGAGCAATTTGGTTGCCGCCGCGGGGCAGCCTACACGCGCACGGTGATCACCACCCGGCCGTCGAACTTCAAGGTCTGACGGGGGGCGTGGCCGGTGGCCGAGGCGCTCAGGGTGGCGCCCTTCTTGATGTAGGGGAGCAGGTCGACCTCGCTCACCACGGTGAGGGAGATGTGGGCCTGGGCGGGCACATCCTGGAGGCGGGCGATGGTCTGGGTCTCCAGCCCCTCGGCGCCGATCTTGATCTCGATCGCGTCCAGGAACTCGAAGGTCTCGCCCGCGGGCGCGGTGATGGACAGCTCGAGGCTCTTGAGCGAGGCCGAATGCGCCGGCCCGGTGCCCTGGGCCCTGGTCTGCGACTCGATGTTCACGTTCAGCGGGAAAGCGAAGCTGATCGGCAACACCTGCCCCAGCGGGCTGCCCGGCACCTGCTGCTCGGGCACCGTCTCTTCCACGTCGAAGGCGATCTTCCCGCAACCGGCCAGCGTGAAGGCAACGGCGGCCAGCGCACCCAGGCGACACAAGGAGGTCATCGCTCGATCATAGAGGGCGCACATCGATGTCCGCCACCACCGGCAGGTGATCCGATGCCCAGCGGCTGAGCGGGCTTGTGTGCACCCGGAACCGGGTGAGGGCGGATGTGGGTTTGGCCCAGATGCGATCCAGCGACAGCATCGGGAAGCGGGCCGGGTAGCTGCGGCCGCTGACGCCGCGGCCGAAGGCGGCGTGCAGCCAGCGCAGCGGGCGGCCCAGGATGAACCACTCGTTGATGTCGCCCAGCAGGATGGTGGCGTCCTCCTCGCGCTCCTCCACCATCTGCAGGATGCGTTGCACCTGCTGCCGGCGCTCGCTGGGCAGAAGACCGAGGTGGGTGGCGATCACGCGCAGCCGGGCGCCGCCCGCGTCCAGCTCGACGTCCAGGGCTCCGCGCGGCTCGCGCTGGTAGACGGTGAGGTCCAGCTTCCGCACCTCGCGCACCGGCAGCCGGGTCAGCAGGGCGTTGCCGTAGTGACCACCCCGCCGTTCCATGGTGGGGCCCGAGATGGCGTGCAGGTGGGCCAGATGGGCCAAAAACTCCATCTGCACCGGCTCGCCGTCGGCGCCGGGGCGCGAGTCCACCTCCTGCAGGGCGATCACGTCGGCGTCGATCTCCTGGATGACGCGGGCGATCCGGCCGGGGTCGTGCTGGCGGTCGTTGCCGATGCAGCGGTGGATGTTGTACGAGGCCACCTTCACGCGGGCGCCGGTCATTTCTGACCGAGCTGATTCGCCGCGTGCGAGGGGCGCCGTCCGCGGCGCGGTCGGGACGGGCGCAGGCGATCGGGCGGCTCGCCCGGGCGCACCAGCCAGCGGCCCGGCCGGGGCGGCAGCGGCGGGCAGTCCCCGACCAGCTGCTGGTAGGCGGCGCGCGAGACCTGCCGGCGCACGCGCACCAGCTGGTGCCAGATCTCCGCCTCGCGGGCCAGCGCCTGGGCGGCCTGATCCAGATCGAAGCGGGCGGCCAGGCGCCAGCCGGCGCTGGAGCCGGGGGCGGCTCCGGCCAGGCGCTTGAAGGCGTCCTTGCCGAAGCGCACGTAGTGAAAGACGGTGTGCGCGGTGGACAGGGAGCCCGCCCAGGGGTAACGGCGCAGCAGCCAGGCGGCTGACAGCGCCTCGACCTCCTGGTCCAGCCGCTCCTCCTCGTCGGGCGAGCGAGGCGGCACCTCCGGTTCGTAGAACAGAGCCGTGCCCAGCTGATCGCCCTCGGCCTGCCAGACCTCGCGCAGCCCGAAGCGGGCCGGGTCCTGGGCCACCAGCGCGCCGTGGGTCAGGTCGAAGCGGCCGATGATGAAGGCGGCCACCCGGTCGTATCGGTCGGCCAGGAAGCGGAGCGTGTCCTGGGCCTCGGCGTAGGTCTCGGTGGGAAAGCCGGTGAAACACATCGCCTCGACCGCGATGCCGGCGGCGTCCAGACGGTCGATGACGTCGCCGACCACCGGCACCGGCGCGCCCTTGTCGATCAGGCCCAGCACCCGCGGGTTGCCCGACTCGACCCCCAGCGCGCAGGCCACCGCCCCACCCCGCCGCAACACCTGGGCGCGTTCGGGGCTGAGGTATTTCTCCGGCTTGAGGTCGGTGGCCCATTTCATGTCCAGGCCCGCGTCGGCCAGCGCCTGGGCCAGCTTCACGACGGTCTTGGGTGCCACCGAGTCCTGCGAGAAGTAGAAGAACCGGGTGTCGTGCGCGCGCGACAGCTGCCGCAGGTGCTCGACCGCCGTCTCCACCGCCCGCTCGCGGTAGCTGGCGGTGCCCACCTCGGCCAGGCCGTAGTGGCAGAAGGTGCACTTGCCCCAGTAGCAGCCGCGGGTGGGATCGTAAGGCAACACCAGGTGCGGCGAGAAATAACGATCGAGGGGCAGACCGTGGAAATCGGGCGCCGGCAGCTGGCGCATGTCCTCGCTGGCCTCGCCGGGCAGGTAGCGGGCCCCCAGCAGCTTGTGCCGGTGGACCACATTGGGCACCCGGGACAGATCGCCGCCGGCGTCCAGCGCCTCCAGCAGCCGCAGCAAGGTGTGCTCGCCCTCGAACACCACCGCGCTGTCGAACGGCCCCAGCGCCGCCGCCAGCGCGGGACCGCGCAGCCGCACCAGCAGCTGGGTGATGGCAGGCCCGCCGATGGTCAGGTGGACCTCGGGCAGGGCAGCCTTGATCTTCAGCCCGAAGGCGAAGGCGGGCTGCAGCTGCCCGGGAAAGCAGACCGAGATGCCGACCACCTGCGCGCGTGCGGCGCGCAGGCGCGGGATCAGCGCCGACCGCACGTAGGGATCGAAAGGGTCCCGCTCGGCCGCCGCGTCCCGGGCGATCTCCTCGGGGGTGGTTAGCGCAAAGGGGGTGCGGTAGGCGGTGAAGTCCAGCTGCAGCGGCGTGTGCGCCGCCGACACCAGCCGCAGGGCCGCGTCCACGGCCTCCACCGCGCCGGCGTACTGATCCGGCTGGTAGAAACGCCGGGGATCGCGCAGCACCGCCACCGCGTCGTCGATCGCCTCGGGTACCGCCCGGGCGTCGCCGCGCGCGCTCCACAGGGCGTGGTACTCCAGCTGCTCGGGGTGGTCCAGGGAGGCACGGGCGTCCAGCACCGCCAGGCGGGCCTCCAGCCGGTCGGCCAGCGCGGCCAGGGGGGCGGCCCGCAGCAGGGCGTCGTAGGCCTCGACGTTGGCGTCGATGGGCAACACGTCGACGCCCTGGCTGCGCAGGAACCCGGTCAGCATGGGGACCGCCAGATAGGGCGCGGTCGGATCGCAGGTGGGCGGATAGACCAGGGCGGCGCGCATCAGGGGGGCGCTATCTTGTCACCCCCCGGTCAGAAGCGCAGGAAGAATTGACTCTGCACGAGCAGGCCGGTCTGACCGGCTGCGTACATGTAGTAGACGCTGCCGTAGGGCGAGTCTTTTATCCCCATCGCCTCGATGTTCAGCCAGACCTGCCGGGTGTTGAAGGGGTAAAAATGCGCGCCACCGCCGCCCTCGAAGGGCGTGGCGAAGGGACCGTCGATCATCGAGGTGCGGGCGTAGAGCTCCAGCTTGTGACGGAGAACGAAGTACCCCACCGAGGCCTCGAAGCCCCAGTCGAACATGTCGCTGATGGGCAGCGGCCCATCGGCGGTGAACTTGTTCAGGTAGCGCAGGTAGAGCTCGGCGTTGATCGACAGACCGAACTGCTTGTAGCCGATGTCGAAGGCGCCCAGGTAAAACGAGGCCAGCTGGACGGTGATGTCGGGGGCCAGCGCCCCGGTCTCGAACAGCAGCACGCCGTCGGACATGAAGGTCGAGTTGTTCTCCGGGTGGGTGGTCGACAGATCGGACAGGCGGTCCTCGCGGGCGTAGGTGCCGGACATGCCCACCCGGATGGCGGGCCGGTCGTGGTATTCGAAGTCGCTCCAGGGCAGCCCGAACTGTCCGTGGTCGTACCAGACGGTGGCGCCGTAGGCGAAGCGGGTATCGATGCGGGAGGCGGTTATGTCCAGGGTGTTCAGCGAGTTGCCGATCATCGCGATGTAGTTGAACCCCGGGAACACCTCACCGTCGGCCCAGACGCCCTGGGTGAACCCCGGGCGCATGTAGTTGAGGGCCATGCCCCGGTCGGTACCGGGGAAGAAGGGGTAGGTCCCGGTCATCGCGCGCATGCTGGGCAGCGAGAAGAACCCCGCGCGCAGCCTGAAGGCCGGATGGAACTGGTAACCCACGTAGCCGGCGGCGGTGGCGGACAGGGTGGCGGTGGAGGTGTAAAGCAGGACGTTGTAGTCCAGCTTGCGATCGAAGACGTAGCCCGAGAAGTAGAAGACGTCACGGGTCAGCTGGATGTCGTGGCGGCGCAGGACGTCCCGCTCGCGGCCCAGGTGATCGGTCCAGGTGTCGTTGACGTACTGGGTGTTGGTGTATTTGAACTGCGAGACGTGCTTGAGCTTGAGCCGGAACTGCTTGGGCGAGCCTTCCGGCGTCGAGACCAGCACGAAGCCGTCGTCGTAGTGGGGCGGCTGCCAGCCCTCCTCGGCCCCGGGATTGTCCACCGTCCCGGGCGGAGGCTTGCCCGCCCCCGGGGGCAGGCGCGAGGGCACTCCAGCGGGTGGGTCGGCGTGCGCGGCCCTCACCAGACCGAGCAGCAGACCGGCCGCCAGCGCCCCCCGCACGGTCAGTGGGTCTCCACCGACCGCGGCTCGCCGATCACCGCGGCCGGCTCCCCCTCGGTCAGCTCGCCGAGGAATGCCCGGGCCCGCTCCTCGCCGTCGCCCATCAGCCGCATGATGTGCCCGGGCTGGCGCGACAGCTTGCTCGGATAATCCAGGCTCTGCTGCAGCTCGGGCGACATCCGGATGAAACGCACGCCGATGGTGGAGGTGCTGTCCAGGCCGAAGCGGGCCCGGAACCTGTCGGTCAAGGCCTGTTCTTGCAGCAGCAGGTTCACCATCTGGATGACCTCGATCTCGTGCTGCAGGCTCAGGTTGCCGGCCATGTGGTTACGGCGATCCAGGATATCGTCCGGGTTGTCGGGGATGATCGAGTAGCGGGCCGGGTTGACCTGGATGATCCAGATCTCCTCGGGCAGCAGCTCGCGCCCCATCAACGCCTTCCTGAGAAAGCCGGTGATGGGCGGGTTGGAGGAGAAGATGCCGTCCCAGTAAGCGTGCCCGTCCACCCACACCGCCGGGAACAGGTTGGGGATCCCGGCCGAGGCCAGCAGCGACTCGACCTTGATCTCCTCGCGCACCGAGCTGAAGATCTTGAAGCTGCCTTCCAGGATGTCGGCGGCCCCCACCAGCAGCACCGGGCTGTCGGTCTTGACCACCTCGGGCAGCCGATCGATGGGCACGTGCTTGCGGATGACCGCGCCCAGGTTGGTGAACTCCGGGCGGGTCACCAGCGGCAGCCACACCTCGCTCAGCAGCCGGAACGGCAGCGAGGTCGGGCTGCGGGCGATGCTGGGCAGGAGCCCGGCCCCCACCAGCCGTAACATCTGCACCGACCAGGCGTCGATCAACATCTCCGGCGGCGTCTGGGCGGTGAGGTCCTTCCAGAAGTCCAACAGCCGGTCCTCGATCGAGAGGTCGCGGCCGTCCGCCTCCTCCAGCAGACCCAGCCAGGCAACCGCGGCCGTGAGGGCGCCGCCCGAAGTCCCGGACAGACCCACGATCCGGTAGCGGTCCTGGATCCGGTCGGCGAACAGACCCCGCAGCGCCCCGGCGACGAAGGCGCACTGACTTCCCCCTCCCTGACAGGCGATGGCGATGCGCTTGCGGCTCATGATTCCTTTCTAGGAGAGGGCGAAAGCAAGGTCACCACTCCAGCAGGGCGGCGCCCCAGGACAGCCCTCCGCCGAACCCACACAACATCACCCGCGACCCGCGCCGGAGCTGACCGGTCGACCAGGCCTTCTTCAGGGTCAGCGGGATGCTGGCCGCCGCCGTGTTGCCCAGGGTCTCGACCGTGGTGGCGGTCCGCTCCATGGGCAACCCCAGCGACTTCATGATCGCCTCGATCATCCGCAGGTTGCTCTGGTGCAGCACCAGCAGGTCCAGGTCGGCCGGCGTCAGCGATTGCTCGGCCAGCAAGGCCTGGATGGTCCGGGGCACGGTGCTGACGGCGAAGTCCCACACCCGCGGCCCGTCCATGGTGAAGGTGTTCAGCCGCCGCTCCAGCACCTCGGCGGTGACGGGCGTGCGGGTGCCCCCGGCGGGCACCTCGATGCAGCGGCGGCCACGGCCGTCGCTGCCCAGGCGGAAGTGGATCCGCCGGTCGGACCCCTCCACCTGCGACAGCAGCACCGCCCCGGCGCCGTCGCCGAAGAACACGCAGGTGCGGCGGTCGTCCCAGTTGAGGATCTTCGAGAAGGCGTCGCTGCCGATCACCAGCGCGTGCCGGTAGCGGCTGGGGTTGGCCAGCATCATGCTCTGGGCCACGTCCAGGGCGAACACGAATCCGGCGCAGACCGAGTTCACGTCGAAGGCCGGGCACTGCCGCTCGGACAGCCCCAGCTTCTCCTGGACGATGCAGGCCACCGCCGGCTGCGACTGATCAGGCGTCGCGCAGGCCACCACGATCAGGTCCACCGCCTTGCGGTCGACGCCGGCCATCTCCAGGCAGTCCAGCGCCGCCTGCCAGCCCAGGTCGCTGGGCGCTTCGTCCGGCTCGCAGATCTGCCGCTGCCGGACACCGGTCTTGCTGACGATCCACTCGTCGGAGGTGTCTACCCGCCGGGCGAGATCCTGGTTGGTCAAGGTCTTGCGGGGCACATAGCCCCCGACCCCCGCGATCTGAATTCCCATCGCTGTGCGGTCCTTTTGCATCCTGGTCGCCTGCAAGGCCGGTCAGACCGGAGCCGAACGTTCGGCCAGCCACCGGGTTGCCTGCGGCCAGATCGTCTTCTGCGACTTGCCACCGACCACCAGACCGACGTGACCGGCCTGGATGGTCAAGGAACGAATGTCCCGCGAGCCGACGTACGGCCGGATGCCCTCGGTGGACGCGGGGGCCACCAGGTGGTCGTTGCTGGCGGTCATCAGCAGCAACGGCGCCTCGATGCGCCGCAGATCCAGCGGACCACCGGCCAGCTGGAAGCGCCCCTCCACCAGGGCGTTGTCCTGGTACAGCTGCTTGACGAACGCGCGGAAGGTCTCGCCGGCCATGGGGACGTTGTCGTTGAGCCAACGTTCCATGGCGAAGTAGTGGACCAGGCTCTGCACCTCGTCCATCTGCTCGAAAAGGGCCAGGTTCTTCTCCAGGAAGTTCTGCACCGGCTTCATGAACAGAAAGCAGGTCTGCAGGAACCAGGCGGGGCAGTTGCCGTGCCGATCGATGAAGGCGTCGACGTCGAAGTAATTCCGGTCGGTCCACAGATTCAGCAGACAATCGCGGCTGGAGAACTCGATCGGCGCGGCCAGCAGGGTCAAGCTGCGGACCGCCGGCGGGTCCAGGGCGGCGTACATGACCGAGAGGGT
>JBKPRZ010000074.1:0-14222 GCA_046734815.1 Myxococcota bacterium | reverse complement strand
CCGTCTGCGCCGAGCGGAACGCGGCGGCGGCGGCGGTGGCAGCGGGGGCCCACGCGATCGCCGCCGTGGTGGTGGTGACGGCCGGGCGGCGCCCCGCCACACCGTGCGGCGCCTGCCGCCAGGTGCTGGCCGAGCTGGGGGGGGCCGACCTGCCGGTCATCCTGGCGGCGGCCAGCGGGCCGGCCCGTCGGCTGTACCGGCTGGGCGCGCTGCTGCCCGATGCCTTCACGTTCTGAGCGTCAGGTGCCCGACTCCTCGAAGTGGTAGCCCACCTCGCCGTGGTCGGCCTGGTCGAGGCCGGCCTGCTCGGTGTCGCGTTCCGCGCGCAGACCGATGACCGCCCGGACCACCAGGGCGATGACGGCGGTGGCGGCAACGGACCAGACCGCAGTCAGCAGGATGGCCTTGATCTGCTCGAGCCACAGGGTGTGGCCCACCACGTCCTTGAGGTTGGTGGCCAGGTTGCCGTTGACGTCGGGGGTGGCGAAAAGGCCGGTGACGAAGGCGCCCAGGGTGCCGCCCACCCCGTGCACGCCGAAGGTGTCCAGGGCGTCGTCGTAGTTGAACAGGGCCTTGAGCTTGGTGCAGGCCAGGAAGGGAACCACCCCGGCCAGGATGCCGATGACCACCGCCCCGGTGGCGCTGACGAAGCCGGCCGCCGGGGTGATCACCACCAGCCCGGCCACCGCGCCCGAGCAGAAGCCCAGGACGGTCGGCTTGCGGCGGGTGATCCACTCCAGCGCCGGCCAGGTCGAGGCGGCCAGCGCGGCGGCGATGGTGGTGGTCATGAAGGCGTTGGCGGCGATGCCGTCGGCGGCCACGGCGCTGCCGGCGTTGAAGCCGTACCAGCCCACCCACAACATGCCGGTGCCCACCATGGTCAGCACCATGCTGTGGGGCAAGAAGGCGCGCTGCCCGAAGCCGGTGCGCTTGCCCAGGATCAGGCAGAGCACCAGCGCCGACCACCCCGAGGTCATGTGCACCACCGTGCCCCCGGCGAAGTCGATGGCCTTGATGGCGGCGTGTGGGTTCCAGACGCCGTTCATCAGGCCGTCGGGGCCCCAGGCCATGTGGGCGAAGGGGAAATAAACCACGAACATCCAGAGCAGGATGAACAGCATCACCGCGCTGTATTTCATCCGCTCGGCGATGGCGCCCACGATCAGCGCCGGCGTGATGATGGCGAACATCAGCTGGTACATGCTGAACACGCTCTGCGAGACCCAGTAGGCGAAGTCGGTGTTGGGGGCCGCGCCCACGCCCTTCAAGAAGGCGAAGGAGAACCCGCCCAGCACTGCCGAGCCGCGCGAGAAGGCCAGGCTGTAACCGACCAGCCACCACAAGATGGTGACCAGCCCGGCGCAACCGAGACATTGCGCCAGCACCGAGAGGACGTTCTTGCGCCGGACCAGACCGCCGTAGAACAGGGCCAGCCCCGGCAGGGTCATGAACAGCACCAGCGCCGCGGCCACCATCATGAAGCCGTTGTGGCCGGGCCCGGAGGTGTAGCCGGCCTTGGGATCGGCGTTGTTGATGTAGGCCTCCACCAGCGCCACCTTGGCGGCCAGCTCGGCCACCGAGGGGGTCGCGCCGGGCTGCTGGGCCAGCACGGGCCGCGGGGCAGCCGCCAGCACCAGCGCCAGGATGGCCAGACCGAGGGCCAGACCGAAGAGCTTTGCCGCGCGCATCCGGATCCTTTCCGGCGTCCGGCCACGCAGCGGTCGGGGCCGACGCCACCGTCGAGGGGAGGGCCTCAACGTAGAGGCTGCGGTCGAAAACTGGAAGCGGTTTTCGGGAGCGGCCCGGCGGCTCAGGTCTCGGAGGTATGGCGGGCGGTCTCGTGGCGCCAGGGATGGGTCCCCCGCAGCCCGATGACGTTGAACACCTTCTGCTCGCGGGACTTGTTCTTGAAACGCATGGGCGGCATCGCCACCGCCGCCACCCGGTCGCCGATCTTCTTGTAGGTGTTCTCCGAGACCAGGATCTGCTCGGCCTTGGCGGCGGCGCACAGGCGGGAGGCCAGGTTCATGGCGTCGCCGATGGCGGTGTACTGGAGCGCGCGCGAGCTGCCGATGGCGCCCGTGATCACCGCCCCGGTGTCGATGCCGATGCCGGCCCGGATCTCGTCCTGCCCCTCGGCCAGCCGGGTGCGGTTGAAGTCCTTGAGCGCCCGCTGCATGGCCAGCGCGCACTCGACCGCGCGCAGCTCGGCGTCGGGCAGCGCCACCGGCGCCCCGAACAGGGCGATGATCTCGTCGCCCACGAACTTGTCCAGGGTGCCCTGGTGCTGGAAGATCACGTCCACCATCAGCTCGAAATATTCGTTGAGCATGCGCACGATCTCGTGCGCCTCGCGCTGCTCGGTCATGGCGGTGAAGCCACGGATGTCGGAGAACAGGGCGGTGACCTCCTGCAGGGCGCCGCCCTTTTCCAGCTGCAGCTTCCCGGCCACCACCTGATCGACCAGGTTCGGCGACAGCAGCCGCTGGAACTGGGCCCGGGTCTTGGCCTCGTGCTCGATCTTGCGGGCCAGCAGCGTGTTGTGGATGGCCACCGCCGCCTGGCTGCCGATGCCGGCGAACAGCTGCAGGTCCTTGGGACCGAAGGCCCCGGCGGTCACCATGGTGTCGAGGTGCATGACCCCCAGCAGCTCGTCGTGGTGGAGCAGGGGGACAGTCATGGTCGAGCGGATGCCCTGCAGGATGATCGAGTGGGCGCCGGAGAAGCGGCTGTCCATGGAGGCGTCGGCGGACAGCACGGCGGTCTTCTGCTGCACCACCTCGGCCAGGATCGAGCGCGACAGCACGATCTGTTCGTTGCGCCCGTCGCGGGTGCGGGCGATGCGCGGCCGGGGGACGCCCTCCTCCATCAGCAGGATCACGCCGCGGTCGGCGGGGATGAGATCGAACGCCTTGACCAGGATCTTGCTGAGCAGCAGGTCCAGGTCGACCTCCAGGCCGATGGACCGCTGCAGCTCGTGCGCCAGACGCAGCTTCTCGTAGTCGCGGCGGAGCACCTCGATGTCGGTGATCTCCTTTTCCGGCAGAAACTCGCGCGAGCCCGGGGGGGACTGCAGACGCTGGCGGATCAGGGTCTCGTTGGGGGCCGGCTCGATGCTGACCCGTTCCAGCACCGCCTCGGAAGCGTTCTGGTCCTGGAAGATCAGCTGGGTGCTGCCCAGGGTGAGCTCGTCTCCTTCACCGAAGACGTGCTCGCTGATCCGTTCACCGCGCAGGAACGAGCCGTTGAGGCTGCCCAGGTCGCGGTACAGGTAGGCGCCGTCGGGCTGGCGGATTACCTGGGCATGCTCCTTCGACACGATCCGGTCGAGGATCTGCACCATGTTGTCGGGGTGGCGACCGATCGTCGTGAGCGCGCCGAGCTCGATCTCCCGCCGCCCGTCGCTGCCGAGCACCACCAGCTTGGCCATCCGATGTCTCGCAGTCTAACACGTCGGACGGCCGCCGGTCGCAGCCGCCGATGCGATCACCACTCCACCCGGGCCGCGTCGGTCTCGACGCGCGGGCGGAACCGCAGGTCGACGGTCCTGTTCGTCCCGGGGAAGGTGAAGGAGGTGGTAAAGCGCGCCTCCATGGCCACCTTCTTCTTGTTTCGGTCGAAGACGACTTCCAGCTTCTTGTCCTTGACCCCTACCTGTCGGACGCGTTCGACCACGTGGCGTTTCAGCTTCTCCAGCTCGAAGCGGATGGCCGAATCGGGGTTCTGGTTCAGCCGCCACAGGCTGGACAGCGCATCGGCCAGCTCGCTCTCGACGTTCGAGCGCAGCGAGAAGGCCGGCCAGATCGCATAGCCCGCGTAGCCCAGCAGCCCCAGCATGGCGAAGAACACGATCGACACGGCGTTCAGCCGGTGGGGCTGCTTGTAACGGATCTTCGGGCGGGGCTGAAGCTCCAGCGGCATCGCGGCGGGGACGCGCGCGCCCCCATCATTAAAGATCAGGATGCCGCGGAGATTTCTTTAGCCTCTGCCTTGCTGGTGGCCTTCAGCGTCTGGACCAGCTGGCTGCGGATGCAGATCAGCCCCAGTGCGACCTGCACGCACCAGCCGATGGCCTGGCAACCCAGGCTGGCCGCCAGGACGGTGGCCGGGCTGGGCGCATAGCGGGCGAAGAAGAAGATCATCACGCCCTGGGTGGGGCCGATCCCCTGGATGGAGATGGGGAGCACCGCGATGAACAGCACCACCGGGAAGCAGAGCAGGGACTGCAGCGCCGGTACCTGGACGCCGAAGGCGTGCAAGGCGACGTGGTTGAGGACCAGCAGGGTGGCCACGTGTGGGACGCGCACCGCCAGTGCGCGCAGGTGTCCGCGGATGCCGGCGGTCAGCAGCAGGTCGAGGACCGGTCGCTGCACCAGCCAGCGCGGGCGCCACAGCAGGACGGCGACATAGAAGGCCAGGCCCGCCCAGGCCACCGAGACCACGGTCTTGACCGCCGGCAAGCTCTGGGCGCCCAGCACCAGCCCCAGCGACGACAGCAGGAGCAGCACCAGCACGTTGATGCCCATGATGAGCAGCACCGCGCCCGCTCCGCGCACCAGCGGGACGCCGCGGGTGCGGTTCAGGAAATAGACGAAGGCGCCCTGGCCCAGTGAGTAGTTGACCAGCGCCAGCAGGTAGGTGGCTCCGCGCAGGGTGAGGGTCTCGCGGACAGTGAGCGGGGCGACGAACCAGCCGAAGGTCTTCCAGATGGCGAAGCAGTCGGCCAGGTAGACGGCCAGCACGATCGCCGCCAGCGCCGGTATGGTCCAGGGGGCGGCGTGCCTGGCCGCGTCCAGCACCTGTTGCACCGGCAAGCGGTGAAAGAGATAGGCCAGCATGCCCGCGGTGATCAGCCAGGGCAGCAGCCTCGTGAGGGTCCGGCGCATGAAGAGGTGAACAGTACCGCACTCGAAGGCCTCTCGCGCGGGTTGCGCGCGCGCCGGCGGAGCGGAACTGATATTCTGGTAGGGCTGGGGATCTCGTGCGCGCTTCGGTGGAGGCACCTGGGATGGACACGCAGCCGGCAACGGGCAGCGAGGCCGGTTCGGCGCTGGCGCCACGGACCGAGGGGTCGCTGGCGGCGGTGGCGGTGTACCAGCTGCTGGCACCGCTGCTGACCGGCCGGTCGGTGGTGGAGATCGGTCCGCTGTTGCTCGACTCGCAGGTGCGGCTGGAGCGCGCCGGGGCCGGCCAGGTGGCCTGCTTCGGCCTGGAGGCGCCGTCGCTGCCGGTGGCTGACGCCAGCACGGAGGTGGTGCTGTGCCTGTCCGGGTTGCCGGCGCCGGGGGCCGCGGGCGAGGGGGAGGGCGCAGGGCTGGATCGATGGTTGACCGAGATCCGGCGTTTGCTGCAGCCGCATGGGATGCTGGTGCTGCGCACGCAGCGCGGCGCGGCCGGTGAGGGCGCGCGAGAGGGCCTGCGCGCGGCGCTGGGGCGGTATTTCGGACGGACCGATCTGGTGACCGAAAACGCCTTCGTGGGGGTGGCCTTCTTCGCTGCCGGGACCGACGACATCGCCATCGGCGGGGATCTGGACCGGCTGGCTGCCCGGCCCACCCACGACCTCCTGTTCTGTGGCGAGGCGGCTGCCGCTGCGCCGGTGTCCGAGTCGCTTCTGATCCCGCTGGATGGCCTGCGAGCCGAGCTGACCCGCCGGGCGGCCTGGCAGAAGGCCCTGGACGCCGAGCGCGACGAGCTACGCGAGCAGCTGCTGGCGGTCCAGGAGGTCGCCGATCGCCGGGACCTGGCCCTGTCCGAGCTGCGGCGCCAGAGCACCCGCCTGCTCGAGCAGCGCTCGGACGCCCAGGACGCCCTGGAGGCGCTCACCCTGGAGCGCGACCAGGCCGTCGAGCGGGCCCAGCGGGCAGAGAAGGCGCTCATCGACCTGGAGGCCACTGTCCGTCGGCGGGAGGTGGAAGTTTCGTCGCTGAAGAACGAGCTTTCCCGCCTGCGGGCCCGACCCCGCTGAGGCTTGACCTCGCGCCGTCGGGCCTCTATGTTCTTGCGCTCACGCGGTCGTGGCGGAACTGGTAGACGCGCCAGATTCAGGTTCTGGTGATCGAAAGATTGTGGGAGTTCGAGTCTCCCCGACCGCACGTAGCCACTAGGATTCTTCGAGCTCGTTTCTGATCGCCGGCGCCGTGGGGCCTCCGCTGGACCCCGGCGCCGCCGGTGTTTCTGGGGGGCCCGTCGCCCGGACGACAGGATGCCTGCGGATGGCGCTGGATCTGCCCCGCCGTCGCGCGTCTGCCCATCCGGCATCGGCCCGTCGCGCAGTGCACCCTGTGGAACAAGGGGGGTGCCGTTCCGTGGAAAGGCTCAGGGGGACCGATCACGGGGTGAAGGTGGTGGCGTGGCCGCTCTGAGCCAGGAGCTTCGATGCTGGAAGGTCGAGTGACAGTACGGCGTTCGCATCATTTCAGGATCGTGAGAGCAGCTCTGTCCGTCGTCGTCGCGGCGCTGGCGCCGGCCGGGTGCCTCGGCGTGGTCCAGGACGCCGTCCCCGAAACACCGCCGGCACCCCGGGCGGCCGGCGTCGATCCGGGCACCGGCCGCTGGAGCCCGGCTTCCTGTGATCCGGGCGAGACCGCCTTCTCGGCGGCGCGCATCTGGCAGATCACCGACGAGGAATACGTGAACATGGTCCGCGACGTGCTGGGCATCGGGCTGACCGGCGCGCAGGCGGAGATCACGTCCGGGTCGGATGGCGCCGGCGAGTTCAGCAACTTCTCGGACACCGGAGTCGTGTTCAACGACAACATGGCCCAGAACTACGAGCGGGCGGCCCAGGACGTCGCCCGTCTGGCCACGGCCGCCCCGAAGATGCAGGCGCTGGTCGGCTCGGCGGCGGCGGCCACGCCCGATCAGCTGGAGGGTTTCATCCAGAACAAGGTCGCGCGGCTGTGGCGGCGGCCGGTGGAGGCGGACGAGGTCTCCGCGCTGAAGGCGCTGTACACCGGGGCGCTCGACGGCGGTCCGGCGGCGGCGTTCGGCGTGCTGCTGCAGGCGGTGCTCCAGTCCCCCTCGTTCCTGTTTCGCACCGAGCTCGGTCCGGGTTCCGGCGAGCGACCGCTGCTGACGGCCTACGAGACCGTGACCGCCATCAGCATGTTGTTCCTCGAGTCGGCGCCGGACGATGCCCTGTGGGCGCGGGCCCAGGACGGCACCATCAGCTCGCCCGAGGTGCTGGCCCGCGAGGTGGATCGGCTGATGGCGCTGCCGGCCGCGCAGGAGAACCTGGCCCGCAAGGTGTCGTACTGGCTGTGGACCGAACGGGTCCCCGACCGCGACAAGGACACCACCCTGTTCGACGTCTACACGCCGGCGGTGCGCGATTCGGTCTACCGCAGCGGCCGCGCCTTCGTGAAGGACGTGGTCAGCTCGGGCAAGCTGTGGGACCTGTTCTCTTCCAGCAAGATGTTCGTGAACAAGGACATCAGCACCGTCTACGGCATCCCCGGCGGCACCAGCGCCACCTTGACCGCGGTGACGACCACCCGGCCGGAACGGAGCGCCGGCATACTCAGCCAGCCCGCTTTCCTGGCAGCGGCCCACAAGCGGGCGGCGCTGAGCGATCCCATCCACCTCGGTCTGTTCGTCTTCGAGCAGCTGCTGTGCGGGGGTGACGTCGGCGCGATCCCCGATCCGCCGGCCGACGCCTTCGAGCAGGCGGCCATGATGATGGGCACCGAACGCGAGCTGGTGGCCAAGCGGGCCGAGCTGTCGTGCGGTGCCTGCCACAAGTTCGACACCTTCGGCCTGGCCTTCCAGTCGTACGACGCCATCGGCCGGTTCAGCCCCAACCGGCAGGTGGTCAAGGACGCCTCGGGCAAGCCGGTCTGGCAGGCCACCGCCACGCCGATCGACAGCTCGACCGTCATTCCCGAGACCGTCGGCCCGGACCTGAAGGGCCCGCTGTCGGGGGTGGCCGATCTGGCGGCGCGGTTGAACAGCGACGGTCCCAACCGCCGGGTGGCCACCTGTGCCGCGCGCTGGCTGACCCGCTACGCCCTGGGCACCGACGCCGACACGTTGAACGCCTGCGACCTGCAGAAGGTCTGGGACCGGTTCTACAAGAGCGGTTCCTTCACCGATCTCTTCCGGGGCCTGGCGACGTCGCCGGGATTCGTCACCCGCATCCGGCGGTAGCGAGGCAGCGTCCATGAACGACAAGAAACGCATTCCCATCGCCCGGCGACCCTTCCTGGCCGGGCTGGCCGGCGCCGGCGCCGCCATCTTCGTGCGGCCGCTGGTGGCCGAGGCCGAGACCGGCCAGGCGCCCCGACGGTTCTTCATGCTCCACTACCCGTGCGGGACGGTGATGGGTGGGCAGCCGGGCACGGCCGGCGGGTTCGGGGCCGGTTCGAAGTGGACCTGGCTGCCCGGCGGAAGCGGCCCCAGCTACACCGCCTCGCCGTTGCTCGAGCTGTTTGCGCCGATCCGCAGCAGCTGCCTGACCATCCACGGGCTGACCCGCGGCGACCGCAAGCAGAAGATCAACGGCGACAAGCACACCCAGGGCATGGTGTTCATGACCACCGGCTACGTCCCGGTGCCCATGGTGGACGCCAAGCCGGAATTCGATCCGCCGAACGCCAAGCAGATCACCGCCGCTACCCCCTCGATCGATCAGCAGCTGCTGGCCAAGCGGCCCGACCTGCTGCGGGATGCGCTGGTGCCCGGCGGGGCGCCCACCCGTTTCCCGTCGTTGCAGCTGGCGGCCTCGCCGCGCTCGATGCCCGGCTCGGGCCCGATCTGCCTCAAGGTGATCTCCTACGCCGACCACGACAAGCCGCTGGCCCCCGAGGCTCGCACCCAGGTGGCGTTCAACAACGTCTTCGGCGGCGCGATGATGCCGGGGGTGGATCCGGTGGTCTTCCAGCGGCAGCAGGCCAACCGGCGCAGCATCCTGGACTTCGTTCGCGGCGACATCGCCCGGCTGCAGAGCAAGGTGCCGGCGGGCCAGCGGTCCAAGCTGGACGCGCAGCTGACCTCGATCCGCAGCCTGGAGAGCCGGATCTCTTCGATGGCGCCCATGACCGGCGCGCTGAACCCGCCCACCCTGGTGGCCGAGCCGGCCGGCAGCTACGAGAGCCGCGTGCGCGAGGTCCATCAGAACATGCTGGGGATCATCCGCTGCGCCTTCCAGTCCGACCTGACCCGGGTGGCGAGCTTCACCTGTGGCAACGGCAACAACAACGACCAGGTCCACAACTACTTCACCCCGCCCAGCTTCAACTTCCGCGGGGACGGTCACGGCTGCTCGCACAACGGGAAGTCGCCCGACGCCCTGCTGGCCAAGGGCGAGGTGTCGGCGCTGTTCCTGGGCGCCGCCGCTCGGTTCCTGACCGACCTGTCCAAGGTGCCCGAAGGCACGGGCACCACCATGCTCGACAACGTCTTCGCCATGCTGTACAGCGAGTGCGCCGACGGAGACGGGCACAGCCCCTGGTATCCGCTGCTGCTGGCGGGCGGCCGCTGGTTGAAGATGAACACCGGCCAGCACATCAACGTGGCGCCCGACCGCTATGTGAACGACTTCTGGATGCCGGCCCTGGAGGCCTGGGGCGTCCCCACGCCCACCTGGGGCGACCCGCAATACGTGGAAAAGCCGCTGACCGGCATCTTCGGCTGACGGCGGCTCGATACCGCCGTGAGGGGGGCGGGTCAGGGTGCCGGGGGCGGCAGCCCGCCGCGCAGGCGCCGCTCGACGCGTTCGGCCCGCTGCGTGTGATGGCGGGCGATCATGACCCAGCCCAGCTTGTGGACGTCGGCCGCCCATTCCCGGTGTAGCTCGGCCCGCGACTGCAGGGCAGACGGGGGTAGGATGCCACTGCGCAGCGCGAACTCCTCGTAGCGTGCGGCCCGGCTCAGCTCGGCCGGAACGAACCGCTCGAGTCCGATCTCCTGCAGGACCTCGGCCCGGCGGGCGTGCGAGTCCGCCAGGTGCAGCGCCTGCTGGGGCGTCGTCGTCCCTCCGTCGCGCAGCAGGCTGAGGCAGCGCCGGGCGGCCGCCCGGTGCTCCCGCACGGCGGCCAGGTTGCCGGTGACCCTGGCCGCCTCGACGCGGCTGCGCTGGTCGAACACGCAGTCACGGGCCTGATCGGGCGTCAGCAGGGCGGCGGGCGGGGCGGAGGCACAGGAGGCCGCCGGCAGCAGCGCGACGCACACCCACACGTTCGCTGTCGCCGAGAGACAGCCCATCCCTTTTGAGGTGGATCGAAGGCGGTGCGCAGGCAAGGCCTTTTCGGCGGCACCGGCAGGTCGGCCCGCATCACACCGCGCGCGCGGCGGGGCCACCCGACAGCTCTAGCCAGCGGATGATGTCTCCGCGGCGGAGCAGGCCGCGCAGGGCTCCGTCCTCGATCACGGGCAGCTGGTCGACGTCGTTCTCGGCCAGGCGGCGCAGGGCCTCGGCCACCGGCTCGTCGGGGCGCGCGATCACCAGAGCGCCGACCGGCGTCATGATCCGCTCGACCGGTGTGGTGTCCCAGCCCTGCCGGCTGATCTTGCCGAGATCGGTCTCGCAGACCAGGCCACGGAAGACCGGCCCGTCCATCACCGCCAGGCAGTGATCGGCCGTGTCCAGGAAGCGATCCACCAGGCCGCTGACCGACAGCTCCGGCGGCACGGTCTGCGGGTTCTTGCGCATGACCCGCCCGACCGGGACTTCGGTCAACGTCTCGCTCATCACCAGTTGCTGGTAGCTGCGCAGGGCCGCGTTGTTGAGGAACCAGCCGATGAACAGCAGCCACAGTCCCTGGACGAAGCCCCGGCCGAGAAACGGCACCGAGAACCCGAACAGCATCATCAACCCGGCCACCATGAGCAGGCAGGCGAACGCCCGGCCGATCCCGGTGGCCCAGCGGGTGGCCTGACGCAGGTTTCCGGTGAGCCACCACAACACAGCTCGCAGCACCCTGCCGCCGTCCAGCGGGAAGCCGGGCAGGCAGTTGAACACCGCCAGGGTGATGTTCACCGAACCGAGCCACATCAACACCGTCGCCACCGGCCCCAGCCGCGACAGCGCCAGCGCGTGGATGCCGGTGGTGCCGGCCGGGAGCGAGGTGCCGGCGATCAGCAGGCAGAGCAGCCCGATGACCAGACTGGTCAGCGGTCCCACCGCCGCCATCAGGAATTCCGTCGCCGGTGACTTCGGCTCGGCGCCCATGCGGGCGACGCCCCCGAAGATGAACAGGGTGATTCCCTCGACCGGAACCCCGCGCGCACGCGCCACCAGGGCGTGGGCCAGCTCGTGCACCAGGATCGAGGCGAAGAACAGAAGCGCGGCGGCGACCGCGATCGTCCAGCGCAGGGCGGGGGCCCAGCCCGGATGAAGCGTGGGCAGCAACCCCAGCCCCAGGTTGCCGACGATCAGCCAAAAAACGATGGCCAGGCTCCAGTCGATCCGGAGCTCGATGCCCGCCAGCTGTCCGATCCGCAGACCCGACTGGGGAGGGCGCACGCGCATTGGCTGCGCGTGGCGGTCGGGCGGCGCGGCGACGTCCCTCCGAGGTCGCCATCCAGTGCCCACCGCTTCGGCCATCTACCGTTCCCCTCCTGCCGCCTGTTGCCCGCATCAGCTCAGCTGCGTCCGTGGCGGGACCGGCGGCAGTCGGGCGACGCCGCAAATGCGGGTCAATGACCGTTGCGCCCACCGACGATGGCCCGCATGGCGGCCAGGGCGAGGTCCTCCCGCCAGGGCGCGGCCGCCACCTGCACACCGACGGGCAGACCCACCGAACCGCGTTCGGTCTCGCGGGCGGCGCGCTCCATCGGATCCCGGCTGGACGGGCGGTCCGATTCCTCCCCGGCAGCGACCCGGGTCACCGGCACCACCCCGGCTGGCCAGCCGAGCACATTGTGCAGGCAGCTGTAGGCCCCGGCCAGCACCAGCTCCTCGGCGGCGCCGTGACGGAACGCGGGCAGCGGATTGGGTGGTCCCACCAGCACGTCGTGGCCCGCGAAGGCGCGCTCGGCTTCGGCCCGGTAGTCGAGGACGGCCTCCACCAGCGACCAGTAGTGGTCGGTGTCGGTGTGGCCGTAGTTGGCCACCACCTCGCGCTGCAGGCGGCGGCGTCCCGACAGGCGCAGCGCCAGGTGGGTGAGCCGGCGCGAGCGCAGGGCCATCTCGATGCCGGCGATGCGCCGGTCGCGGCGGTCCTTGCCCAGGGCGCGCCGGCAGCCGGCGAAACCGTCGGCACCCAGGACGCCGAAGAACAGGTCGCGGGCGCGGGCCGGGTCGGGTGGCGACCAGGCCTGCACCCGGGCGCCGCGTGCCTCCAGCGCGGCCACCGCCTCCCGCACCGCCCGGCGCACAGCTGGCGCGGGGGTGAAGGTCCCGTCGTCGGTATAGAAGGCCACCCGCAGGCCCGCCAGATTCACCGCCGCTGGATCGAGCAGCGGCATGGCCGGAGCCAGCGAGCCGTCCGGCGCCGGCCGCGCGCCGCCGTTGATCACTTCCAGACCCAGGGCGACGTCATCCACGCTACGGCCCAGCACGCCCACCTGGCTGGCCACCGCCCGCTGCCCGACCGGGCAGCTGAACCGGCCCGGGTCGTCACAGCGGCCGGCGGTGGGCTTGAAGCCCACCACCCCGCAGAAGGCGGCGGGCACGCGCACCGAGCCGCCCAGGTCCGTGCCCAGTCCCAGCGCGGTGGCGCCCGCCGCCAGCAGCGCGGCCTCGCCCCCCGAGGAGCCGCCGGGGCTGCGCGCGGCATCCTGCGGGTGGTTGGTGCGACCGTACAGCGGGTTGTCGGTCTCCACCATCAGCAGCAGCTGCCCGACGTTCGTCTTGCCCAGCACGATGGCCCCCGCCGCGCGCAGGCGGGCCACGTGTTTCTCGTCGGCGGCGGCGGTGGCGGCCCGGCGCGACGGGATGCCGAAGGTGGCGGCGGTGCCGGTGAGGTCCAGGCATTCCTTCACTGTCACCGGAACGCCCGCCAGCGGTCCCAGCGGCTGACCGGCCGCCCGCCGCCGATCGACCTCGTGCGCCTCCTGGCGGGCCTGATCGTAGCGGCGGACCACCAGCGCATTCAGGCCGGGGTTCACGTCTTCCAGCCGGGCGATGTACGCCTCGACCGCCTGCGCGGCCGACACCTCCCCGCGCCGGATGCGTGCGGCCAGCTCGCGCGCCGACAGCGCGCGCAGGTCGTGGGTCCCGCCTTCGTCGCCGACCGGGGCCAGGTTGGTTTTCATGGGCGTTGCCTCCATGGAGACAGGGTAGGGAGGCGCGGCCCGGTCGGACATGGGCCAGATTGCCTAGACCTCCTCGGGCCCGTCCCGGCCCGTTGCGGGCGTCGCGGCAGACCGGGTTCAAGCCGGGCGCGGCGGCGGTCGATGAAAAGAGACGACGGCCCATGGAAGAAGGACTGGGGAAGGCGGAGCCACTTGCGCCGGGGGCGATGCTCGACGGCAAGTACCGGGTGGTGCGGCCGCTGGGCGAGGGCGGCATGGGGATCGTCTACGAGGCGCAGCACCCGCTGCTGCAGAAGTCGGTCGCCATCAAGGTGCTGCGCCCCGAGCTCGCCCAGATGGAGGAACGACGCGACCGCTTCGAGGCGGAGGCGCGCGCGACCGCGGCGCTGGGCCATCCCAACATCGTCAGCGTGACCGACATGGGGCAGACGCCGGACGGCGCGCTCTACTTCGTCATGGACCGGCTCAACGGCGAGACGCTGGCGGACCGGCTCGACCGCTGCAAGAAGCTGGACGTCCGGAGCGCGGCGCTGATCACGCTGGACGTGCTGTCGGGACTGGAGGCCGCGCACGCCTCGATGCTGGTCCACCGCGATCTGAAGCCGGACAACATCTTCCTGGCCCAGGCGCCGGGCGGGCGCGAGATCGCCAAGATCCTGGACTTCGGCGTGGCCAAGGCGCTGGCCAGCACCGGCAAGCGCAAGACCGGGACCCAGGTGGGCTTCACCCTGGGCACGCCCATGTACATGGCTCCCGAGCAGGCGCTGGCGGACGCGAACATCGACGCGCGCGCCGACCTGTGGGCGATGGGCGTCATCCTGTACGAGATGATCAGCGGCCGCCGGCCCTTCGATTCGGAAGACACGGTCGAGGTGCTGACCAAGGTGGTGGCTGGCAACCGCGCGCCCCTGGCCAGCGTCTGCCCGGAGGCCCCGCCCGCGGTCGTCGAGCTGGTCGAGTCGGCCCTGTCGGGCGAGCGGGCCCGGCGGCCCCCCAGCGCGGCCGAGTTCGCCGCCCGCCTGCAG
>JBKPRZ010000073.1:0-3641 GCA_046734815.1 Myxococcota bacterium | reverse complement strand
CGACGGCGAGCGGTTCTCGGGCAACAGCCATGACGACCTCCATTGGATCGGAACTCCGGCCGAGGAGGGGGAAGGGGCTGCTCCCCGCCTCATACAGCTCAGCTCGGAAGCGGGATGTTCTCGTGAGGCCTCGAGTCATCCCTCTTACAGCCGCGTACATATTGCAGGAAAGTGACTAGCTGTCTCCAATAAAAGTCACTGCCAGCGCGGCCTACCAAAACGGCTGAAAAGACATGGCCAAACCCGGTCGCGGCCCCCTCGATATGACTAGACCCCGCGGCTCGCGCGACACGTCAGCAGCCGGGCCGAGTGCGGAGGCAAGGTCAGCTCCAGCTGCCCCTCCTTCTTGCCCAGCGAGCCCCCGGTCCAGAAGTCGGTGACCTCGCTGGGCTGGTCCAGGCGGACCGTCAGCGCGCGCGGCTGGTCCTCGTCGTTGAACAGGCAGAGCGCGGTGCCGCCGTCCGGGAGCGTCACCTTGCCCACCCGCAGGCTCTGGTCCTCGAACTGCGCCGCCCGCGCCGTGGGGGGCAGCAGCTTGCGCAGCATCGCCAGCCGCGCGGCGGGCAGCTTGGTGAGATCGTCGCCCGAGAGGATCATGCCGCCCGAGGCGAACACCGCGGTGGCGTGGAAGCGGTACTCCTCCTCGGGCAGATCGCCCGACAGCACCACCGCGTCCGGATCGTTCCACCACAGCCGCCCGTTCTGCCAGTTCCGGCTCAGGTTCTGGCGGGTGATCTTCTTCCAGGTGGCCCAGGTGCGCTTGACGTCGCCGGAGCTGCGCGAACCGTGGATCAACCCGAAGGATCCCCAGATGGGGTGGTTGCAGCCCAGGATGAAGCTGTTGCCGGCCCCCTTGAGGATCGCCTGCATCCCGCGCCGGTAAGCCTCGATCCGGGTGGCCTTGCCGTCGTGGTGCTGGCCGCCGTGCATGGCGCCCCAGAAGTTCGCGTCCAGCTTGAAGTAGGTGCAGCCCCACTGCTCGCGCATGGTCCGGAACAGCTTCTCGAGGTGGGCCAGCACCTCGGGGTGCGTGCCGTCGAGCGCGTACCAGGGCCCGCGCCGCCAGCCGCCGAAGGTGACCGCGTTGGCCGGCAGGGGCTTGCCCGCGTGTTCGCCCTCGGTGCCCTTGATGAACCAGTCGGGGTGCTGCTGGAAGACCTTCGAGCCCGCCTCGGCCACGAATGGCGCCACCCAGATCGCCGGTTCGAACCCGCGCTGCTTGATCTGCTGGAGCACGCCCTTGACGTCGCCGCCGAAGGCGGGCCCGGTGTCCAGCCAGTCGCCCATGGCCGGCTGGTACCCGTCGTCGATCTGCACGTAGCGCAGGGCGGGCAGCTCGCGGGCGATGAAGTCCAGGTTGTCGCGCACCTGCTGGGCGGTCACCCGCGGGCCGAAGCAATACCAGGAGCACCAGCCGGTGGGCGGCCTGGGCACCTTGAGCGGGGGGTGGTTCGCGGCGATCCGGTCGGCCAGCTGGACCAGCAGCGCCTCGCGCACCGGCCCGGTGGCGAAGACCAGCTCTTCCAGGTCCCAGCTCTGGCCAGGCCCCAGCTCCAGCCCCTCGGCGTCCAGCACCGCCTCCAGCGCGCCCTCGCGCAGGTAGAAGCGTCCGATGAAGCGGCGGCACGAGGAAAAACCGATGGCGATCGGGTCAGCGCCCGGCGGCGTGAAGGTGCACAGGCCCGTCACGGCGTGGCGCACGCCCTCGGCCTGGGGGACGCGGTAGTGCTTCACCTCGTCGTAACCCATCAGCTCGGGCGCGCCCACGGTGCCGCCGGTCTGCGACAGCATCTGGAAGCTCTCGCCGTAAAAGCCCGTCTCGGGCGGCACATCGTGGGTCAGCGCGAACAGCACGATCTCGCGCACCCGCACCGGTCGGGGCCCCGGGTTGGTCAGCCGCGCGCGGCAGACCCCGCCCTCCCAGCGCCGGTCGAGCTTCACGCGCCGCCAGGCCGGCGCCTTCGGGTCCACCGGCACGATCCGGCCGGGTGCCGCCTTCGCGCGCGCCAGCGTGATCGGCAGGCGATTTCCGCCCGGCCGCGCAGCGCCCAGCGTGCCGCGTACCGGCCCCAGAGTGAGCGCCGTCGTCGAGGCGGCGAGGTCGAGGAATGTCCGACGCTTCATGCTGTGCCCTTTCTCGCCCACCGGCAAAAATGAGGCAATACGATCGCGCGGAACCCCTCTCAGGGTTCCGCAATGTAATTGACGGTTTCTGTGACCTGATCGAGGCTTTCTAGCCACTAAGAGAAAGTCGCCCCTGCAGGTTGCAACGAGCGGGCGGTCACGGTCCAGCGCTCCCACGCCCATGTATCGCCACCCGCCTTCTGCCGGAAGCCGTTTTCCACATGCCGGCTGTGCGCGGTGGCTGGCGATCGCCCCGGTGCTGCTGCTGGCCACGCCGGCGCTGGCCCAGCCCGAGCTGAGCGCGCGCGGCCTGATCGAGCAGCTGAAAGATCGCATCCAGCTGCGCGGGCGGGTCTTCGCGCGCCTGGACTACCAGCGCGCCCAGGTGAATCAGGGCGCCGGCCTCGTCGAGCAGCGGGGGCTGACCCCCTCGGTGCCCGACGCGCGGGCGGCTCTGCGCGCCCGCATCCTCGACGGTGTGCAGCTGGTGCTGTCGGCCGACTTCGCCGGCAGTCCGGACATCAAGGACGCCTACCTGCAGGCCAAGGACAAGCGCTGGCTGGCGCGGGTGGGGCGCTTCAAGATGCCGATCTCCGCCTTCACCATGGAATCCTCCTGGATGTTGCCGCTGGCCCGCCGGGGCTGGCTGGAGGAGCTGCTGTCCGACCGGATGTTGCTGACCGGACGGCGCGAGGGGGTGATGGGTGGCATCCAGGGCGGCGGCTACTGGGACCCGGCCGCGGTGCTGGGGGTGTTCCAGTCCGTGCGCTGGGGCAAATACGAGGGCGACCCCATGTCGATGCGTGGACCCGGCGACGCCACCGCGGTGGCGCGCCTGTCCGTGCAGCCCAGCGGCATGGAGATCGGGCTGGCCGGTCAGCGCCGGGTGACCTACGCGGGCAGCCGCGGCGAGGGGGCGCTGGCCGCCTTCCGCGAGCGCGCCTTCTGGGCGGGCGTGCTCGACTTCACTGCTGACTTCACCTTCGTCCGCACCGGCCTGCGCCTGTGGGCCGATCTGCTGGCGGGCAACAGCTGGTTCGACGCCGCCGCTCCCGCCGCCGCCGTGCTGCTGGCCGAGAGCCAGGCCCCCGACACCAACCGCTTCGCCAGCGGCCGCGCCCTGGCCGCCTACCGCCTGGGTGGTCTCGAGCCAGGGGCGCTGTACCTGGAGGCCTTCGCCACCGCCGGGGTGCTGGATCCCGACCTCGACATCCGATCGGACCTGTTCTTCGAGGCCATGGCCGGCCTGAACGCCGGGCACTGGCGCGGGACGCGCCTGACCGTGCAGGTCGAGCGGGGGCTTGCCGGACACAACTTCCCCAGGCAGTTCTTCCTGCCGTTCGGCAACGACGTGCTGGATAGGTACTGGGCGCTGGTTTTCCAGGCCGGTGCGGCGTTCTGACCTTCCATTGCGCACACGCAGGCTTCACATAGATTTCACGGACCGTTAGAAAGGACTCCTCATGAAGCGTTCGCGTATCTTGCTTCGACTCGTCGCGATTGTGGCGGTGGGCGGC